>NZ_JBEZLW010000003.1:0-309520 GCF_040652395.1 Streptomyces sp. NPDC048269
GTCGTCGTGCGTACCGCCGAACCCCTCGCGCTCGACGCGTACGCCGACTCCCGCCGCACCGGGTCCTTCCTCCTGATCGACCCCGCCGACGGCACTACCCTCGCGGCAGGCATGGCAGGCGAATCCTTCGCGTCGAAGGCCGAGACCACCATCCAGGCGGACGAGGAAGGGTGGGACTTCTAGCCCATGCTTCCCGACATCTACTCCACCTTCGCGAAGGAGGGCGGCCGCGTAGGCAGCGGCGTCCTCGGCAGCGGCCAGGGAGGGGTGGCGCGATGTGCGCGATGACGTACGCGCACCGCATGCGCGCCCCCCGTGAGCTGTACCTGCCCCTGCTCCACAGACGAAGACGTGCGTCATGAGATGACCACGTCACGAGAGGAAGTCCTCCCGTGCCTGCCATCCGCACCACCCGGACCACCCTGCGCCGCAGCGTCGTTGCCGCGGCCGCCCTGCCGCTGCTGATCGGCGCGCTCGCCGCCTGCGGCTACGGCTCGCAGGCACAGAAGACAGAGGGCACGAAGGCCAACGCCGCGGCCGACGGCAAGAAGTTGTCCGCCTCCGAGGTCCGTGTCGGGTACTTCCCGAATCTGACGCACGCCACCGCTCTGGTCGGCCTCCAGGAAGGCCTGATCGAGAAGGAACTGGGCGCCACCAAGATCAAGCCGCAGTCCTTCAACGCCGGCCCGTCCGAGATCGAGGCCCTCAACGGCGGCTCTCTCGACATCGGTTTCATCGGCCCCTCCCCGTCGATCAACGCCTACGTCAAGTCCAAGGGCTCCAACCTGCGGATCATCTCCGGTTCCGCCTCCGGCGGCGTGAAGCTGGTCGTCAACCCGGACAAGATCAAGACCCTGGACGACCTCAAGGGCAAGAAGATCGCCACCCCGCAGAAGGGGAACACGCAGGACGTCGCGTTCCTCAACTGGATCTCCCAGAAGGGCTGGTCGGTCGACGCGGAGTCCGGCAAGGGCGACGTCTCCGTCGTCCGTACGGACAACAAGGTCACCCCCGACGCCTTCAAGCAGGGCTCGATCGACGGCGCCTGGGTGCCCGAGCCCACGGCCTCCAAACTCGTCTCCGACGGCGGCTCCGTCCTCCTCGACGAGACCACCCTGTGGCCCGACAAGAAGTTCGTGATCACGAACGTCATCGTGTCGCAGAAGTTCCTCAAGGATCACCCGGACGTCGTCGAGGCCGTCCTCACCGGCACGGTGAAGACCAACGAGTGGATCAACGCCAACCCGGAGAAGGCGAAGGCCTCCGCCAACGCCAAACTGGCGGCCGACAGCGGCAAGCCCCTCGACGCGAAGATCATCGACCCTGCGTGGCCCAGCATCGCGGTCACCGACGACCCGCTGGCCTCGACACTGAAGACCCAGTCCGAGTGGGCGGTCAAGGCCAAGCTCATCGAACAGCCCGACCTGGCCGGGATCTACGACCTGACGCTGCTGAACAAGGTCCTGAAGGCCGCCGGCAAGCCCGAGGTCTCCGACGCCGGTCTCGGCGCCAAGTAACCACGAAATCCAGCATCCCCAGGAGGTGACGACCATGGCCACCACGCTCGCCAAGGCTGCCGAAGGCATCGCAGCGCAGCAGACACACGCCGCGCGCATCGAGCACGTCTCGAAGTCCTTCTCCGGCCCGGCCGGATCACAGCTCGTCCTGGACGACATCAGCCTCGATGTCGCTCCCGGAGAGTTCGTCACCATCCTGGGGGCCTCGGGATGCGGCAAGTCCACCCTGCTGAACCTGGTCGCGGGCCTGGACAAGCCCTCCACGGGATCCATCCAGACCCCCGGCGGCCGTCCGGCGCTCATGTTCCAGGAACACGCCCTCTTCCCGTGGCTGACCGCGGGCAAGAACATCGAACTCGCCCTGCGCCTGCGCGGGGTGGCCAAGACCGACCGCAAGCCCGAGGCCGAACGGCTGCTCGAGCTGGTCCGGCTCACCGGCGCCTACGGCAAGCGCGTGCACGAACTGTCGGGCGGTATGCGCCAGCGCGTGGCCCTGGCCCGGGCACTCGCCCAGGACAGCCAACTACTGCTGATGGACGAGCCGTTCGCCGCCCTCGACGCCATCACCCGAGACGTCCTGCACGGCGAACTCACCCGCGTCTGGGAGGCCTCGAACAACAGCGGTTCCACCGCGGGCTCGCTGTCCGTCCTGTTCGTCACGCACAACGTGCGCGAGGCCGTGCGCCTGGCCCAGCGCGTGGTCCTGCTCTCCTCCCGGCCCGGCCGGGTCGCGAAGCAATGGACCGTGGACATCCCCCAGCCGCGCCGCATCGAGGACGCGGACGTCGCGGAGCTGTCCCTTGAGATCACTGAACACCTGCGTGGGGAGATCCGCCGCCATGGCCAGCACTGACACCGCCCCCAAGACCACGGCCACCGGCAAGCAGGACGACCTGGCGGGCCTGGAAGCCGGCCTGGACGCCCTGGACGCGGTCCAGACCCACCGCACCCCGGTCCGCGAGATCCTCCTCAAGAAGGTCCTCCCGCCGTTCCTGGCCATCGGCCTCGTGCTCCTGGTCTGGCAGATCCTCGTCTCGGCGAAGGTCACCGAGGAGACCAAGCTCCCCGCCCCCTCCGCGGTGTGGGACAGCCTGGCCGGCATGTGGCTGGGGGGCACGCTCCTGGACGTCGTCTGGACCAGCGTCTCGCGCGGACTGCTCGGCTTCCTGCTGGCCCTGGCCATCGGCACCCCGCTCGGCCTGCTCGTCGCCCGGGTGAAGTTCGTCCGCGCCGCGATCGGCCCGATCCTCCAGGGCCTGCAGTCCCTGCCCTCGGTCGCCTGGGTCCCCCCGGCAGTCCTCTGGTTCGGCCTCAACGACGCCATGATGTACACGGTCATCCTGCTGGGCGCGGTCCCCTCCATCGCCAACGGCCTCGTCTCCGGCATCGACCAGATCCCGCCCCTCTACCTGCGGGCCGGCCGCACCCTGGGCGCCACCGGCCTCAGCGGGGCCCGCCACGTCGTCATGCCGGCCGCACTGCCCGGCTACCTCGCCGGCCTCAAGCAGGGCTGGGCCTTCTCCTGGCGCTCCCTGATGGCCGCCGAGATCATCGCCAGCTCCCCCGACCTCGGCCTGGGCCTGGGCCAGCTCCTGGAGAACGGCCGCAACAACATCGACCTCCCCGGCGTGTTCCTCGCGATCATCCTGATCCTCGTCGTCGGCATCGCCATCGACCTGCTCATCTTCAGCCCGGTCGAACGCTGGGTACTGCGCAGCCGCGGCCTGCTGGTCAGGTGATTCCCGTGTCCCCCGCACCGGCACTTGTGGTCATCGCCCACGGCAGCCGCGACCCGCGGCACGCGGCGACCGTGCACGCCCTCACCCGGCGGGCCCGGACGCTGCGGCCGGGGCTGCGGGTGGAGACGGCGTTCCTGGACTTCAACACCCCGTCCGTGGGACAGGTCCTGTCCTCGCTGTACCTCTCGGGCGTACGGGACGTCGTGGCCCTCCCGCTCCTGCTGACGCGGGCGTTCCACGCGAAGTCCGACATCCCGGCGGCGCTGGCCGAGTCGACGGCCCGGCTGCCGGGGCTGTCGGTCCGGGTGGCCGATGTCCTCGGCCCGTCCCCGCTCCTCGTCTCGGCCCTCGAACGCCGGCTGGCCGAGGCCGGACTCACCCCGGCGGACCGCGCCACCACCGCGGTGGTGCTCGCGTCCGCCGGATCCACAGACCCGGAGGCGATCGCAGCGATCGCTGAAACCGCGCGGGAGTGGCGGCACACCGGTTGGTGCGCCGTGCGGCCTGCGTTCGCCTCCGCTGCTCTTCCCCGTACGGAGGATGCCGTACGGGCCCTGCGCGCCGAGGGCTTCGCCCGGGTGGCGGTGGCGCCCTACGTCATCGCCCCGGGGCGCCTTCCGGACCGCATCGCGGCGGGCGCCGAAGCCGCGGGCGCGGACGTGATCGCCCCGGTCCTGGGCGCCGCCCCGGAACTCGCCCGCCTGCTGCTGCGCCGCTACGAGGCCGCCGCCGCTGCTCCCGCGAGGCTTCCGGCCCTGACGGCCTGACCCGCCAGGGCCAGATGCGGCTCCGTGTCCCGGGGCTCCGCCCCGGACCCTCCCCCAGACTCCGTCCGGGGGGACCCCCACGCCTCAAACGCCGGCGAGGCTGAAATTGCCCTGCGGGCAACCCAGCCCCAGCCAGGCGGACGGCATCAGCCGAATCCAGCCCCGCCGGCGATGGCACGGGGCGCGGGGCGGAGCCCGGATGGGGAGCCCCGCCGGCGATTGAGGCGCAGGTCCGGGCAGCGCCCAAGTAGCCCCGCGCAGCGGCTGCGCCGGGCTACACGCGGGCCGCGGCCTCGTCCGCCAGGACCGTCAGGTCCGTGATGGACATCGCGCCCGGAGGAAGGGCCTCGCGGGCGAAGATGTTCGCCGCGTGCCGCAGGACGTCGTTCACCGGCGTCGGAACTCCGTGCAGGCGGCCCAGCAGAGAGATCTCCCCGTTGAGATAGTCGGCCTCCACAGAGCCCGTCCCCCGCGCCAGGCTCTGCCACGACGACCCGCCCCGAAC
This sequence comes from Streptomyces sp. NPDC048269, assembly GCF_040652395.1. Taxonomy (NCBI): domain Bacteria; kingdom Bacillati; phylum Actinomycetota; class Actinomycetes; order Kitasatosporales; family Streptomycetaceae; genus Streptomyces; species Streptomyces sp. NPDC048269. The sequence continues at coordinate 4,529 of NZ_JBEZLW010000003.1, forward strand.
CTCCGGCGGCTGGTTCACCTTGCCGTCGCGCGCCTCCGCCTGCTCGGCCTCCGAGGCGTACGCGATTCCCGCCGCCGCGAAGGCGGCCTTCGCCTCGGCGACGGCCCGCCCCAGCAGCGCCGCCTTCGCGGCGTCCGGCTCGGGCCCCGTCGTGGCCTGGATCGCGTTGCCCAGGTTCCCCAGCAGCTTCGCGTACTTCCACCGCATCACGTCCTCGACCACCGGCGCCTCGAAGCCGGCCTTCCCGAGGTCCGCCGCGACCGCGCGGGACACGGCGTCCGTGCCGCCCGCCGCAAGGCCCACGTGCAGGATGCCGGTCAGCGGCGCGCACAGCGCGGAGACCACGCCCGGCTCCAGGAAGGTGGAGGGCAGCCATACGCACACCCCGTACACCCGCGCGAAGCGCCGTAGCGCCAGCCGTTCGCTCTCCACACCGTTCTGCGCGCACAGCACCGGCAGCCGCTGCGCCGCCGTCCCGCCGCCCGCGACCTCCGCGTCGCCCCACGCATCCAGCGCGGCGATCGCGTCCTGCGTCTTCACGGCCAGCAACAGCACGTCGTCCGGCCGCAGTTCGCCCAGTTCGGCCGGCCCGGTGACCACGGAGGGCCGGTGCACCCGGGTCCCGTCGGCCGTCGTGAGCCGCAGTCCGTCCGCCCGAAGGGCCTCCGCATGCGCGCCGCGCGCGACGAGGACGACCTCGCCGCCCGCCTCCGCGAGCCGTCCGCCGATGGTGGCGCCTACCGCGCCCGCGCCGATGATGATGTAACGCATGCCCCGAGCGTGGCACATCCGGTGTCCCGCGTTACGGTCGGGGCATGGTGAACGAGGTATTCGCTCTCGGTGGGGACCTGCCCGTGCGGCGGCTCGGTTTCGGTACGGGCGGCCTGGTCGGCCCCGGTTACTGGGGCCCGCGCGGCGGGCGCGCCGAGGCCCGTGAGCTGCTGCGCACGGCGGTGGAACGCGGGATCACCCTCATCGACACCGCCGACAACTACGGCCCCGACCTGGCCGAGGAGCTGATCGCCGACGCCCTGCACCCGTACGGGGAGCTGCTCGTCGTCGCCACCAAGGGCGGGGTCGTGCGCACCGGCCCGGACCAGTGGCACGTGGCGGGTCGCCCCGAGCAGTTGCGGGCGATGTGCGAGGCGAGTCTGCGGCGGCTGCGCGTGGAGCGCATCGACCTGTACCAGCTGCACCGCTTCGATCCGGCGGTGCCGATGGCGGAACAGCTGGGCGCGCTGGCCCAGTTGCGCGAGGAGGGCAAGATCCGGCACATCGGGCTGGACACGGTCACCGCCGAGCAGCTGCGCGCGGCCCTGGAGTCGGTCCCGGTCGCCTCGGTCCAGAACGCGTACAACCTGCTGGACCGAGGCGCGGCCGAGGTGCTCGCGCTGTGCGAGGCGCGCGGGATCGCCTTCCTGCCGTACTACCCCCTGGGCAGCGGCTCCCTGACCAGGGAGAGCGCGGCCGCCGTCAGCGCGGTGGCGTCGGCGCACGGCGCGAGCCCGGGTCAGGTGGCGCTGGCGTGGCTGCTGCACCGCTCGCCCGTACTGTGCCCCACTCCGGGCACGGGTTCGCCCGTCCACCTGGCGGAGAACCTGGACGCGGTGACGGTCCGGCTCACCGCGCGGGAGCTGGAGTTGCTGGACGCGCTGGCCGTCTGACGGCTAAGGCGTCGGGCACACCTGCCAGGCGAGGTGGTAGAGGGTACTGACGCTGGCGTCCGTGGAGTCCATGGCCATGAAGCTGGTGGACGTCTGCGGGTTGGAGGTGCCCGCATTCACGCGCAGTTCGGTATTGATGTTGAAATTGCGTTTTTCTCCGCACGGCGCCCAGACCAGATCGGCGTATTCCGTCTTGTCCGTCGATTGCCAGTTGTCGTTGAACGGCCCGTTGAACTGATGGGTCCGCTGGGAAGTCTGGGGCATTCCCTGGAAGTAGTAGTTCGCCCGTTCCTGACCCCAGGCGCCGGGCTGCAGGAATGCGAATCCGCGGTAGTCCGCCTGGACGATGGCGTAGGTGAAACCCGAAGGTACGTGAACGCGGAGATTGAGCTGGCAGTTCTTGCGGAATGCCGTGGGCGGGGCGCCGGGGCCGACCTGCGCGAGGTATTCACTGTAGGTGACCGTGAAGGCGGTGTTGTCCGGTGCGACGGCCACTTCGGCGGTGCCTTCCGGACAACCGGATCCGTTGACCGTGGCGAGCTCGATCACGATCTTGTCCGGCGGCGCCGTGATCAGCGGGCCGTGACCGGCGGCACCGGCCGGCGTCGCCGTGGCGATCAGCGCGGCGGCCGCGCCGATGGTGAGCAGGGTACGAGACAGGGAATGAGACATCGTTGTCACTCCTGGCCATGAGTCGGGTTCCTGCACTCACTCGGTGTCGGGCTGCCGGTGTCAGACCGCGGCGCATTCCTTCCAAGCGAAGTGGTAGACCGTGCTGACGCTGCCGTCCGTCGAGTCCATGCTCATGAAGCTCAAGGCCTGCGGGTTCGACGTCCCCGCGTAGACCCGCAGTTCGGTGTTGACGTTGAGGTTGCGCTCCTCGCCGCACGGTGCCCAGACCAGGTCGGCGTACTCCGTCTGATCGCTCGCCTGCCAGTTGTCCGTGTACGGGCCGTTGAACTGGTGGGTCGTGCGGCCCGTCTGCGCGGAGCCCTGGAAGTAGTAGTTCGCGCGCTCCTGGCCGTAGGCCCCGCGCTGGAGGTGTGCGAAGCCGCGGTAGTCGGCGCGGGCGATGGCGTAGGTGAAGCCCTGGGGCACGTGGATCCGGAGGGCGAGCTGGCAGTTCTTGCGGAACTCGGTACCGCCCGTGTCGGCTCCCGCCTGGGCGAGGTAGTTGCTGTACGTGACGGTGAAGGCGGTGTTGTCGGAGGCTGCGGCCACGTCCGCGGTCCCCTGCGGACACCCCGAGCCGTTGACTCCGACCACGTCGACCGTGATTCTCCCGGGCGGGTACGTGGCATCGGATACGGCATCGGCCTGCGCGGGTGCGGCCACGGCCGATAACACCGCCACCGCCGCACCGACGGTGAGTCTGCGGAGCAGCATCTTCTTTTCTCCATTCGTGCGGACCGGCCCTGAATTGGGCACGCACATGTCACCACGAACAGATGGGACGGGGAAGGGCGCGATACGGCCAACGGCCCCTGGCCGCATTCTCTGGCCGGTTCCGCGCAGGGCCCCGCTCCCCTCCCCGCTCCCCTCCCGCCCCCCTCATCAGCCCGGTCCTCCGCCACGGGCGGCCACCGCCGGTCCGCCCGCAGCGCGGGTGAATGACCAGAACCACCCGCGCGCGCCCGCTCAATCCCGGGTCAGCTCCACGAGCTTGGCGACGGTGTTCCAATTGCGGCTGGTGGCGTCGATGCCCTTGAGGACGGAGGGCTTGAGCAGGGCCGGGGCCAGTTCGGAGCGGCCCAGGCCCTTCGGGGCGTAGAGGTAGATGACGCGGTCGCCGATGCGGTACTCCTCCGGGAGGTACGCCGCCCCGTCGATCGCGGCGAACCGTTCCGGGCCGGGCTGCGCGGAGAGGAAGGTGGCGTGCAGCTGCTTGCCCTCCAGCTCGGCGGCCGGGAAGGGGCAGGCCCCGGCCACTGCGCGCAGGTACGCGCCGTCCATCACCAGGCACGCGACCGGGAAGCCGAAGTGGGCCTCGATGGCCGCCGCCAGCTCCCGGGCGAGCGCCGTCGGGTCCTTCTTCGTGCTGCTGAAGACGGCGTTTCCGCTCTGAAGGTACGTCTGCACGTCTCCGTGACCGAGCCCCTCCAGCACGGAGCGCAGCTCCGCCATCGGAACCTTCTTGCTCCCGCCGACATTGATGCCGCGCAGCAGCGCCGCGTATTTCTTCGCCATGGGCCAACCCTAGAGGCTGTCCCGTATTCCCCGGCGGGCGCACGTGGTCCTTCCGCCGGGACCGAGCCGGAACCGGGTGCACCGCGCCGGCGTCTCTGCCGCCGCAAGTGGAGAGCACCGTCGGCACCGACCACCTGGGGGAGCATCCGCGATGACCTGGAGAGCCTGGAGAACCTGGAGAGCACTGATCGCGAGTCTGGCCGTACTCGTCGGCGTGACCGCCGCCGGAGCGTCGCCCGCCCATGCCGGCCTGGACGGGCCGGTGGCGGCCTACGTGGACCAGCACTGCGGTACGGACACCATCGGGAGCGGTACGGCGGCCATCGCCGTACCCGTGGACCGGATCACCCTGAACCTGGAGGCCGTCGGACACGACCCCGCCAACTCCGAGATCACCGCTGTCTACACCATCCCCGGCACCAGCAAGTACGGCACTCTCTTCGGCCGGTTCGACCCGGTCAGGGGAAACGTCGCCTTCAACTACACGGTGGACCGCCCGCCCGCGGACTCGACGCTGAGCCTCAGCTACGAGGTCGTCTGGACCGACGGCACCTCCTACAGCAACACGCTGACGCACACCCTGCTCCACTGCACGCGGGACAATACGAGCGGGGCCGAGCAGTGGTACCCCCACGCCTACGCCACTGTCTTCCAGCAGTGCACCAGCATCAATCTCCGCATCGGCGGACGGCCAGTCTGGGTGCGCGCGGAGGACGTGACCGTGCACCTCTCGCACTACCCCTTCGACGCGCCCCGCTTCGCGGGGCAGCCGGTCTGGGCCGACTACTGGATCCCCGGCCGGAAGGGCTACACCTCGGGAGCGTCCGGCGCCGCCGACTCCAGCGGTGATGCCTGGCTGACGTTCCGGCTGATCGCCCCGCCCACCGGCGCCGAACTCGACATCCTGTCGAGCGTCAGGGACACCTCCACCCGCACCTTCCCCGTGCACAAGTGGGTCACGATCGCCTGCTGACCGGAGGTGACCGGGCGAAGTCACCGGGTCGGGCCTTCCGTGGTGCAGGCAAGGCGCCCCCTACGGCAGTTCGGCCTCGATGAGGTCGGCGGCCTGGCGCGTGCCGCCCTCGCCGGCCATCTGCGCGCGGACGGCTTCGGCCCGCGCGGCGACCTCGGGGTCCTTCACGAGGGCGAGCACCGCCTCCCGCAGGGTCGCGGCGTCCGCCTGGTCCATCGGGACGTGCCGGGCCACGCCGAGCGCGGCCAGCATGTCGGCGTTGCCGAACTGGTCGACGGCCTGCGGGACGGCGACCATCGGGGTGGCGGTGGCGAGACCCTCCTGGCTGCCGCCGGCGCCCGCGTGGGTGATGAAGGCGTCGGCCTGGCGCAGGATGTCGAGCTGGGGAACCCAGCGGTGGACCTCGACGTTGGCGGGGATCGGACCGAGCTCGGCCTCGTCGGTGAACTTGCCGATCTGCAGGACCACGTGCCAGTCGGGCAGGTCCCCGAAGGCGTCCATGCAGGCGCGGTAGAAGGCGGGCTGCTTGGTGAAGGCGGAGCCGAGCGAGACCAGCAGCACCTTCTTGTCCCCGGCCGACTCCGGGCGCTGCCAGCGCCCCTGGGTCGCCGCGCGGTCGCCGTGGCAGGCGCCGACGAAGGTGTACACGGACTCGTCGACGCGGTCGGCGTTCGGCTGGAGCGCCCGGGGGATCAGGACGAGGCTGCGGCGCGGGCGGCCCTGGAAGCGGTCGACATCACCGCCGAGGCCGTTCTCGGTCAGCCAGGCGGCGAACCTGGCGTAGTACGCCTGTCCGCGCTCCGACGCCTTCAGCTCGGCGATCATCGGCCCGGCGACCTCCTCCTCGTACCCCTCCCAGGCGACCAGGTTCGGCGAGAGGGAGACGGCGGGGACTCCCCAGCGGTGGGCGAGTACGGGTGCCGGGTAAGCGGTGATGTCGTGGATGACGAGGTCCGGTTCGTCGCCCTCGAAGGCGGCCGCGAGCTGTGGGAGCGCCTGTACGGCGTCGTTCAGGAAGGGCTCCAGGTTGTCGATGAGCTCGGTGCCCCACGCCTCGGGGTCGTCGTCGGTGGGGAGGGTGGAGGTCCAGATGACCGGCGTGGCACCGGCCTCCGCGATCTTCTCGGCGAAGGCGGCGGGGATGGCGTAGCTGACGCGGTGGCCCCGGGCGACGAGTTCCCGGATCACTTCGATGCTCGGGTTCACGTGCCCGTGGGCGGCGATGGAGAACATGGCGATGTGTGCGGGCTTGGCTGAGGTCATGCCTCAACACTAACGAGACGATACGTCTCGTGCAATGTGAATTCATCTCTGGTACCTCGCGAGCACCCGGTTCCCGTCCTCCACCAGGCGTTTCTCCAGCTCCGCCAGATCGATGGCCCCGCTGTAGAACTCCTGGAGCGCCGACGTCGCGACCTTGTCCTTCCACTCGGGATAGCCGCGCACCGACTGGGCGGGCGCGGGACGCAGCCCGCCCGCCAGAGCCGCGCCGACGGCCCAGCCGAGCTCCGGGGTGCACAGGGCGGGGTCGGCCAGTGCCTGCGTGCCGGTCGGCAGCATCCAGTCGCCACGGGCGAGGCGGACCATGTTGGCCGGGCTCAGCAGGAAGTCGACGAAGGCCGCCGCCTCCTTCTTGTGCGGGCTGTCCCGCGCGATGGACAGGGTCTGCGGGCTCACCCCCTGCATCGGCCCGCCGAGGCCGTCCGCCCCCGCCGGCGGCGGCAGCACCTGCCAGGCGAAGCCTGGCGGCGCCTGCCGCGCGATCTGCTGGCGGTACGAGAACCCCAGCGGCACCATCGCGTACCGGCCGCCGAAGAAACCGGGCAGGGTGTCGGACCCGCCCATGCCGAGGGTGGCCCGGGAGGCGCTGTGGTCGGTCCCGGTCTGGGCCCGGATGGTGGCGGGAACCACGGCGTCGCCCTCGGACCAGCGGAGGACTGCCTTCCCCGCGTCGTCGCGGTGGAAGAGCCGGCCCCCCGCGGACAGGCCGAGGTTGAGGGTGGCGGAGACCGGGTCCTTGAGCGGCCAGGCCACGCCGTACCGTCCCTCGCCGGTGAGCTGCCGGGCGGTCGTACGGAACTCCTCCCAGCTCCAGGGGGCTTCGGGGGTGGGGATGCGGACCCCCGAGGCGCGCAGCAGCTCCGTGTTGGCCATCAGGACCCTGGGTTCCTGGAGGAAGGGGACTCCGTACACGCCGCCCTCGCCACCGAACGTCACGGACTCCCAGGAGGCGGCCGGGACATCGGTCTTGAGCCGGTCGGAGAGCAGGGGACGCAGGTCTGCGAGGTAGCCGCCGTAGGCGAAATCGGCGAGGTCGTCGGAGGCGTCGTGGATGACGTCGGGAGCCTCGCCGCCCTCGAAGGAGGTCAGCAGCTGGTCGTGGACGCTGCTCCAGCTGCCCTGGACGTACTGGACCTGGACCTCGGGGTGGGCGGCGTTCCACTCCGCGACCAGGGCCTTGTTGGCGTCGACGGACTCCTTCTGCCAGGCGAGCGACTGGAAGCGCAGCCGCACCACCCCGTCGGCCACTTCCCCTGGCGCGGCGCATCCGCCGAGAAGCCCGGCCACCAGGGCGAGCACCCCGGCCACGGCCCGCCACCTGCGGATCCTCATCAGCTCTTCACCGCCCCGGCCAGCATGCCGCCGGTGATCCGCTTCTGGATGACCGAGAAGACCACCAGGGAGGGCAGGGTCGCGAGGAAGGCCGCGGCGGCGAGCGGGCCGAGGTCGGCGGCGCCCTCGGCGCCCAGGAAGTGGGTCAGGACGACCGGCAAGGTCTGCTTCTCCGGGGTCTTGAGGAGGACGAGGGCGAAGAAGAACTCGTTCCAGGCGGTGATGAAGGCAAAGAGCGCGGTGGCCACGATCCCCGGCGCCAGCAGGGGCGCGACCACCGACACGAGGGTGCGCAGCCGCCCGGCCCCGTCCATCGCCGCCGCCTCCTCCAGTTCCGGCGGGACGGCCCGGACGTACCCGACCAGCATCCACAGCGCGAACGGCAGCGACCAGACGACGTAGACGAGGATCAGGCCCGGCACGGAGTTGACCAGGTGCAGGTTCTTCAGCACCAGGAACAGCGGAATGATCACCAGTACGAAGGGGAACGCCTGGCTGACCACGACCCAGCCGGTGGCGGCGGTGGCCAGCCGCCCGCGCCGGCGGGCGAGGACGAAGGCCGTGGGAGTGGCGAGAACGACCGCGATCACGGCGGCGCACACCGCTGCGGTCAGGCTGTTCAGCGCCGCGTGCAGCAGGGGCTGCTCGGCGAAGGCCTGGCGGAAGTTGCCGAGGGTCGGGTCCGCGGGGATCCAGGTGGGGTGCAGACTGCCGAGCTCGCGCGCGGGCTTGAAGGCGGTGGAGACCAGCCAAAGGAACGGGAGGGCGAGGAAGACCAGGTAGGCGGCGAGCGCCGCGTACTGGGCGGCGCGTGAGGCCCGGGAGGCCCCGGAGGCCCCGGAGGCCCCGGAGGCCCCGGAGGCCGGGACGACCCGTGCGGCCCGTACCCCGCGGCGCGGCGCCATCAGGAGTCCTCTCCCCTGAGCCGCCCGGCCAGGTACACGGCGAGCAGGAGCGAGATCACCGCGACCATCACACAGCCCATGGCCGCGGCGTACCCGAACTGGCCGTAGCGGAAGGCCTCTTCGTACGCGAAGAGCATGGGCAGCCGGGTGCGGCCGCCGGGCCCGCCGTTGGTCAGTACGTAGACCAGGGCGAAGGAGTTGAAGTTCCATATGAAGTTCAGCGCGGAGACGGACAGCGCCACCGGCCGGATCGCCGGCCAGGTCACCGTCAGGAAGCGGCGCCATGCCCCGGCGCCGTCGAGCGCCGCGGCCTCGTGGAGTTCGTGCGGGGTGTTCTGGAGCCCTGCCAGCAACGCGACCGTGGTCTGCGGCATGCCCGCCCAGATGCCGACGACGACCACGGCGGGCAGGGCGGTGGCGAGGCCGCTGAGCCAGTCGGTGTCCCCGGCGAGGCCGAGGCCGGAGAGGGTCTCGTTGAGCACCCCCGCGTCGGGGTGGTAGACGAGCCGCCACATGATGCCGACCACCACCTCGGGCATGGCCCACGGAATGATCGCGAGCGAGCGCGCCAGCCAGCGGAACCGGAGGTTCTGGTTGAGCAGCAGGGCGAGACCGAGGGCCAGCAGGAACTGCGGGACGGTGACCCCGACCGCCCACACCAGGCCGATCCGGAACGACTCCCAGAACAGCCGGTCGTGGAGCAGGTCCTGGAAGCCCCGGAGCCCCACCCACTGGGTGGGTGCGGTCCGGCCGGACTGGGAGTCGGTGAAGGCGAGGGCGATGCCGTAGAGCAGCGGGCCGACGCTGAGCACCAAGATGGGTATGAGGGCGGGCAGGACCAGGAACCAGGCTCCGTGGTCGGCCCGGCGGCCCGTGTGCACGGGGGCGGCGGCGCTCACCTTCACCCCCTTCTCGGCGGGTCGTCCGGGTCGTTCCCCGCAGACGGCCGGGTTGCGGTCATCGTGCGCAGGGCCCGGTGCCACGTCAATGCATCACACACCCGGATGGGAGACTTGGCGCATTCACGACGATCCGGATCCGGAGAACGACATGGACGAGGCGCGGGCCAGGGACCTCCTGGCGGCCGCCGGCCTGGGCGGTGGCGCCGCGCTGCTGGCCCTGGGCGAGAACGCGGTCTTCGCGGTCGGGGACCTGGTGGTGAAGGTGGGGCGCGCGGACCCGGCGCTGCTCGGCCGCGCCGGGCGTGAACTGGCCGTCGCGCACTGGCTGGCCGGGGCCGGCATCCCGGCGGTCCGCGCGGCCGAGCCGGAGCCCCGACTGGTGGCCGGGCACCCGGTGACGCTGTGGCACCGGCTCCCGGACGCGGTGCGCCCCGCGGGCCCCGAGGACCTCGCCGTACTGCTGCGGCAGGTCCACACCCTGCCCCAGCCGCCTTTCCCGCTGGCCGCGCGGGACCTGCTGGGCGGCGTCGAACGCTGGCTCCGGCTGGCCGCGGACGCCATCGACCCGGCGGACGCGGCGTACCTGCGGGCCCGCCGCGACGCCTACGCCCACGAGGTGGCCGCACTCGTGCCGCACCTGCCCCCGGGTCCGATCCACGGCGACGCGCTGCCCCGCAACGTGCACGTCGGCCCGGACGGTCCGGTCCTGGTCGACCTGGAGACCGTATCGGCCGACCTGCGCGAACACGATCTGGTGGTGATGGCCCTCTCCCGCGACCGGTACAGCCTGCCCACCGAGTCCTACGAGGCGTTCGTGCGGGCGTACGGCTGGGACGTCCGCGACTGGGAGGGCTGTGCGGTGCTGCGCGGGGCCCGTGAGACGGCCAGTTGCGCCTGGGTCTCCCAGCACGCCCCGGCCAACGCCAAGGCGCTGGCCGAATTCCGCCGCCGCGTGACCTCCTTGCGCGAGGGGGACCGGGAAGCGCGCTGGAGCTCGTTCTGATGAAGCTGCCCCTGACCATCCACCAGGCCCGCCTCGGCGCGGCCGAGTTCAAGGTGATCCGCCCCGCCCGGCCGCCGGAGCGGGCGGTTCTCTTCGACGACGCCTGGTACCTGAACGCCTACGTCGACCAGGAGTCCGCCCGGCTCATGGCCGGGCTGTGGACCCTGGCCGCCTCCTCACCGCGCTCGCTGATCCATCTGCCGCTGCGGGGTTCCCGCCCGGGCACGGAGTCACGCGGGCTCGACCTCGTCCTGCTCCACCACTCGCTCCAGTTCGCTCCTTCGCGCTGGAAGGAGGTACGAGGACGGCTCGGCCCGGGCCGGCCTCACAGCGTCGCCCTGCCCGTCGCGGACCCGGACATCGACCACGCGGCCCTCCACCACGCGGAGAACCTCGACGTGTTCCGCCAGCACCTCCACGCCGAGACCCTGTTCGTGACGGGCAGCGCGAAGGTGTTCCGCGCGACCGCCGGCGTCTTCCGGCAGGTGGCCGAGGAGGGCCCCGGGCACGTCCGCGACGGATCGCGCCACGGGCACTACTGCGTGCAGGTGCGCTGCGGCGACGCCCGCGCCCGGGACATCCACGTCGAGTACACCGACGAGTGGGCGGCGTAGGCCCGCCGGATCCGATCAGCCCGGTCGGCCCGCCCGGTCGGCCCCGTCAGCCCGGTCGCCCCGGTCAGCCGTCGGCCCGGTCAACCCGCGGCCCTTTCGCCGGCGCGCGCCTGCCACTCGCGCCCGATCCCCCGGATCAGCGCGGGATACACCCCCAGGTACCGGAAGGGCTTGATGCCCCACATGTACAGGGCGCCGAACCGTCCGTTGGGCTTCACGAGGACGGCCATCTGGCCTCGGTAGCCACCCGCCCCGTCCGGGACCCAGCCGATGTGCATCACCCCGTGCACGGTCCGGTTGCCCATCTCCGCCACCCACTCGTCGTGCGTCTGGTAGACGGAGGTGAACGGAACCGCCGTCAGGTCCGGCCCGCTGGGACCCTCGCGGAGGTCCGCCGGGAGCCGGTCCCGCAGCGTGGACAGCCGCCCGCCGACGCCGTCCTCGGCCTTGTCCCAGCCGAGCAGTGCCCCGAGCTTCCAGCGGATCGCGAAGAGCGCGCGCCCCACCGGGGAGGGGACCGGATCCCCCTTGCCGTGCGCGAACTGGTCCACGAGCAGAGCGAGGTCGTCGGGACCGCCTGGAGTCGGCAGGGCCCACACGTCCTCGACCTGGAAGTCGCCGGCGATCTCGTGGATCCGCCAGGGACGGGAGGTGTGTGCGGTTCTGGGCAGTCTCATGAGCGGGCCCCTATCTATACGATGCCGTATAGAAGAAGACTAGCCCCCGTCTATACGGCACCGTATAGACGGGTGAGACGTGAGCGGAGACACATCATGGGCACGACCCGTACGCCTCGCGGCACATGGATCGAGGAGGGACTGCGGGCGCTCGCCGCCGGGGGCCCCGAGGCCGTCCGGATCGAGTCGCTCGCGCAGGCGCTCGGCGTCAGCAAGGGCGGCTTCTACGGGTACTTCGCCAACCGGGGCGCGCTGCTCACCGAGATGCTCGACACGTGGGAGCGCGAGGTCACCGACGCGGTGATCGAGCGGGTCGAGAGCGGCGGCGGGGACGCCAGGGCCAAGCTGGACCGGCTGTTCACGATCGTCGCCTCGTACGGGGACAAGCCGATGACAGGCGTGGCGGTCGACCTCGCGATCCGCGACTGGGCCCGGCGCGATGACGCCGTAGCGCAACGGCTCCGGCGCGCCGACAACCGGCGGATGGACTACCTGCGTTCGCTGTTCGGCGAGTTCTGCCACGACGAGGACGACGTCGAGGTCCGCTGCATGCTCACCTTCTCGGTGCGGATCGGCAGCTACGTCGTCGCCGCCGACCACGGCGGTCGCAGCCGCGCGGAGGTCATGGAGCTGACGCGGAACTGGCTCCTGCGCTAGGTAGGGGGGTCTTCACCTCGCCGCGCGCTCAGGCGCCCGCCGGGACCAGACCCCGCAGCGGCCAGGCCGTGTCGATCACCGCGTCCGGGGTGCCCTGCCTGCGCAGGTAGGACTGGAAGTCCCGGGCCCAGCGGGCGTGCCAGGTGCCCTGGCGGGCGTGCAGGTCGGCCGGGGTGAGCGCGGCCACCTCGGGGTGGCGCGCGGCTATCGCCCGGGCCACCTCCACCGCGGCCAGCGCGTCCGCCCCGGCGTCGTGCGCGTCGTCGAGCGTGACCCCGTACACCCCGCAGACCGCCTCCAGCGTCCGCTTGCCGCGCCGGTAGCGGTCGACGGCCCGGTCGATGGTCAGCGGGTCCACCACCGGCCCGGTCTCCGCACCGCCCAGCCGGTCGGCCAGCGACGGCAGCCCGTGCCGCGCCAGTTCCGCGGAGAGCAGAGTGAGGTCGAACGCCGCGTTGTACGCGACGACCACCGCGCCGCTCCGCCAGTGCCCGACCAGCGCCCGCGCGACCTCGTCCGCGACCTCCCGCACCGGGCGGCCGTCGGCGACCGCCCGCTCGGTGCTGATCCCGTGGATCGCCGCGGCCTCCTCCGGGATCGGTATCCCCGGATCCGCGAGCCAGCCGCGCCGTCCGCGCACCTCACCGCCCCGCACCTCGACCACCGCCGCCGTCACGATCCGCGACTCCCCCGGCTCCGTGCCGGTCGTCTCCAGGTCGAACCCGATCAGCACACCGCCGTACCAGTCCCCCATCACGCGCCCTTCCCCCCGTACACCCTCGGTCAACGGCTTTCAGCCTGCCACGGGCCACTGACAAGCCGTCCGCCGGGGCCGCGGCCGGGGCGCGGACACCGCTGTCACGACACCGGCCGGGAGTCCTCCCACACCGATTCGAATTCCTCGCGGTACGTCGTGAACAGTCCGTGGTCGGCGTCCTTCGGGACGCCACGGCCGCCGCCGCGCAGCACCAGGACCGGGGACTCCATGCCGCGCGCCCGGCGAAGGTAGGACTGGACGACCGCGATGCCCGAGGACTGGCCCTCCACCAGATAGGCGGTGAAGCGCGGGGTCTCGTCGAACACGTGGATCTCGAAGCGCGAGGGATCGCGCAGGCCCGCCCGCACCCGGCGGACGTGCAGGATGTTCATCTCCACCGAGCGGCTCAGCTCGCCCTTGCGCAGCCCGAGCTCCCGCTCGCGCCGCTTGACGGCGCTGCTCGCCGGGTTCAGGAACAGCAGCCGCACCCGGCAGCCGGCCTCCGTGAGTCGAACGAGTCTTCGCCCCGAGAAGTTCTGGACCAGCAGGTTGAGCCCTATGCCGATGGCGTCGAGCCGTCGCGCGCCCCCGAACAGGTCCTCGGCCGGGAGCTGGCGCTGGAGCCGCACCCGGTCCGGGTGGACCGAGATGACGTCCGCGTACCGGTCGCCCACCAGGTCCTCGACGGCGTCGATCGGCAGCCGGTCCGCCGACGGGCTTCCCGCTCCCCCGCCCAGCACCTCCAGCAGCCGCGCCGAGGCCCGCTCCGCCTGCTCCAGCACCGCCCGGGAAAGGGCCCGGTTGCGGGAGACGACGTTGCGGGTGACCTCCAGCTCGTCCAGTGCCAGCTCGATCTCGCGCCGGTCGTCGAAGTACGGTTCGAAGCAGGGCCAGTGCTGGACCATCAGCTCCCGTAGCTGCGGCAGCGTCAGGAAGCTGAGCACGTTGTCGTCGGCCGAGTCGAGCAGGTAGCCCTTGCGCCGGCTGACCTCGCGCACCGCCACGGCCCGCTGCACCCACTCCTGCCCGGCGGGCCCGGCGGCGGCGACGACCCAGTCGTCCCCGCCGTGCACCGGCTCGTAGACCGGCCGCAGCACCGCGCCGACCACCGAGCGCAGCCGCTGTTCGATGAGATTCAGCCAGATGTACGCACGGCCCGCCCGCTGCGCCCGCGTACGGACCTCGCTCCAGGCCTCCGCGCTCCAGTCCAGCTCGGCGCCGGCCCGCGCGACGCTCCCGGTCGCCTGCGGGGCCAGCGACACCGCCCCGGCCGGCACCCCACCGGGTGTCGCGCCTGCGGCGTCCGCCGGGCCGCCCTCGTGACCGTTGTCACCAGGGGGCAGCTCCAGACCTCCCGAGCTCACCCGTGCACCGCCTTCTGCGTCTGGACGCCCGTCTCCAGTGATCACGGAAGGGTACTCCGCGCGCGCGGCCCGGTGCAGCCCGATGGCCCGTACAACGGCTGTCCGTTGACCCATTATCCGATGCCCACACAGTCCGCCGAGCCGGATATCAGCTCTCCGGGTCACCCGGAGGGACCAACCCAAGTCCACGCGTGAGGAGCCTCTTTCGGGGAAGATCTGGCAGTGACGTGGTCCAGCCGGATCAGCCGGAGCAGGATGGGAAGAGTCGTTATCTATGCAGGTCTGGCCGGGACAGGCGTATCCGCTCGGCGCCACTTACGACGGCGCCGGCACCAACTTCGCGGTCTACTCCGAGGCCGCCCGACGCATCGAGCTGTGCCTCCTCCACGACGACGGCTCGGAGACCGCCGTCGAGCTGCGCGAGACGGACGCCTTCGTCCGGCACGCGTACCTGCCCGGCGTCATGCCGGGCCAGCGCTACGGGTTCCGCGTCCACGGCCCGTACGCGCCGGAGCGCGGCCAGCGCTGCAACGCGGCGAAGCTGCTGCTGGACCCGTACGCGCGGGCCATCAGCGGCAGCGTGGCCTGGGGCGAGGCGGTGTACGGCTACCACTTCGGGCGGCCCGACTCCCGCAACGACCTGGACTCGGCGCCGCACACCATGAGCTCGGTCGTGGTGAACCCGTACTTCGACTGGGCCAACGACCGGCCGCCGCGCCACGAGTACCACCACACCGTGCTGTACGAGGCTCACGTCAAGGGTCTGACGATGAGCCATCCGGACCTTCCGGAGGAGCTGCGCGGCACGTACGGGGCGCTCGCGCACCCGGCGGTCATCGGGCACCTGACCAAGCTCGGGGTGACGGCGCTGGAGCTGATGCCGGTGCACCAGTTCGTCAACGACCACCGACTGGTCAACGACGGGCTGAGCAACTACTGGGGCTACAACACCATCGGTTTCTTCGCCCCCCACAACGGCTACGCGTCGGGTGACCGCGGTCAGCAGGTGCTGGAGTTCAAGTCGGCGGTCCGGGCCCTGCACGAGGCGGGTATCGAGGTGATCCTGGACGTGGTCTACAACCACACCGCCGAGGGGAACCACCTGGGTCCGACGCTGTCCTTCCGCGGGCTGGACAACGCCTCGTACTACCGGCTGGCGGACGATCCCCGGCACTACATGGACACCACCGGGACCGGGAACTCGCTCCTGATGCGCTCCCCGCACGTGCTCCAGCTGATCATGGACTCGCTGCGCTACTGGGTCACCGAGATGCATGTGGACGGCTTCCGCTTCGACCTGGCGGCGACGCTGGCCCGGCAGTTCCACGAGGTGGACCGGCTGTCCTCGTTCTTCGACCTGGTCCAGCAGGACCCGGTGGTCAGCCAGGTGAAGCTGATCGCCGAGCCCTGGGACCTGGGCGAGGGCGGATACCAGGTGGGCAACTTCCCGCCGCTGTGGACCGAGTGGAACGGCAAGTACCGGGACACCGTTCGGGATCTGTGGCGCGGGCAGCCGCGCACGCTGGCGGAGTTCGCGGGGCGGCTGACCGGCTCCTCGGACCTCTACCAGGACGACGGGCGGCGCCCGCTGGCCTCCATCAACTTCACCACCTGCCACGACGGTTTCACCCTGAACGACCTGGTCTCGTACAACGAGAAGCACAACGAGGCCAACCGGGAGGGCAATCGGGACGGCGAGACCCACAACCGCTCCTGGAACTGCGGGGTGGAGGGGCCGACCGAGGACCCGGAGGTCCTGGAGCTGCGCGAGCGCCAGATGCGCAACTTCACGGCCACCCTCATGCTGTCGCAGGGCGTGCCGATGCTCAGCCACGGCGACGAGTTCGCGCGTTCGCAGGGCGGCAACAACAACGCGTACTGCCAGGACAACGCGTTGTCCTGGGTGAGTTGGCCGGAGCCCGGCAAACCGGCGCCCGCGCTGCTGGAGTTCACCCGGCGGATGGTGTGGCTGCGGCGTGACCACCCGGTCTTCCGGCGGCGCCGCTTCTTCCACGGGCGGCCGGTGGAGGGGACGCACGACGAGCTCTCCGACATCGCCTGGTTCACGCCGCACGGCGAGGAGATGCGGGCCCGCGACTGGCAGGCGCAGCACGCGCGGGCACTGACGGTGTTCCTGAACGGGGAGGCGATCTCCGAGCCGGGCACCCGCGGGGAGCGGATCACCGACGACTCGTTCCTGCTGATGTTCAACGCGGGCGCCGACCCACAGGACTTCACCATTCCGGCGGGGCACGGGGCGCAGTGGCGGCTGGTGGTGGACACGGCCCGGCCGGACGTACTGCCACCCGGCACCGGGCCGCAGTATGCGGCCGGGGACCGGGTGGCGCTGGCGGGCCGGTGCCTGGTGGTGCTTCAGCGCCCGGCGTAGGCACCGTTCCCGTCGGCGGCGGGGGCCTTCCCGGCCTCCTCGCCGTCTCCGGGCTCCCCCGTCCCGGCCGCGGGGGCCGGGGAGGCGGTCCGCTGTGCGGGGAGGAAGGCCTCGGCGCGGGTGCGGGCGGACGGCACGCGGGTGACCAGGGCGAGGGTCAGGGCCAGCCCGGCCGCCCCCACGGCCACGGAGAAGGCTCCGGCGGGCCCGTACCACTCGGCGAGCCGCCCGGAGACGGCGAGCGCGAGTGCCTGCCCGGCGACCAGCGAGCTGGCGGCGAGGGCCATCGACTCGGCGAGCCGGGCCGGTTCCACGACGCGCTCGGTGAGCGCGAAGGCGGTGATCAGGTGCGGTGCGTAGGCCGCGCCGAGCACGGTGACGACCGCGTACAGCGGCCACAGGGCGCCGGTGAACAGCAGCGGCACGGACAGGACCAGCGCGGCGCAGGTGGCGGCCCGCCAGCGCAGCCGCAGCCCGACGCGGGCGGGCAGCGCGCCGAGTGCGAGGCCCACGGCCGCGCTGACGACGCCCATGGCCGCGTAGACGATCCCGGCCTGGCCGGGGACGCCCAACTGGGCGGTGAGCGCGGCGATTCCGGCCTGACAGGCGCCGAACATGGCGCCCTGGAGGGCGAGCGAGCCCCGGACGGCGTGGACCACGCGCGGCCGGCCGGCCCGGTCCCCCTTCGTACGTGCCCGCGCGCCCCGGTCCCCCACAGTCCGTCCGGGGGTGCCCCCGGTGACGGTGGCGGTCGGGTGCAGCGCGTAGGCGGTACCGAAGACGGCGACGAGTCCGGCGGCGCCGCCGAGGGCGACGGCCGGGTGTGCGACGAGCGCGGCGAGGCCGACGAGGGCGGGTCCGAAGACGAACGAGACCTCGTCCAGGGTGCCTTCGAGCGAGTGGACGGCGCCCAACACGCTCTCGTCGGCCCCGGCCCGGTGGGCCAGGGCCACGGAGCGGGTCCGGGCGAGCGGTCCGATCAGCGGTACGGAGGCGCCGGTGACGGCGCCGATCGCGGCGAGCGGGACCGTGCCGAGGCCCCCCAGGGCGCCGGCGACGAGGGCGGCGGTCGCGACGGCGTTGACGGCCGCGGCGCCGAGTACGACGGGCCGCTGCCCGTGGCGGTCGGCGAGCCGGCCGAGGACGGGGCCGAAGACCACCTGGCCGGCGGAGAGGGTACCTCCGACGATGCCGGCGGTGGCGAGGGATCCACTGGTCTGGGCGACCAGCAGGACGCTTCCGAACTGGGACATCGCGACGGGCAGTCGGGCGAGGAACGAGACGAGCGGGAGTAGGGGGCCGGTCAGGGCGATGACTCTTCGATAGGTGTTGACGGTTCCAACCACTTGAGCAACGCTAACCCGGCGCAGTCACTCGGATGCATTGGGTAATGGCACGGAATCCGGCAGGCTGGGTACGTACGTTCTCATGAGCCAGCCGCAGACAAGCATCCAAGCGGAATTCGATGTTCCGACACCTGTCACTCCGGCGTCGACCTACCGTCTCCAGCTGCGTCCGGAGTTCCCTTTCGCGGCGGCCGAGGCAGCCGTACCGTACCTCGCCTCGCTCGGCGCGTCACACCTGCACCTGTCCCCCGTGCTGGAGGCGGTGCCCGGCTCGGCGCACGGGTACGACGTCACCGACCACTCCCGGGTCCGCGAGGAACTGGGCGGCGAGCCCGGGCTGCGCTCGCTCGGCGCGGCCGCCCGGGCGCACGGGCTGGGCCTGGTGCTCGACATCGTGCCGAACCACATGGCGGTGCCCGCCCCCCTGCGGCTGAACCGGCCGCTGTGGGAGGTCCTGCGGGACGGACCGGACTCGCCGTTCGCGCGCTGGTTCGACATCGACTGGGAGGCGGGCGGCGGCCAGGTGCTGCTGCCGGTGCTCGCCGGGCCGGTGGAGTCCTGCGCCCTGGAGGCCGACGGGGAGGTCCTGCGCTACGGGGAGCAGGAGTTCCCGCTGCGGGAGGGCACCGCCGGGCTGGCGCTGCCCGAGCTGCTGGCCGCGCAGTGGTACCGGCCGGCCTGGTGGCGGGAGGCCCGTACCGCCCTCAACTACCGACGGTTCTTCACCATTTCCGACCTGATCGGAGTCCGTGTGGAGGACCCGGAGGTCTTCACGGCCACCCACGCGAAGGTGCTGGAGCTGGTCCGGGACGGGGTGGCCGAGGGTCTGCGGATCGACCACGTGGACGGACTGGCCGACCCCGAGGGGTACTTGCGGCGGTTGCGGGCGGCGGCGGGACCGCACTGCTGGGTGGTGGTGGAGAAGATCCTGGCCCGCCACGAGCGGCTGCCCTCCGGCTGGCCGGTGGCGGGGACCACCGGGTACGACGCGCTGCACCGGGTGGACGGGGTGTTCACCGATCCGGACGGCGCCGCCGAACTGGCACGCCGGTACGCGGAGTCGACGGGCTCTCCGGACTGGGAGCGGACGACGGAGACGTGCGCGCGCGAGGTGCTGACCGGAGACCTGGCCGCCGAGCTGAGCGCGCTGGAGCGGCAGGCAGGTCAGGAACTGATCGTGGCGGTCCGGGAGTTGCTCATCGCCTATCCGGTCTACCGGCCGTACCCCGGCGATCCCGAGCCGGATCCGCAGGCCGTGGAGCGGGCGGCCTCGGCGGCCGGTCCGGCCGCGGTGGCCGGCGTACGGGAACTGCTGCTGACCGATCCCGCCTTCGCCGCCCGCTTCGCCCAGACCTCGGCCGCGCTGCGCGCCAAGTCCCTGGAGGACCGGGCCTTCTACCGGTACGCGCCCCTGCTGTCGGCCACCGAGGTCGGCGGCGAACCGGGACAGCCGGCGGTGTCGGCCGGGGAGTTCCACGCGTACTGCGGCCACCTGGACCGGGAGTGGCCCGGGTCCGGGACGGTGCTGTCCACGCACGACACCAAGCGCAGCGCGGACGTGCGGGCCCGGATCTCGGTGCTGTCGCAGGCGCCGGAGCCGATGGACGGGGTCACCGGACCGGACCCCCAGCTCGCGTGGACGGCCCGGCAGACCGCGCTGGGCCTCGGAAAGGTCCCGCAGGCCGCGCCCCGGCTGGCCGAGGCCCTGCTCAAGGGGGTCCGCGAGGCCGCGCTGCGCACCAGCTGGACGGACGGGGACGAGGCCTACGAGGCGACCGTGGCCGCATACGCCCCCGGCCCGCTCGACCTGCCGCCGGAGCTCGCGGAGGCGGCCCGCGCCAATCTCCTCGGCATGACGCTGCTGCACCTGGCGATGCCCGGGGTCCCGGAGGTCTACCAGGGCGCCGAAACCGAGTACCGGGCTCTGGTGGACCCCGACAACCGGCGCCCGGTCCGCTTCCCCCGCGAGGCACTGGCCCGGCTGGACGGGGGGGCCGCGCCGCTCGGCCCGGCCGAGGAGAAGCTGGCGCTGACGGCCGCCCTGCTGCGGCTGCGCCGGGACCGTCCCGGGCTGTTCACCGGCTACGCCCCGCTGGCGGCCCGGGGCGCGGCGGCGGAGCACTGCCTGGCGTTCGCCCGCTCGCCCGGCCTGGTGGCCGTGGCCACCCGCCTCTCGCACCGGCTGGCGGGGGCGGGCGGCTGGCGCGGGACCGCCCTGCCGCTGCCGCCGGGCCGGTGGACGCAGCTGCCGGGCCTGCGCGGCGCGCGGGAGGACGCGTACGGGAAGGGGGACGGGACCACGGCCGGGCCCGCGTACGAGGGCGAGGTGGACCTGGGCGGCCTACTGGACCTCTCGCCCGTGGCGGTCCTGCTCCGCGACGACTAGATCGGCGAAGGCCGCCGCCGCACCGGTCAGCGGGACCCGGGAGAAGACCGCGAGGGGCCGGTGCCACGGCGGGTCGAGGGAGAGCAGTACGCAGTCCTCGCCGACCGCGCCGCGGACCATGTGGGCCGGGGCCATGACGATGCCCACCCCGGCGGCCGCCATCCGTACGGCCGTCGAGGTGTGTTCCGTACGCAGCACCGTGCGCGGGGTGAAACCCACCCGGCCGCACGCCAGGTCGAGCACGAGGCGGCCCTCCACGACCGGTTCCATCGCGCAGCGGATCCAGTCGCGGTCGGCCAGCTCGCCGAGGCGGACGGTGCCCCGCCCGGCGAGGGGGTCGTCGAAGGGGACGACGATGATCAGTTCCTCCCGGCCGACCGGCAGCAGCGGTCCGGTCCACTCCTTGGGCTCGGGGCCCACGGCGACGTCGGCGACACCCCGTTCGAGCTGCTCCTCCAGCGCCTCGGTGGAGCCGTACTCCCGCAGCACCAGCGACACCCCCGGGTGCGTGGCACGCCAGCGCACGGCGATGCCGGGGAGCAGGCCGACGGCCACCGCGTGGACGGTCGCGACGTGCAGTTCGCCGCCGGCCACGCCCGCGGCGGCGCGGGCGGCCCGCTCGGCCTGGCGGGCGCTGTGCACGGCGAGCTGTGCGTGCGGGAGGAAGGCACGGCCCATGGAGGTGAGCCGGACCCCGCGCGGCATGCGCTCCAGCAGTGCGCCGCCCACGGTCCGCTCCAGGGCCTTGACCTGGTGGGACAGAGCGGGCTGGGTGACGTGGAGGGAGTCGGCGGCCCGGGTGAAGGAGGACTCCTCCACGACGGCGAGGAAGTACTCCATCTGGCGCAGGCTCATGACCGGGAAGCATAGAGAACGTGCATGGAGTCCAGAAGATCATTTCCTTGGACTGCGGGGAACGGGCCGGTCAGGCTGGGCACATGACCCATGACGACAGCACTGTGGACGTGATCGTGATCGGCGGCGGTACGGGCGGCTACAGCACCGCACTGCGCGCCTCCGCCCTCGGCCTGAGCGTTCTGCTCGCCGAGCGGGACAAGGTCGGCGGGACCTGCCTGCACCGCGGCTGCATCCCGAGCAAGGCGATGCTGCACGCGGCCGAACTCGTCGACGGCATAGCCGAGGCGCGCGAGCGCTGGGGGGTGCGGGCGAGCGTGGAGTCGGTGGACTGGGCGGCGCTGACCGCCACCCGCGACGACATCGTCTCCCGCAACCACAAGGGCGTGGAGGGGCACTTGGACCACGCGGGGGTGCGGGTGGTGCGCAGCGGCGCGCGGTTGACCGGGCCGCGGTCCGTCCGGACGGAGGACGGACGGGAGTTCACGGCCGCCCGGGGGATCGTGCTGGCCACCGGGTCCCGGCCGCGCGTCCTGCCCGGTCTGGAGCCGGACGGGCGCACGGTGGTGACCAGTGACGACGCACTGTTCGCACCGGGCATGCCGGCCTCCGTGCTGGTGCTGGGCGGCGGGGCGATCGGGGTGGAGTACGCCTCCTTCCACCGTTCCATGGGCGCGGAGGTGACCCTCGTCGAGGCCGCGGACCGGCTGGTCCCGCTGGAAGACGTGGACGTGTCCCGGCATCTGGCGCGGGGTCTGAGGAAGCGCGGCATCGACGTGCAGACGGGCGCCCGGCTGGAAGGCGCCGTGGTGGAAGGCGCCGTGGTGGAGGGCGGGGTCGTACGGGCCGCCGTGCGCACCGCGCGCGGGGAGCTGCGTGAGCTGAAGGCCGAGCGGCTGCTCGTGGCGGTCGGCAGGGTCCCGGTCACCGACGGGCTGGACCTCGCGGCGGCCGGACTGGCCACCGACGGGCGGGGATTCGTGGAACCGGCCGACTGGTCCCGGCTGGAGACGGCCGTTGCGGGGATCCACGTGGTGGGCGACCTGCTGCCGCCGCCGTCGCTGGGACTGGCGCACGCCTCGTTCGCGGAGGGGCTGCTGGTGGCGGAGACCTTGGCGGGGGTTTCCACCGTACCGGTGGATTACGCGGCGGTGCCGCGGGTGACGTACTCGGCGCCGCAGACCGCGGCCGTCGGCCTGACGGAGGAGCAGGCCCGGGCCGCGGCGTACGACGTGGTGGTGAACTCGATGCCGCTGACCGCGGTGGCCAAGGGGATGGTGCACGGGCAGGGCGGCACGGTGAAGGTGGTCGCGGAGCGGGGCGGACGGGTCCTCGGCGTGCACCTGGTCGGGCCACACGTCTCGGAGATGATCGCGGAGAGCCAGCTGATCGTGGGCTGGGACGCGGAGCCGGGCGATGTGGCCCGGCACGTCCACGCCCACCCGACGCTGTCGGAAGCGGTAGGCGAAGCCTTCCTGACCCTGTCGGGCCGCGGCCTGCACCAGCAGTGATTCCGCCGCCGAGCGGGGCGCTGCGCGGGCGACCGGGCTGTCTGCGGGCGCCGCCGGGCGGGACGCCGGGCCGTCTGCGGGCCGGGTGCCGGGCCAGGCGCCGGGCCGGGCACCCGGCGGGGGCGACCGAACCGTCCGCGGCCGCCGCCGCGCCGGCGCCCCCCGGCTCCGCCCGGCCTTCTGGGGCTCCGCCCCACCCTGCGGCTCACACGCCGGCGGGGCTGGATTCGGCCGATGCCGTCCGCCCGGGGGCCGGGTCGTGCCCGGCTGAGCTCAAAGACCGGGGGCTCCGCCCCGCACCCCGCGCCTCACACGCCGGCGGGGCTGAGATTGCCCTGCGGGCTATCCGGCCCCGCCTGGCGCACGGTTGCGCTGCGCACACTTCTGGGATGCCTCGCGACAGCCGGCCTCACCGCCTTTGAAACAGGGGGTGTGGGGGTGCGCCCCCGATGCCTCGGCCTCGCCCGCGATTGAGGCGCGAGGAGGGGAGGCCGGACCCTGACCTCTCAGCCCCGCCGGCGATTGAGGCGCGGGGAGTGGGGGCCGGGCCCCGACCCCTCAGCCCCGCCGGCGGAGGCGCGAGGAGGGAAGGCCGGGAAGCGGTCTTGGGTCTCGCCGGTGGTGGAGGCGGCTCGGGCTCGGGGAAGTGCGGGGGCCGTGGAGCAGTAGGCGGGGGGTGCGGCGGGCATGGCATCCCTTGTGACCCTCCTCCGTGACATGTGCTATCCCACACCGCGCGAACTCACCCTGGCTGCCCGCGCACTCGTGGACGAACACCCCCGCGAGGTACGGCTCCGACAGGCCGGCACCTCGCGGGCCGGGCAGCCCCTCTGGCTGCTCACCATCGATCCCGTCAGCCCGGCAGGGGCAGGGGCCGGGGCCGGGGCCGGGGCCGGACGGAACGTGCTCGTCGTCGCCGGGGCCCACGCCAACGAGCCCGTCGGCGGCGCCACCGTCCTCGCCCTCACCCGTCGCCTGCTGCACGAGCCGGCCCCCCGCGCGGGCTGCGGCTGGCACTTCCTGCTCTGCGCCGACCCGGACGGCGCGGACCTGCACCGCACGCCCCGCCCGTACTCGCTCCTCGACTACCACCGGCACTTCTTCCGGCCCCCCGGGCCCGAACAGCCCGAGTGGGCGCCGTCCTTACTGACCCCGGACCGGCTGCCGCCCGAGACCCTGGCCCTGACCGCCCTCATCGACGAACTCCGGCCCGTCCTCCAGGTCTCCCTGCACGCCACCGACCTCGGCGGCTCCTGGGTCCAGCTCACCCGCGACGTACCCGGCCTCGCCGAGCCCTTCGGCAAATCGGCCGCAGAGCTGCGCATCCCGGTGGAGAACGGGGCCTCGGACGCCGCCGGCTGGCCCTCCCCCGGGCCCGGGATCTTCGTGATCCCGCAGCCGGGGAGCGAGGCCGCCGGGGCCTTCCACCCCGAGGACACCCGGCTCAGCACCTGGTACCACGCCCACCGGTACGCCGGCACCACCGCGATCGTCGAAGTCCCCATGTGGGCCTCCGACCTGGTGGACGATCCGGCCCCGCACCCCGACCCGCGCCGCGCCCTGCAGATGCTGGCCGCGCGGCTCGACGCCGACACCGTGCTCGTCGCCGCCGTCCGCGCCGGGATCCCGCCCGGGCCTCCCCCGTACGCGGACCCGGCCGCGGCGGCCCTGCTGCGCGCGGTCGACTGGACGCTCGCGCTGATCCCCCGGATCACCGCCGCGTGGACCGGCGACACGGCTCCCACCGAGGCCACGGCGGCGTACATCGCCGGCATCGACGCCTTCGGGCGGCGCATGTCGCTGCGCGCCGCCGCGATGCTGCTGCGGGTGCTGCGCGCACAGGGCCACCCGGCGGCGCCCGGGCTGGACCGGCTGGTCACGGGATGGTGCGAGGACTTCGCGGCCCGCTTCCAGGCCCGCTGGGTCCCGGTGGCCACCCAGGTGGAACACCAGTCCCGTACCGTCCTGGCCACGTACGAGCGCCTCACGGCGGCCCAGCGGGCGACCTAAGTGTGTTGTCCGGGCAGGACCTGGTCCACGGGCAGGCCGTACCGGCGCTTGGGCAGACCGGTGGCGCCGAGCCGGTCGTAGAACCGGATCGCGCCCTCGTTCCAGTCGGGTGTCTGCCACTGCACCTGGTCGAGGCCGAGCTCGCGGGCCAGGCCCTGTACGCCGTCCATCAGGGCGGCGCCGAGGCCATGGCCGCGGGCGTCCTCGGCCAGGTAGAGGCAGTCCATGTGGAGGTGGTGCCGGGCGTCCCAGAAGGCGAACTCGGCCGAGCATGCGGCGTATCCGGCGACCGAGCCGTCCGGCGCCTCGGCGAGCAGCACCCACAGCCGGGAGTCCTCGGCGAACAGCTGCGGACCGAGCCGCCCGGCGAGGTCCGGTGGCCGAGGGGCCGACTTCTCGTACGCGACGTGCTCGTGGATGAGTTCGACCAGGCGGGGCAGGTCCCCGACGCGTGCGCGGCGCACGACAGGTGTGTGTTCCGCACGGTTTTCCGCACGGTCTCCCGTACTGCGTTCCAGGCTGTGTTCCATGCCCGCCATCCTGGCCCACGGCCCGGCACCCCGGCCGGCCGGCCTCGGGCCTCAGCTCGACGAGAGCCGGAAGGCCATCTTCCCGAAGCTCACCTGGTCGCCGTCCCGGACCACCGCGGAGCCCGTCACGCGACGCCCGTTGACCGTGGTGCCGTTGGTGGAGCCGAGGTCCTTCAGCACCCACATCCCGCCCTGCATGCTGAGTTCCGCGTGCGCGCGCGAGACGGTCTCGTGGCTGAGCCGCAGCCCGTTGCCGGGGTCGCGGCCGATCCGCAGGGCCGCCGCGCTCGGGTGCGGCAGCAGCAGCTTGGGCAGCTTCTCCGCGGCCCAGGCGCGCCGGACGCCGACCGAGACGGCGGAGACCCGCCCCACCCAGCCGAACAGCCGACGGGTCCACGGGCTTTCGGCGCCCTCGCGTGCCTGGAGGTCGGCGGTGAGGACGGCCAGGTCCTCTGAGCGGCGGGCGACCAGGGCGAGTTCCATACGGCGCAGGAACGTGTCATGGGACAGCTTTCCGAGGGCAGCGCCCTCTCTGAGCTGGCCCAGCGCCCGGTCGCGCTCGGCGTCGGACAGCCGCGGCGCGGGGAAGGGCGGGAACTCAAAACTCGACGTCACAGGGTGATTGTCGGCCCGTCGGGGCCGGAGTGTCCAGAACTCCCCCGCCACGCCCGGAATGATGGGCAGGATACGCATGCTGGACACCGCCGGAGACGAGGGGAACGTCCGTGCAGTTCGAGGTGTGGGCACCGCTGACAGGTCATGTCGCCATGCGACTCGACGACGCGACGTACGAGATGGCGCGCGATCCGGAGCGGGACGGCTGGTGGACCGCGCAGGCCCCGGCCGCCGACGGCAGCCGGTACGGGTTCCTGCTGGACGGCGACGCCGCTCCACGCCCGGACCCGCGCGGCCGGCGCCTCCCGGACGGACCCGACGGCCTGTCGGCGGTGGTCGACTTCGCGGCCTTCCCCGAGCCGGGGGCCGGTGCGCCGCGCACCCCGCTCCAGGACGCCGTCCTGTACGAGCTGCACATCGGCACGTTCACCCCCGAGGGCACCTTCGACGCCGCCGCCGACCGCCTCGGGCACCTGACCGCCCTCGGCGTCACGCACGTGGAGCTGATGCCCGTCTGTCCCTTCCCCGGCCGGCACGGCTGGGGGTACGACGGGGTCGCCCCCTGGGCGGTGCACGAGCCGTACGGCGGCCCGGCCGGGCTGGCCCGCTTCACGGCGGCCGCGCACGCCGCCGGACTGGGGGTGGTGCTGGACGTGGTCCACAACCACCTCGGCCCCTCCGGCAACCACCTGCCCGCCTACGGCCCGTACTTCACCGACACGCACCACACCCCGTGGGGCGCGGCGGTGAACCTGGACGCGCCCGGCTCCGACGAGGTGCGCGCCTACCTCCTGGGCAGCGCGCTGGCCTGGCTGCGCGACTACGGCATCGACGGGCTGCGGCTGGACGCCGTGCACGCGCTGGCGGACGGGCGGGCCCTGACCTTCCTGGAGGAACTTTCCGCGGCCGTGGACGAGCTGGCGGCCGAGACGGGCCGGCCGCTGTTCCTGATCGCCGAGTCCGACCGGTGCGACCCGCGCACCACGGCCCCGCGCGCGGACGGGGGCCTGGGCCTGCACGCCCAGTGGAACGACGACTTCCACCACGCCCTGCACTGCGCCCTGACCGGCGAGTCCCAGGCGTACTACGCGGATTTCGCCGAGGCCCCGCTGTCCGCCCTCGCCAAGACCCTGACCCGGGTCTTCTTCCACGACGGGACCTGGTCCTCCTTCCGCGGCCGCACCCACGGCCGGCCGGTGGAGCGGCGCCTGACCCCGGCCCACCGCTTCCTCGGCTACACCCAGACCCACGACCAGATCGGCAACCGGGCGCTCGGCGACCGGCTCGCCGCCTCCCTCTCCCCCGGGCTGCTGGCGTGCGCCGCGACGGTGGCGCTGACCGGTCCGTTCGTGCCGATGCTGTTCATGGGCGAGGAGTGGGGCGCGGGCACCCCGTGGCAGTACTTCACCGACCACCCCGATCCGGAGCTGGCCGAGGCGGTACGGACCGGCCGGCGCCGGGAGTTCGCGGCGCACGGCTGGAAGGCCGAAGAGATCCCCGACCCGCAGGACCCGGCCACCCGGGACCGCTCCTGCCTGGACTGGGCCGAGCCCGAGCAGGCCGGGCACGCCCGCCTGCTGGCGTGGTACCGCACCCTCGTCATACTGCGCCGCACCCATCCGGACCTGCGCGACCCGGACCTGGCGGCGGTCCGGGTCGCCCACGACGAGGAGCGCCGCTGGCTCACCTTCCGGCGCGGCGACGTACGGGTGGCCGTGAACCTCTCCCCGGAGCCGGCCACGATCGCGCTCGGGCGCAACGGGGTGCGGGTGCTGGCCGCCTGGGAGCCGCTCGAACACCCGGGCCCGGACGGGCGGATCCACCTGCCGGGCGAGTCGGCGGTCGTGCTCGGCCCCTAGCCCTCCGCCGCTACTCGACGACCGCCAGCTCGCGCGGCGCGTTGTTGAAGCGCCGTGCGCCGTCCTCGGTGACGGTCACGATGTCCTCGATGCGGACGCCGAACCGGCCGGGCAGGTAGATGCCCGGCTCCACGGAGAAGCACATGCCGGGGACGAGGGGCTGTTCCTCGCCCTCGACCATGTAGGGCGGCTCGTGGGTGGTGACGCCGATGCCGTGGCCGGTGCGGTGGATGAAGCGGTCGCCGTAGCCGAACTCGGTGATCACGGCACGGGCCGCGCGGTCGACCTCCTGACAGGTGACCCCGGGCCGTACCGCCGCCACCCCCGCCTGCTGGGCCTCGCGGACGATGTCGTGGACGCGCTGCTCCTCGGCGCTCGGTTCGCCCACGTGCACGGTGCGGGAGATGTCGGAGCCGTAGCCGTAGCGCAGCCCGCCGAAGTCGAGGACCACCATGTCGCCGTGCTGGATGACCCGTTCGCCCGCCTCGTGGTGCGGGTTGGCCCCGTTGGGGCCGGAGCCGACGACGGTGAAGTCGACCTGGGAATGGCCGTGCACGCGCAGCAGGGCGGCCAGTTCGGCGGCGATCTCGGTCTCCCGCCGCCCGGCGAACGGGAGATGGAGGATCTGCGCGTAGGCGGCGTCCGCGGCCGCGCCCGCCGCCGCGAGGCATTCCAGTTCCCGTTCGTCCTTCACGGCGCGCAGCATGGGCAGGGTGTCGGTGAGTGGGACGTAGGAGGTGGTGGGCAACTCCCGTTGCAGTCCCAGGAGATGCAGCGCCCAGGTGTTGTCGCTCACCCCGAAGCGCCCGACCGCGTCCAGCAGCGGTGCGGTCACGGTGTACGGGTTCTTCCCGTCGGCCCAGTCCCGAAGGGTCAGGGCGGCGGCGCCGGGGGCCTTGGCCGCGTCGGGGGCCTCCAGGGCGGGTACGACGAGCACCGGTTCCTGTCCGGCGGCCAGCACGAGCAGGGTGAGCCGCTCGGTCTCGGCGGTGGGACGGTAGCCGGTGAGGTGCGTGAGGTCGGGACCGGGGGCGATCAGCAGTCCGGCGAGGCCCGCGTCGGCGGCGGTCTCGGCGGCCGCGGCCATCCGGGCGGCGTAGTCGTCGGCGGTGAAGGGGGCGGGGCCGGCAGCGGTGGAGGGGGCGGGGCCAACGGGGTGGCCCGTGTCATCGGTCATACGGGTGATCCTGCCGTGAGCCGCGCGGCGAGCGCAGCGGCCGCGCCGGTGGGGGCGCCGGGCGAGAGCAGTTCCGTACGGTGCACCAGGCGGGGTGCGGACAGCGGTACGGCGACCCCCTCCGCGGCGGCTTCGGCCACCCGGCGCGGCAGCAGCACCAGGCCGTGCCCGGCGGCGGAGAGGGCGCACAGGGCGAGCACGTCAGTGCCCTCGTAGCGGGCGCCGGCGCGGGCGGCGGTCAGCGGCAGGCCGACCCCGGGGGCGTCGAGCCAGCGCGCGTCGGCCAGGTCGTCCAGGCGGACGCCGACCCGCCCCGTGAAGGGGTGCCCGGCGGGCAGCAGGACGGCCAGTTCCTCCTCGCCGACGCCCGTCACGGTGAGCGGGGCCACGTCGGGCAGCCGCAGCGGATCGCTGGGCGCAGCCGGGCCGTCGACGAGCCCGAGGTCACAGCCCCCGGTGGCGATGGCGGCGGGCACCTCGGCCGGGGGCAGCACCCGCAGGGTGACCCCGGTGGCGGGCAGGGCCGCGAGCAGCCGGGGGCCGACGGCGAGCGGGGACACCGCGAGGGTGATCCGCTCGGGCGGCGCGGCGGCCAGCCGCAGGACGTCGGCCCTGGCGGCGTCGAGCCTCAACAGCAGTGGTCCGGCGTGTTCCAGCAGCCGCGCCCCGGCCGGGGTGGGTGCCACGGGCCGGCGGGTGAGCAGCTCGGTGCGCAGGTCTCCCTCCAGCGCGGCGATGTGCTGGGACACGGCCGACTGGGTGTAGCCGAGCTCGCGGGCGGCGGCGGAGAAGGAGGCGAGGCGGGCCACGGCGACGAAGGTGCGGAGCAGGTGCGGGTCCATAAGGCCAGGGTCCCATCAGGATTGCTTATCGATCCAGCAGGAACAATCGTTGGCGCTGAAGGGGGTCCGGGGATCAGGATGACGGCATGACCACCGCACCGATCGCGCGGATCGCCCTCATCGGCGACCGCTCCGCGCATGTGAAGTCCCACACGCGCATCCCGCTCCTCCTCGACGCCCTCGCCTCCCGGGACGGGCTCGTCCTCGACGCCTGCTGGATCCCCACCGGCGACGCCGGGGCCGAGGCCGCCGCCGGGACCCTGGCCCGTTTCGACGCGGTATGGGTGCTGCCCGGCAGCCCCTACGTCAGCGAGGCCGGGGTGCTGGCCGCGATCCGGGTGGCCCGGGAGGAGGGCGTCCCCTTCCTCGGCACCTGCGGCGGCTTCCAGCACGCCCTGCTGGAATACGCCCGTACGGTCTGCGGGCTCGACGGGGCCGCGCACGCCGAGAACGACCCCGGGGCCGCGGACCCGGTGATCACACCGCTGGCCTGCTCGCTCGTCGGGCACGAGGGCCTCGTGCGGGCCGAGCCGGACTCGCTCGCCGAGGCCGCGCTGGGCGCGGAGCGGTCGATGGAGCGCTACCACTGCAATTACGGACCCTCGCCCCGCCACCTGCCGGCGCTCGCCGCGCACGGGCTGCGGCTCTCGGGCCACGACGAGGACGGGCAGGTGCGCATCGCCGAGCTGCCCGGCCACCCCTTCTTCCTCGCCACCCTCTTCCAGCCGGAGCTGCACGGGGACGGGACGAGGCCGCACCCGATCGTCCGGGCCTTCGCCGCGGCCGCCGTCGCGCACGCCACCCGCCGCACGGGCGGCATCACCGGCCGGCTCGCCGCCACCCTGGCCGGCAGCCGGTCCGCCGGATAACGCGTCGCGGGACCACCCCTCTGATCGGCTATGCTGTGCTTGCACATCGAACGGGCGGTCCGCCGCCCTTCGTGGTGGGTGTAGCTCAGTTGGTAGAGCACCTGGTTGTGGTCCAGGTGGCCGCGGGTTCAAGTCCCGTCACTCACCCTGTTGATCCCGTGGGGGGTACGAGGTTTTCCTCGTACTCCCCACGGGCTTTTCGTGTGCCCGCCCGGCCTACGATCACCCCGTGGAACCGACATCGCGCACAGGGCCGCTGATCATGGGTGGTTCGTTCTCGCGGGCCGACGGCGCCGTGCACCCGCACCATCCCCGGTCGTACGAGATCGGCGACCCGGCGGAGGCCGCCGAGGTCCGGGCCCTGCAGCCGCCCCACCGCGATGACGGCGCCGACGAGTTCGCGTGCATGTGCCGGGAGGACTCGGGGCGGATGCTCATCACCCCCGAGTGGATCCGGCTGCTCGACCCGCTTTCCCCCGACGGGATCCCGGCCCGGCACCGGGCCCGGTGGGCGGCCGCGGCGCCCGAGGGGCTGCGGGCGTACGCCGAAGCCCTCGCCGCGGGCCAGGAGGAGCCGCGCCTGCCGCGCGAGGTGCCGCTCGGCGTGGTGTTCAGCTGGCTGGGCGCCGTACGGAAGGAACCCCGGGACGCGGCGTGGCTGCTCGCCGAAAGGGGTCCGTGGCGGCTGCTGGCCGGGACGCCCACCGGGGAACTGGCGTGGGCCGTGCGGGAGACGGACCGGGCCGGGCTGGAGGGCGCAGTGCGGTTCTTCGCGAGCGAGGAGTTCACCACCCGCCACCCGAAGCGGCGCCGGGTCGCGGACACCGCCCGCGACCTGCTGCTCCGGCACGCCCGCAGTCACCGCCCCAAGGACCTCCCGGTCCTGGAACGGCGGCTGCTGCGCGCACCGGAGGACCAGGTCAGACGGTCCTGATCGCCGGGTCCGATATGCCCGGGGCGCCCGTCTCCACGTGGCCGGCGAACCGGCGCAGGAAAGTGGCGTCCGCGTCGGAGACGACCTTGACGTCGTACCAGCGGCCCGTCGTGCGCAGATCCACCGTGTGGGGGACCGTGGCGCCGGGGTTGACCCTGAAGGTCTGGGCCGCGCCGCCGTAGGCGTTGGTCACCGTCAGGTTGACCGCGGCCGCGCCGGGGTTGGTCAGGGTGAGGGCCAGGTTGCCGGTGGCGTCCACGTGCCGGGCCGTGACCTCGGGGCCGGCCTTCTTCGCCGGGCCCTTCCAGGTGCGCAGGAAGCCGTTCGGGCCCCACACGGTGAGGTTGATCTGGTTGCCGGTGGAGCTGCTGGTGCTCCAGGTGTCCGAGAGGGTCTTGCCCGCCTCGACCGTGTAGGGCCAGGGGCCGTCCGTACGGTTGCCCGAGGTGCTGTGGAAGTGGGCGCCGAGGGCGGGACCGCCGGCGAAGGTCAGGGTGAACTTGCCCGTGGAGAAGGTGGCCTTGCCGTCCACGTACGGGCTGTAGCCCAGGGCGCGGGCCGGCTTGGAGCCGGCCTCCTGCTTGGGCAGGGTGCCCGTGGCCGGCGGCACCGGGTGGTAGGACGGGTGGGCGTTGTGGTCCGGCGGGATGTAGCCCGCGGTGGAGGGCAGGGCCGCGGGGGTCGCGTCCGCCTGGCTGAAGTCGAAGGCCGAGGTCAGGTCTCCGCAGACCGCGCGGCGCCACGGTGAGATGTTGGGCTCCTGCACGCCGAAGCGCTTCTCCATGAAGCGGATCACCGAGGTGTGGTCGAAGGTCTCGGAGCAGACGTAGCCGCCCTTGCTCCACGGGGAGACCACGATCATCGGAACGCGCGGGCCGAGACCGTAGGGCCCGGCCGCGTAGCCGCCGCCCCCGGCGTACAGGTCCTTGGAGACGTCCGCCGTGGACAGGCCCCAGGCCGAGGAGGCCGGCGGGTACGGCGGGACCACGTGGTCGAAGAAACCGTCGTTCTCGTCGTAGGTGATGAACAGCGCGGTCTTCGCCCATACCGCCGGGTTCGCGGTCAGCGCGTCCAGGACCTGCGAGATGTACCAGGCACCGAAGTTCACCGGCCAGTTCGGGTGCTCGCTGAAGGCCTCGGGGGCGGCGATCCAGGAGACCTGGGGCAGGGTGCCGTTCGCCACGTCGGCGCGCAGCCGGTCGAAGTAGCCGTCGCCCGCCTTGACGTTGGTGCCCGTACGGGCCTTCTCGTACAGGGCGCTGCCGGGCTGGGCGCCCCGGTAGCTGTTGAAGTACAGCAGCGAGTTGTCGCCGTAGTTGCCGCGGAAGGCGTCGCTGATCCAGCCCCACGAGCCGGCCGCGTTCAGGCCGTCGCCGATGTCCTGGTAGACCTTCCACGAGACGCCGGCCGACTCCAGGCGCTCGGGGTAGGTCTTCCAGCCGTACCCGGCCTCCTGGTTGCCGAGGACCGGTCCGCCGCCCACGCCGTCGTTGCCCGTGTAGCCGGACCACATGTAGTAGCGGTTCGGGTCGGTGGCCCCGATGAACGAGCAGTGGTAGGCGTCGCACACGGTGAAGGCGTCGGCGAGGGCGTAGTGGAACGGGATGTCGTTCCGGGTCATGTACGACATGGTGGTGGTCGTCTTGGCCGGCACCCATTTGTCGTACTTGCCGTTGTTGTACGCCTGGTGGCCGCCGGCCCAGTCGTGGTTGAGGCCCTCGACGAACTGCATCCCCAGGTCGTCGACCTGCGGGTGGAAGGGGAGGATGTCCTTCGTCCCGTTGGACTGGTGGAAGACGGACTTGCCGTTGTCCTGGAGGACCGGCCGCGGGTCGCCGAAGCCCCGTACGCCCTTCATCGTGCCGAAGTACTGGTCGAAGGACCGGTTCTCCTGCATGAGGACGACGATGTGCTCGATGTCCTGGATCGTGCCGGTGCTTCCCTGGGCGGGGATGGCCGCGGCCCGCGCGATGCTCTCGTTCAGCATCGCGGCGGCGGCGGTGCCGCCGGCGATCTGCAGGAACCTGCGGCGATTGAGTTCTGCCATGGCGTGACGACCTCTGGGGGTGAGGGGTGAGTCGAGGGGCGCCCCAAGGACAGCGGCCCAGGGGTACCGGACGGAGATCCTTGTCTGACACCTGGCCGTACAGCCGGAGAACGGAAGGGTCGCTCCCGGACGGGCCGCGCGGCTGGCGAAGACGGTAGGGGAACCGTGCGTCCGGCAACAGCCCCTGGAGTCACTCCACTTCGGGGCCGGACCGCTGACCGGGGTACTCATCCGGCCTGTGCACCGATCTGAGCATCCGTACTCAGGTCCGGGAGATGGCGGCTTGTCATCGTGTGGGCATGTCCTTTCAGCCAAGTGACCAAGGGCCGCGCGCCGGGATAACCGCCGTCGGCAGCCTGCTGCCCGAGGAGGTCCTGTCCTCGGACTCCCTCCAGCGGGAGGTGGCCCGCCGCAGCGGCCTCACCCTGCCGCCGACGCTGCTGACGCAGGCCACCGGGATCGTCTCCCGCCGCGTCGCGGGCGAGGGCGTGTACGCCTCCACGCTCGCCGTGGGCGCCGCGCGCCGGGCCCTGGACGCGGCCGGCCTGTGCCCGCTCGACATCGACCTGCTGGTCTTCGCCTCCGCCTCGCGCGACATGGTGGAGCCCGCCACCGCGCACATCGTGCAGGCGGAGCTGGGATCGCGGGCGCACGCGGTCGACGTCACCAACGCCTGCAACAGCTTCGTGAACGGGGTCGACCTCGCCCGGTCGATGGTGCTGGCCGGGCGGGCCCGGCGCGCCCTGGTGGTCACCGGTGAGACCCCGAGCCGGGCGGTGCGCAAGGATCCCGCCGACTTCGCCGAGTTCCGCAGCGGCTTCGCCGGCTACACCTTCGGCGACGCGGGGGCGGCGGTGGTCGTGGAGGCCGTGGAGCGGGGCGGGATCCTCGACGTGGACACCGAGACCCACTCCGAGCACTGGGAGGTCGGGGGCATCCCGGGCGGCGGTTCACGGCACCCGCGCGGGGACGCGTACACCTACTTCCGCGGCGACGGGCACGAACTGCGCGGTGTCTTCGAGAAGGTGGGCACCGCCGTCATCGACCGGACGCTGCACCGGACGGGGATGGACTGGGACGGCTTCGCCAGGGTGCTGGTGCACCAGGTGACGGTTCCCTACCTGGAGCGGTTCGCGGAGCTGACCGGGGTGCCCGCCGGGAAGCTGGTGGTGACCGTGCCCGAGCTCGGCAACATCGCGAGCGCGAGCATCGGGGTGCAGCTGGACCGGGTGTTCGGCGAACTGGAGCCGGGAGAAAGGGTGCTGTTCGTCGGCCTCGGCGGCGGGATCAGCATCATGACGATGGTCTGGGAGAAGTCGTGAACCGCGCGATGTGGGTGGTCGTGCCCGCGCACGAGGAGGAGGCCCGCCTCGCGCAGACGCTGCGGGCCCTTGCCGCGCAGCGGGACCGGGACTTCACCCTGCTGGTCGTCGACAATGCCTCGGCGGACCGGACGGGTGCCATCGCCCGGGAGTTCGCGGCGGGCGCGCCGTTCCCGGTCGAGGTGATCGAGGAGCCCGAGAAGGGCGTCGGCTCCGCCGTGGACACCGGTTTCCGGTACGCGATCGGGCGGGGCGCGGCCCTGCTCGCCCGCACGGACGCCGACTGCCTGCCCCGTCCGGGCTGGACGCGCGCCGCGCGGGCCGCCCTCACACAGAGCCCCGGGCTGGTGTGCGGGCGGATCACCGCCCGGCGCGACGAGCACGGCCCGCTGGGCCGGGCCGGTTTCGGCCTGCTGGTGGCGCTCGCCGCGCTCTTCGGGCGGCTGCGACCCCAGCACTCCCGCAGGAACGGCTTCAGGGCCCCGTACCGCATGCACGCCGGGAACAACATGGCGATCACCGCCGAGCTGTACCTGGCGGTCGGCGGCATGCCCAGGCGTCCCTCACCGACCGACCGGCTCTTCCTCAACGCCGTACGCCGCCACACCGACCGGATCGTCCACTGCCGGCGGATGGTCGTGGAGAACTCCACGCGACGCCTCCGGGCCTACGGGATCGCGGGCACCGCCCGCTGGTACCTCGACCAGGGCAGCGGCAGCCTCGGATCGGACCCCCGCTGATGCTCGACCGTCTCGACCACGCGCTGCGCAGCCGCCCCGAGCGGCCCGCCGTCCTCACCTCCTCCCGTACCGGCACGCCCCGGGTCCGGGCCACCCGCGGTGAACTCGCCGAGCTGTCCGACGCGTTCGCCGCAGCCCTGCACGCCCGCGGACTGCGCGCCGGGGACACCGTGGGCGTCGCCGTACGGCCCGGCCCGCGGGCCCTTGCCGTACTGCTCGCCCTGTGGCGGCTCGGGCTGCGCGGGGCCGTGCTCGACCCGGGAGCGGGGCCCGACGTGCTGCGTGCGCGGCTCGCCCTGGCCCGGCCCTCGCTGGTGCTGGCCGACGCTGCCGCGCAGGCGGTGGCGGGCTGGGCCCGGCCGCTGGCCCGCCGGGCGCATCTCGCGCTGCCGGACCTGGCCGAGCTGGGCCCGGTGGCCACCGTCGGGCGCCGGCTGCCGGGCTGCGCGCCCGCGCTGGACCTGGCGGCGCCCCGGGCCGGCGTGCCCCCGTACGGGGACCACGACGGCGACGCGGTGATCGTGTTCACTTCGGGGACCACCTCCCGGCCGCGCGCCGTGGTCCACACCCGGTCGAGCCTGGCCGCCGGGATGGACACGGTCTGCGCCCTGTTCGACGCGGCCCCGGACCGGCCCGTGCTCGGCGGCACCTTCTTCGTCCTCGTCCCCTCCCTCACCCGCGGCGCCCCCGTAGCCCTGCCGGCCCGCGACCCCCGGGTACTGGCCCGCCAGCTGCACCGGCTGGGCCCCCGGGACACCTACCTGACCCCGCCCGCGCTGCGGGACGCGCTGGGCGCGGGCGCCCGCTTCCAGGGCCGGGTCTGGACGGGCTCGGCCCCGGCCGGGGCCGGGTTGCTGGAACGGGTGCGGGCGGCGGGCGCGGCGCAGGCGTGGGGGGTGTACGCGCTCACCGAGCTGTTCCCGGCCGCCGCGGTCGAAGCGCGGGAGAAGTCCGCCTTCGACGGGCCGGGCGACCTGGTCGGCGCCCCGCTGCCCGGCGTCACGGCGAAGCCCGACGCGGACGGGCAGCTGCTGCTGTCCGGGGCCGCGGCACGCCACCGCTACCTGGGCGAGGAGCCCGACCCGTGGGTCCGTACGGGCGACCGGGCACGGCTGGACGGTGCGGGCCGGATCGTCCTCGAAGGCAGGGCCAAGGACATGGTGCTGCGCCGGGCGGAGAACATCTACCCGGGGCTGTACGAACCCGCCCTGCACGTACCGGGGGTGGAGCTGGCCCTCCTCGTCGGCATCCCGGCGGGCGAGGGCGACGAACGGCTCGTCGCCGTCGTACAACCGGGGCGGGGCGTACGTGAACCCGCCCTGCGCGCCGCGCTGTCGGGCCCGCTGCGGCGGATGGGCACCTCCCGTCCCGACGCGCTGCTGTTCGCCCGGATCCCGCTGTCGGGGCGCTCGCGCAAACCGGACCGGGCGGCGACGGCCGCGCTGGCGGCCCGCCGCCTGGGGGGATCGGCATGAGGGGCCAGGCGCGGGCCCGCAGGCGCGACCGGCGGGTCTATCTCGGTGCGCATCCGCTGCTGTTCGCCCTGCTCGCCGCCACGCGCGGGCGGCCCGTGCGCCGGCTCGGCCGGGCCTTGCTGGTGCACGACGCGGACGCCTACCGCCAGGCGCTGACCCGGCTCCCGCTCGACCGTACGGCGGCGGGGACGACGGGCGGTGCGGCGCGCTCGGCGCTGCGGGGCGGCACGGGCGTGCTGTTCGACCAGGAGGGCGCAGGGCACCGGACGGGGCGGCGCGGGCTCGCGGGCGGACTCGGGGCGGACGGGGTGGAGGAACTGCGGTCGGTGTGGCGGCCGTTGCTCGCACGCCGTCTCGCGCCGCTCGCTCACGGCGCCGAGGTGGACCTCGTCGGGTTGGCGCAGGAGCTGGCCGGGTCGGTGGTGTGCGCCCTGCTGGGTTCCGGCGCCGATCCGCGGGTGCTGGCGGAGGCGGCCGGCGAGGCCGCGGCCGCCTCCGTGCGCAGTCACCTGCCGGGTCCGCGCCGGCCGGGCGCCGAGGCCCGGGCGGCGCGCTGCGCGGAGCGGCTGCGAGAGCTGCTCGGCCCGGATGACGACGCCCTGTCGGCGATGGTGGCGGTCGCGGCCGTCAACACCACCGTCGCCGCGCTCCCCCGGGCCGTGGCCTGGTGTGCCGACGCGGACCTGTGGGTCCAGGCCGCCGACGAGGCGCTGCGCCCGGTACTGGCCGACGAGTTGCTGCGGGTGACCGCGGCCTCGCCGCTGCTGCCCCGGGTGGCCGCGGCGGACGGGACGGTCGGGGGCTGCCCGGTGCGCGGCGGCGACCGGCTCCTGCTGGTGGCCCGGCACGCCGCCCAGGCGCACCGGCGTGATCCGGACGCCCTGCGGCCGACCGGTCCGGGTACCGCCCGGCTGGTGTTCGGTGCCGGACCGCACGCCTGTCCCGGAGCCCGGCTGGCCCGCGTACAGCTGGCCGATGTGCTCGGGGCGCTGGCCCCGTACCGGCCGGTGGTGACCCGGGCCCGGGTGGACCGGCGGGCGGCGCTGCCGGGCTGGCGTTCGCTGACCGTACGGGCGGGATCGTGATCGCGGTCACGGGTGCCAGTGGCTTCTGCGGCGGGCACGTCGCGCGCGCGGCCGCGGCGGACGGGGCGCAGGTGGTGTGCCTGGGCCGCAGACCGGGCCCGGTGGGCGAACACCGCTTCTGGGACGCCGCGTCGGGCGCACCCGACCTCTCGGGTGTGGACGTCGTGGTGCACTGCGCGGCGGCGGTGGGTGATCCGGCGCCCGGCTCGCGGGCCGAGGCGGCGATGCGCGCGGTCAACGTGGACGGTACGGAGCGGCTGCTCCGGGCGGCGGGCGGGCGTCCGGTGGTCTGGGTGAGCAGTGCCAGCGTCTACGACCCGCGCCTCGGCCGGAGCCTGGTGGCCGAGGACCATCCGCGCGGCGGGCAGCTCAACGCGTACGGGCGGACCAAGGCGGCGGGCGAGGCCCTGGCGCTGGCCGCGGGCGCGGTGGTGCTGCGGCCGCGGGCCGTCTACGGGCCCGGGGACACGCAGTTGCTGCCCCGGCTGCTGTCGCGGGTCCGGGCCGGGACCCTGCTGCTGCCGGGGCCGGACGTCCGGCTGAGCCTGACGGCGGTGGAGAACCTCGCCGACGCCTGTCTGGCGGCGGCGCTCTGGCCCCCGGGCGCCTACAACGTGGCGGACGCCGAGCCGTACGGCCGCGACGAGGCCGTACGGGAGGTCCTGCGGGCCCACGGCGTGCGTGCACGGATCCGGCACCTGCCGCTGGGGGTGGCCCGTACGGCGGCCCGGGTCGCGGAGGCCCTGGCGAGCGCGGGCGCCGGCGCTGAACCGGCGCTGAGCCGCTACGCGGTGGACCAGCTCGCCCACTCGGTGGTCCTGGACACGAGCAGGGCCCGGTCCCGGGGCTGGAGCCCGGGCAGGACCCTGGAGGACCACCTCCGGTCGGTGCGGAGGTGAGCCCGCGCGCCGGGCCGGTGGCCCGGACGTGGGGGCCGGTCAGGAATTTCGGACGGTCCGGGCATGAGGGCCCTCGCGAGGTGAACAATCTGTCGAACCGGCCCCGGTCCGCTTCGGCCGGCCGATCCGAAGGACAAGGAGACGCACCACGTGATCAACCGGACAACTCCCGGCGTTCCGGAGCTCGAGGAAGCGGCACGCGACCGGCTGGATTCCGCCGCCTACGACTTCTATGCGGCGGGTTCCGGCGAGGAGATCAGCCGCGACGAGGCCCATCGGGCCTGGCAGGAATACCGGCTGAAGCCGCGCGTACTGCGCGACGTCTCCGAGCTGGACACGTCGGTCGGGATACTCGGCACGGAGCTGGCCTCGCCGGTGCTGGCCGCCCCCACCGCCTTCCACTCCATGGCGGACCCGGAGGGGGAGGTGGCGACCGCCCGGGGCGTGGCCGGGGCCGGTTCGCTCCTGGTCCTGTCGTCCCGCGCCACGCGCGAGGTGGAGGACGTGGCGGCCGCGGCCGGACCGTGGTGGTTCCAGGTGTACGCATTGCGCGACGGAGAGCTGACCCGCAAGCAGGTCGGACGGGCAGCTGCGGCGGGCGCCCGGGCCCTGGTGCTGACCGTCGACGCACCCTACGTGGCCGCCAAACCCCGCGTCCGGCGGCCGCTCCCGCTGTCCGCGCAGGACCGGCTCAGCCGGGACGTGGGCGTCGACACCCGCAGCAGCGCCTGGGAACAGGACCCCTCGATCGGCCCGGAGACCATCGCCCTGCTCGCCCGGGAGTCCGGTCTCCCCGTGCTGGTCAAGGGCGTTCTGCGGCCGGACGACGCCATCGCGTGCGTCGACGCCGGAGCGGCGGGCGTGATCGTCTCCAACCACGGCGGTCGCCAGCTGGACCGCTCCGTGTCCACGGCCGCCGCCCTGCCCGAGGTGGTCGGTGCGGTGGGCGCCCGCGTCCCGGTCCTGGTCGACGGCGGGATCCACACCGGCACGGACGTACTGACCGCGCTCGCTCTCGGCGCGCGGGCCGTGCTGGTGGGGCGGCCGGTGCTGTGGGCCCTGGCCGCCGGCGGCTCGGAAGGAGTCCGTTCGCTCTTCGAGTCCTACCGGGCGGGCCTCGCCGAATCCATGGCCCTGGCGGGCGCCGGGTCGGTGCGTGCCATCACGCCCGACCTGGTGGTTGCCCCGTCCCGGGCCGGGTGACCGCGGTGCCGGCCCGGCGGTCCCGCGGTGGCGGGCGGCCTCTCTGGGCCGCCCGCCGGGGCCCGGAGGGTCTCAGCCCTCCGTGGGGGTGAGCCGCAGGGAGATGGAGTTGATGCAGTACCGCTGGTCCGTGGGCGTCGGGTAGCCCTCGCCCTCGAAGACATGGCCCAGGTGGGAGCCGCACTTCGCGCAGCGGACCTCGGTGCGGACCATGCCGTGCGAGGTGTCGGCGATCAGCTCGACCGCGTCGGTGTCCTTCGGATCGAAGAAGGACGGCCAGCCGCAGTGCGACTCGAACTTCTCCGAGGAGCGGAACAGCTCCGCGCCGCAGCCGCGGCAGGAGTAGACGCCTTCCGTCTTGGTGTCGGTGTACTCACCGCGGAAGGCCGGCTCGGTGCCCGCGAGGCGCAGCACCTGGTACTCGGACGGGGTCAGCTCCGCCTGCCACTGCTCGTCCGTCTTCTCGACCTCGTACGCCATGACGTTCCCGCTCCCTCAGTTCGACAGACGGGCGAGGATCTGAGGCCCCAGATCCGTGACGTCGCCCGCGCCCATGGTGAGAACGAGATCGCCGGGCTTGGCCATTCCCGCGATGACGTCGGCGACGGCCTCCTTGGAGTGCTCGGCGGTGACGTCGGCGCCCGCGGCGCGGGCGGCGGCGATGATCAGCTCGCTGGTGACGCCGGGGATCGGGTCCTCGCGGGCCGGGTAGATGTCGAGGACCACGGAGGCGTCGGCCAGGGCCAGGGCCTGGCCCATCTCCTTGCCCAGCTCCTGGGTGCGGGAGAAGAGGTGGGGCTGGAAGACGACCAGGATCCGGGAGTCCCCGGCGGCGCCGCGGATGGCCTCCAGGTCGGCGGTCATCTCCGTGGGGTGGTGCGCGTAGGAGTCGATGACCTGGACGCCGGCGGTCTCGCCCTTGAGCTGGAGGCGGCGCTTGACCCCGGTGTACTTGCCGAGGGCGGAGGCCAGGTTGTGCGCCGGGATGCCGAGGGCGACACCGGCGGCGAGCGCCGCGACGGCGTTGTGCGCGTAGTGGCGGCCGGGCACGGAGACGGTGAAGGTGAGCATCCGGCCGTCCAGGACGACGGTGACCTCGCTGGTCAGCCCGCGCGGGGTGATCTTCGTGATCCGGACGTCCGCCTCGGGGTCCTCGCCGTACGTGACGACGTTCAGGCCCTCGCGGCCGGCAACGCGGCGGGCGATCTCGGCCGCGCCCTCCTGGCCGTGGGCGACGACGAGCGTGCCGCCGGGCACGACCTTGGAGACGAAGGTCTCGAAGGACTCGTAGATCTCCTCGATCGACGCGTAGTTCGCGTGGTGGTCGAGCTCCGCGTTGAGGATGATCGCGACCTGCGGGGTGTACTTGTGGAAGGTGCGGTCGCTCTCGTCCGCCTCGGCCACGAAGATGTCGCCCTCGCCGTGGTGGGCGTTGGAGCCGGGGGCGTCCAGGTCGCCGCCGATGGCGTACGAGGGGTCCAGGCCCAGGGCCGACAGGGACACCGCCAGCATCGAGGTGGTGGTGGTCTTGCCGTGGGTGCCTGCGACGGCGATCGGGCGCAGCCCGTCCATCAGCGCGGCGAGGGCGTCGGAGCGGTGCACCACGGGGATGCCGAGCTCGGCGGCGCGCGCCAGCTCCGGGTTGTCGGCGCGGATGGCGCTGGAGACGACCACGCAGGTGGAGTCGGCGGCGAGGTTTCCGGCGGCGTGACCCCCGTGGACCGTGGCGCCGTGGGCGCGCAGGGCCTCGGCGGTCTCGGAGTCCCCACGGGAGTCGCTGCCGGCCACCTGCGCGCCGCGCTGGGCCAGGATCTTCGCGATGCCGGACATGCCGGCGCCGCCGATGCCGATGAAGTGGGGCCGTTCCATGGCGGTCGGCAGGCCGGGCTTCATTCAGGTCGCTCCAGGATCGAGTGCGGTGCGTTGGGCTCTGGTGCGCCCAAGCCTATTCGTTGTGGGCGAAGAGCTTGAGCACCGGAACGCCGACCTTGTGACGGGCCCGGGAGGCCCAGTCCCGGTGGAAGAACTCCTCCACGAAATGGGGGGCGGTCAGGACGATCACCTCGTCGGCCCCGTTTTCCTCCACCACGGCCTTCAGTTTGTCGAGCGGGTGCTCCTCGATGATCTGCCCGGTGGCGCTGGCGCCCTTCTGGCGCAGGGCGTTCAGGGAGTGCGCGAGGGCCTGCGCCGCGGGGCCGAGGGCGGCCTCCCCCTCGGGCACGTCACCCTCACGGATGGCCTCGGGGAGCTCACCGAGCGCTACGTCGTCGATGGCGCGCAGCAGTCGGTCCTGGTCGCCCCGGGGTTGCATGAGGACGACGAAGGAGACCTGGTCGTCGCCGTGCAGGGTGGTGACGAAGTCCACGTCCACCGTGGTCAGCGGCTGCTCGATCATCAATACGCTCGTGAACACGGACGCCCTCTCCTTCATGGGCCGAGGCCGGCTGGCCGGCCCCTGCGGAAACCATCCTGCCCCGCTGTCGCACGGGGCCTGCGCAGGTATATGTGCCCAGCGAAAGCTAAGCGGAACGACAAATTCCGCCCCTTGTCAGATCCGACGGTAGCTCGTGAAGAGGAACCCGGCCTCTTCCAGTACGCTCGCGGGCGCGAGCCGGTGCGGAACCGTGACGGTGGGGCCGCCGGCGATCCGCTGGGCAGCCCCCGCCGTGAGCATCGGGGAGATCGTCAGGCACAGCTCGTCCAGCGCGTCGGCGGCCACGAACTGGCCCAGCAGCCGGGGCCCGCCCTCGGTGAGCTGGCGGCGCAGCCCCCGCCCGGAGAGCTCCCGTACCGCGCGGCCCGGGTCCACGGCCGCCCCGTCGCCCGCCACCACGACCTCGGCGCCCGCCGCGCGGGCCGCGGCCACCCGGTCCGCGGGCGCGGCGGCCCCGGTGACCACGAGGGTCGGCACGAGCGGGGAGGCGAACAGGGGCAGGGTGAAGTCCAGGTCCAGGCTCGCGGTGACCACCGCGATGGCGGGTGCGGGGCCCTGTCCGGCGGCCGCGCGGCGGGCGGCGAAGGCGTCCCGCGCCCGGGCCGGGCGGTAGCCCTCCTGGCGAACCGTTTCCGCGCCGACGACCACCACATCGGCCAGCCCCCGCAGGGTGCCGAAGATCCGCATGTCGGTCTCGCCGGAAATGGGCTGTGAGCGGCCGTCGTGCTGGGCCGCGCCGTCCAGGGTGGAGACCATGTTCGCCCGCAGCCAGTGCGCGCCCTCGCCGAGAGCGGGGTACGCGTACGCCTCCGCGAGCTCGTCCAGCGACCACTCCCGGTCGGCCGGAGCCTGGGACGAGGCTGGTGTCTGATCGGTCACAGGGAACAGGCGTCGCATCGGTGCAGTGTGCCACGCCCCGTAGAGTTGAGTGCTGTGTCAACATCACTCTCCACCTCCGGTGCCCCGTACGGTCGGCCCCCGATAGCCGACGCGGGACCCCAGGCGCTGTGCGCCCGCGAGCCGCGTGTGCCCGCCGAACGGCTGGTGGCCGAGATGGTGCCGCCGCCGCGGTTCGACTCGGTGCGCTTCGACACGTACAACCCGGACCCGGCCCAGCCGAGCCAGGCCGAGGCCGTCACCGTGCTCAGCGGCTTCGCGGCAGGTCTGGGCGGCGCGCACGCGACCGGCGCGGGCAAGCGGCGCTGGTTCGCCAGGGACCGCAAGAAAACAGCCCCCACCGCCCCGCGCGGGGTCTACCTCGACGGCGGCTACGGCGTCGGCAAGACCCACCTGCTCGCCTCCCTGTGGCACGCCACCCCGGCCGAGCCCGCGCTCAAGGCCTTCGGCACCTTCGTGGAGCTGACCAACCTGGTCGGCGCGCTGGGCTTCCAGCAGACCGTGCAGACCCTGGGCGGGCACCGGCTGCTGTGCATCGACGAGTTCGAGCTGGACGACCCGGGCGACACCGTCCTGGTGTCCTCGCTGCTCAGCCGTCTCGTCGAGCAGGGTGTGGCGCTGGCCGCCACCTCCAACACGCTGCCCGGCAAGCTCGGCGAGGGCCGCTTCGCCGCCGCCGACTTCCTGCGGGAGATCCAGGGGCTGTCGGCGCACTTCCGGCCGCTGCGGATCGACGGCCAGGACTACCGCCACCGCGGCCTGCCGGAGGCTCCGGCGCCGTTCTCCGACGAGCAGGTCACCAAGGCCGCGTACGCGACCGAGGGCGCGAGCCTGGACGACTTCCCCGGCCTGCTGGAACACCTGGCCCGGGTCCACCCGAGCCGCTACGGCGCGCTGACCGACGGGATATCCGCGGTGTGCCTGACCGACGTCGGCCCGGTGCCGGACCAGTCGACGGCCCTGCGGCTGGTGGTACTGGCCGACCGCCTGTACGACCGCGAGGTGCCCGTGCTGGCCTCCGGAGTCCCCTTCGACCGGCTCTTCAGTGACGAGATGCTGAACGGCGGCTACCG
The DNA here is from genome assembly GCF_040652395.1 of Streptomyces sp. NPDC048269. Lineage (NCBI taxonomy): Bacteria > Bacillati > Actinomycetota > Actinomycetes > Kitasatosporales > Streptomycetaceae > Streptomyces > Streptomyces sp. NPDC048269. The sequence continues at coordinate 49,343 of NZ_JBEZLW010000003.1, forward strand.
CAAGAAGTACTTCCGCGCCATCTCGCGGCTCACCGCGCTGGCACGCGACGCGAAGCCCCTGGTCTCCCAGTAGGTTTGGGCACGCCGGGCCGTTCCGGGGGCCCGGCTGTTTCCGCTTCTGCGAAGGGATCCACCATGGCCGCCACACGCACCGCACACGCCGTCTGGGAAGGCGACCTGCTCAAGGGCAAGGGCGTCGTCACCCTCGACTCGTCCGGCCTCGGCAGCTACCCCGTCTCCTGGCCCGCCCGCACCGACGAGGCGGCGAACGGGCGGACCAGCCCGGAAGAGCTGATCGCCGCCGCCCACTCCAGCTGCTTCAACATGGCCTTCTCGAACGTACTGGCGAAAGCCGGCAACCCGCCGGCCAAGCTGACCACCTCGGCCGCGGTCACCTTCGTACCCGGCCAGGGCATCACCGGCATCCACCTGACCACCGAGGGCGAGGTTCCGGGCCTGGACAGCGACGCCTTCACCGCCGCCGCCGAGGACGCGAAGAAGAACTGCCCGGTCAGCCAGGCCCTGACGGGCACGACGATCACCCTGAGCGCCAAGCTCGTCTGAACCCCGCGGCTCCGGCGGGGCGTGCCCCCGCCGGAGCCCGCCGCGTGGTACCACGGGCCGGGGGGGCACCCCCGGCGGCAGCTGGGGGAACATGTCCAGTTCCGCCACGGGGAGTTGCCCATGTCCGTGACCCGACGCAGCCTGCTCGCCGCCGGCACGATCGCCTTCAGCGGGGCGCTCGGCGCCCTCTTCACCGGGCGCGCCGGCGCCGCCCGGCCGACCCGGGGGTACGGGCCGCTCCTGCCCGATCCCCGCGGGCTGCTCGATCTGCCCGCGGGATTCACGTACCGGGTGCTCTCCCGCGCGGGCGACCCGCTGCGCTCCGGCGAGGGCGCCGTCCCGGCCAACTGCGACGGCATGGCCGCCTTCGGCGCCGGCGGCGGCCGCGTGCGGCTGGTCCGCAACCACGAGAACCGCACCACGGCCGCCTTGCGCGTCCCCGCCGTCGACGGCCTCACCTACGACCCCCAGGCCCTCGGCGGCTGCACGGCCCTGGAGCTCGATCCGGCGGGTGCGGTCACCGGAGAGCGGGTCGCCCTCGCCGGTACGGCCGTCAACTGCGCGGGCGGCCGGACCCCTTGGAACACCTGGCTGAGCTGCGAGGAGACCGAGGACCGCGCGGGCACCTCCGGCTACACCAAGGACCACGGCTACGTCTTCGAGGTGGACCCTGCGGACCCGCGCCGCTGCGGCCCTGTCCCGCTCACCGCGATGGGCCGCTTCGCGCACGAGGCCGTGGCCGTGGACCCCCGCCGCGGGGTGGTGTACGAGACCGAGGACGCCTTCGTCGAGCCCTTCGGGCTGTTCTACCGCTTCCTGCCCGCCCGCCCCCTCGGCGGACCCGGCTCCCTGCGGGCCGGCGGCGCCCTGGAGGCCCTGCGCGTACCGGGGCTGGCGGACCTCGCGGTCGTGGACCGGCCCGGGGCCGCGTTCCCGGTGGAGTGGGTCCCCGTACCCGACCCCTCGGCGGCCGGGACCGCGATCCGGTTCCAGGACTTCGGGCCGGGCGGGATCACCCACGCGCAGAAGCTGGAAGGCTGCTACTGGGGCGACGGCGGGGTCCACTTCGTGTCCAGCTTCGCCCGCCGCGGCGATGGCGCGGCCGCCGACCACCACGGGCAGGTGTGGTTCTACGACCCGGTGCGCGCCCGGCTCCGGCTGGACGTGCTCTTCGGGCCGGCCAGCGACGTCCAGCTGCCCGGGGACTCCCCCGACAACATCTGCCTGGCCCCGGACGGCGGCCTGATGGTGTGCGAGGACGGCGACGGGGAGCAGTACGTCTTCGGCGTGACGGTGGGCGGGGAGGTCTATCCGATGGCCCGCAACGCCCAGGACATCGGGCAGCCGGGCGCGCCGGAGTTCGGGGAGTTCGCCGGGGTCACCTTCTCCCCCGACGGGCGGACCATGTACGTCAACGCATACGCCCCGGGGACCACGTTCGCGGTGACGGGCCGCTGGCACTGACCTCGCGTTCCCGTTCGACTTGCCGGAGGATCGAACGAGTCGACGGGATCGGGGTGGTCAGCGGTGGCCGGGAAGCAGCGGGAGAAGGACGGGCCCGCCCGGGAGGGCGAGGCGGCCGGGAGCAGCGGCGGGACGGGCGGGCCCGGGGCGGTGCCGGGGACCACCGCGCTGCGGGAGGTGTTGCGGCTTCCGGCCGGGGAGCGGCCGGACCTCGGCCGGTTCGATCCCGCGGCGGTTCCCGCGGGCCCCGCGGACAAGGTGGCCGCGCTCGCGGCCGTCGCCGCGATGTCGGGGCGGCTCGCCTCCCTCCAGGAGCGGCTCTACGCGGCGAGCACCGCCGGGGACCGGCGCCGGCTCCTGCTCGTCCTGCAGGGCATGGACACCAGCGGCAAGGGGGGCACCGTCAAGCACGTGATCGGGCTGTTCAACCCCTCCGGCTGCCGTGTCAGGGCCTTCAAGGCACCCACGCCCGAGGAGCTGGGGCACTCGTTCCTCTGGCGGATCGAGAAGGCCCTCCCCCAGCCGGGTGAGATCGGCATCTTCGACCGTTCGCACTACGAGGACGTCCTCATCGCCCGCGTCCGCGAGCTGGTGCCGCGCAGCCGGATCCGCCGCCGGTACACCCAGATCAACCAGTTCGAGGAGTCCCTCGCGGACGACGGGGTGACGGTGGTGAAGGTGTTCCTCCACATCAGCTACGAGGAGCAGCGCGAGCGGCTCCTGAAACGGCTGGACAACCCCGAGAAGCACTGGAAGTTCAACCCGGGCGACATCGAGGAGCGGAGCGCGTGGCCCGCGTACCAGGAGGCGTACGAGCTGGCGCTGGAGCGCTGCTCCAGCGAAGCCGCGCCCTGGTTCGTCGTCCCCGCGGACCGCAAGTGGTACCGCAACTGGGCGGTCAGCAGGCTGCTGCTGGAGCACCTGGAGGCCATCGGTCCGCGGTACCCGGAAGCCGACTTCGATGTCGAGGAGTGCCGTAGCCGACTACTTGCCACATAGTCATATATTTTGCCTGTGTGACCATTTCTGTGCGCAAAGCGGCGGCGGTAGCCGCTCTCAGTGCCGCCCTCGCGGGATGCGGGGGCGGCGCCGGCACCTCGGACGCCGCCCGTGAGGCCCGCATGGGCAGCCCGGCGGCGTCGGCCCCCGCGTCCGCCGCCACCCCGTCCGCGTCCGCCGCCGCCTCCCCCCAGGCCGGCGCCCCCGCCAAGGCCCCGACCCTCGCGCCCGGCCCGAACGGCCTGACGCCGGTCTTCGAGCGGGCGAAGCAGCAGAGCGACAAGACCGTCGCGCTGACCTTCGACGCCGACATGACCTCCGACCAGGGGCCGCGCGCCGCGGACGGGGAGCACTTCGACAACCCGCAGCTGATCTCCACCCTGCGGAAGCTCCGGGTGCCCTCGACGGTCTTCATGACGGGCCGCTGGGCGGAGGAGTACCCGGACCAGGCGAAGTCCATCGGCACCGACCCGAACTTCGAGATCGCCAACCACTCGTACAGCCACCACGCCTTCAAGTCCCCCTGCTACGGACTGCCGGCCCTCGACGGCGCCGCCGCCCGCGCCGACGTGGACCGGGCCTTCGCCGCCTTCCGCACGGCGGGCGCGGTCAACACCGTCCCGTACTTCCGCTTCCCCGGCGGCTGCTACGACGACGACGCCCTGCGGGCCCTGTCCACGGCCAAGGTCACGGCGGTCCAGTGGGACGTGGTCAGCGGGGACGCCTTCGCGAAGGACCCCGGCGCCGTGGCCGAACAGGTGCTCGCCGGAGTGAAGCCCGGCTCGGTGGTGGTCATGCACTGCACGCGCAGCGCCGCCCCCGTCACCGAGGAGGCCGTCCAGCGGATCGTCCCGGAGCTGCGCAAGCGCGGCTACCGGTTCGTCAAGGTCTCCGAGCTCATCGGGAAGTAGCCGGGGGCCCTCGGCCGGGCGAGGGGGCGGGCCGGCCCCCTCATACGTCGGCAACGGTGCGGGTGACGGTGACCTGGACCGAGACGGGTGGCGCTGAGCCGTGCAGGCTCAGGTGGGTGGTGACCGCGGCCCGCACGTGTTCGCGTACCTGTCGGGCGACGTCGGCCACCCGGCGGCCGTCGTGCACGATGCACCGCACTTCCACACGCCAGCCGATGTGGGGGACGTGTTCGACCCGGATTCCGGTTGCGGCGGGATGGGGGGCAGTGCCCGCGCCGTGCCGTACGCGGGAGGCCGCGGCGGCGAGGCGGTCGGCAAGGGCGGGCTGGAGGGCTGCCACACCGGGAACGTCGAGGGCGGCACGGGCCGCGGCTCGGCGGACGTCCCTGCTGCGGGTGGAGGTCATCCTCTGCTCGCTGCGGGCAGGTCGTCCCCGGGTACGTGGAGCAGGTCCAGCAGGGAGTTGATTTCCAGGTCGACGCCGGTGACGGCCAGGCCGAGGTCGTGGTGCGCGGCGTGGAGGACGGCTCGGCGTACTTGTGCGGCCCGCTCCCGCAGTGGCCGGTCGAGAGTGGTGGCCAGCGTCATGACGACATGAACGGCGGTGTCGTCGCGGGTGGGGGTCAGGCGGCAGCTGGCGGCGCGGGCGCCGGGCACGGTGTCGGCAGCGCGTCGTAGGACTTTCGCGGCGGCGCTTTCGGCGATGCGCAGGTCGTGGTCGGGGTCGTCCAGCGGCAGCGACGCTCCGAGTCGTACCTCGGTCCGGACCGCGTTGATGACTCGGTTGGCGAGGCTGTGGACGTCGGGTTGCTCCTCGGCGCGCAGGGACCGGGTGGCTTGGTCGAGGGCGCGCAGCCCTTCGACGGCCTGCCGGCAGTAGGGGCAGCCGCTGGTGTGTGCGTCGAATGCCGCGGCGCCGGGGCTGCGGGCCTGTTGCCAGGCATCGAGGAGGGGGCGGCCGCAGGGCAGCAGTTCGGTGCCGGCGAGCAGCTCCGCTTCGGGGAGCAGCGTGGTGTCCGCGCTCCGGGTGCTTGCGGTCGTCGGGTCGTCGTCCGGGGTGGGGTGCGGGTCGTCTAGCGCCATGGGCGCATCGCCTCCGTCAAAGCGCGTCGTGCACGAAAGAGTCTGCCGCGCACCGTCGGTTCGCTGCTGCCTGTCACATCGGCGATCTCGTCGTAGTGCAGGCCGTGCAGTTCGCGCAGGACCCAGCAGGCCCGCAGCTCGGGGGTGAGTTCCCCCAGTGCCTGTGTCAGGGCGGCCGTCGTGGCGTCTGTTTCGGCTATGCGTGGTGGTGCGCTGCCCGCGTCGGAGGCGACCGGCTCCGGGACGGTGTCCAGGGGGAGAGCGGGGGGCCGGCGGCGCAGTGTGTTGAGGCAGCGGTTGGTGACAATGCGGTACATCCAGGTGCCGAACCCAGCGCTGTGGCGGAATTCGGGCAGCTGGCGCCAAGCGCTGAGGAAGGCGTCCTGAACGGCGTCCTCGGCGTCCGGCCGGTTGCCCAGGAGGTGGTACGCGAGGGCTGTCAGCCGCCCGCTGTGACGGCGGACGAGGACGGCGAACGCGTCGTCGTCCCCTTCCGCAGCCCGTACGGCCAGCAGCTTGTCCGACAGAGCGGTACGGGACCCGTCCGAGCCGGCCGGGACATCGTCGACGGACCGTGGGGCGGCCTGGGGCGGGTGTGCCGCGCCTGGTGGGGTGGAGGTACCGGTCCGCTCGCGCATCCGCCGCTCGCTTCCTGTCGGAAACCGTCGTCTCGGCCTTCGCACGTACTCCTCGATGCTATGCGCGTGCGTGCGCGGCGTGAGGAATGTGCCGGGGGTGTGTCTGATCCTTCGAGGGCACCGCACCGGCGCCCGCATGGACATCCTTGGGAGGTCCTCATGTCGGAGAGCATCAGCCCCCCTTCAGGCCAGAGCCAGCCGGGCAGCGCGAGCAAGTCGCTGCAGGGCCACAGCGGCGCCGGGGCCGCGCCCGAGACGCGGGGGCGGACCACCATCGCCGACAGCGTCGTCGAGAAGATCGCGGGGATGGCCACCCGGGAGGTACCCGGCATCCACAGCCTCGGCGCCGGGATGAGCCGCACCCTGGGGGCCGTGAGGGACAAGGTTCCGGGAGGACGCCCCAGTGTGAGCCGGGGCGTGAAGGTCGAGGTGGGCGAACGGCAGACGGCCGTGGACCTGGACGTGGTCGTGGAGTACGGCGTGTCCATCGTCGACATCGCCGGCGACGTCCGCACCAACGTGATCACGGCCGTGGAGCGCATGACCGGCCTGGAAGTGGTCGAGGTGAACATCGCCGTCGATGACGTCCACCTGCCCGACGAGGAGGAGGAGGAAGGCGAGGAGAGCGAGAGCCGCGTCCAGTGACGTGGCGCAGCCTGTCCCCCCGCGTCCCGCGGCCGGCCAGGAGAAACCGATCGACGTGAAATTCAGGTGAGTGAGATGAGCGCAGCAACGGTAGGCCTGCTGGCCGGAATGGCCTTGGGTTTCGCTGCCTTCTTCGGCGGATTCTGGGCCTTCCTGCTCGTGGCGTTCCTGGGCGCCGTGGGCCTGGTGGTCGGCCTCATGCTGCAGGGCGACCTTGAGATGTCCGACTTCAACCGGTCTCGGGACCGGCAGTGACCTCGCAGCCCGCCCCTGCCGTGCCCGGGGGCGCCGCGGGCGCCACACGGGAGCTGCTACCGGCGGCCGAGCGTGGCGCGACGGTCATCCCGGACAAGGTGGTGGCCCGCATCGCGGCCCGCGCCGCCCGCGAGGCCCTGCACGGGCAAGCCGGTACGGCAGACATGAAACTGGCCGCTCCGCACGCCTCGGTGGCCGTCGCCGGCGGATCCGCACGACTGGGCCTGACTCTGGACCTGCCCTATCCGGCAGACCTCGCCGGTACCGCCCGCGAGGTGCAGCACTACGTCGGCGAGCGCGTGGCCCAGCTGACCGGCATGAAGGTCACCGAGGTCACGCTGACCATCGAACACCTGGTCCCCTCCGCCGGACCCGAACACAGACGTGTGCAGTGAGCCGGGCCGGGCAACCCCACCGGGAAGGAGAGCCGGCATGAAACGGGACCAAGACCCTACGGCCGACAGGGAGCAGCCCCCCGCCACCGACGAGGCCACCTCCCGCACGGTGGACCTGCTGGTCAAGCAGCCTCCCGATAGCCGCGAGCACGGCGACGACGCGCGTGGCGGCCTGCGCCCTTCGCGCCGCCCGTGGTCCGCACGCCGGATACCTGCCGCGCTGACGGCTCTGGTCATCGGAGCGGCGGCCGGGATCCTGCTGTTCGACGTCGTCAGGGTTCGCGCGGGCCAGTCCGCCGCCGCCTGGCGCACACGCCTGGCCGACGAACTGGCCACCCGCCCCCTGGATGACGTCTGGATCCGCGTGGGAGCGGCCGTCCTCACACTCGTGGGCCTCTGGCTGATCATCCTGGCACTGACCCCCGGCCTGCGTCGTCTGCTGCCCCTCAGGACGCCCGACGAGCGGGTACAGGCCGTGCTGGACCGCGACGCCGCCGCCCTCGTGCTGCGCGATGCCGCCATGCGCGTCGCCGGCGTCAGTGCCGCCAGGGTCCGGGTCGGACGAAGCCGCATCGCGGCGCGCGCGGAGGTCCGCTTCCGTGCCCAAGCCGACGTCAAGGCCGATCTGCTGGCCACGCTGCTCGAGCAACGCGATCGGCTCGCCCTCGCCCGTCCGCCACGGCTCACCGTCCGGGTACGCCCGCGCCGCAAGTGACGCACCGGGGAGAACAGGAGACGGATCCCATGAAGAGGAAATCCGCAGTCAACCGGGTTCTGCTGGCTGTGACAGGCATCGTCCTGTTCGGCACGGGTCTGCTGATGCTGGCGGGTGGCTTCGACCTCTACCGGCGCTGGAACCTGAGCCCTCCTGAGGACTGGCCGCGTAGTACCCCGAACGCCGTGCTGCTCGGCGACGCCGACCGCACCCGCTGGACGGACGAGGGCTGGTGGTGGCCCGTGGTGATCGCCGCCTTGGCGATCGTCCTTCTGCTCGCGCTGTGGTGGCTGCTGACGCAACTGCGCCGCACGCACCCCGGCTCCATACCCGTCGGTGGAACACCTGCGACGGACGGGGTGGAACTGCGCGAGCACGCCCTCAGCGACGCCCTCGCCGCCGATGTCCTCCACCAGCCGGGCGTGGAACACGCGCGGGTGCAGATGACCGGCCGCGCCGACCACCCGGAGGCACGCATCGACCTCACCCTCACCCCCGGCAGCGAGCCCGGTCCCGTGGTGCAGGAACTGTGCGACGGGCCCGTCGAACGCGCACGCCGGTCCACCGGCCGGGCCCGCCTCTCCGCGCACGCACGCCTGGGGGTCTCCCCGCACAAACCGCACCGCGCCCAGTAGCGGCATCCAGGGGCCCGCTCGGCCGGACGGGTTCTAGCCGGAGCAGGCCGTCCGCTCCGCGTCCTGCCACTCGCACACCGGACAGAGGACCACGCCCGGGGTGGCGACCCCGTACTCGGTGGGCTTGCCGCACGCCAGGCAGTCCGCGTAGGGCGGCCCCGCCACCGGGTCGCCCGGGGCCGCGGGGGCGGGGCAGTACGACGGGGTCTCGTCCGGCTTGTCCATGCCTACGAGCGTACTCAGCCCCGCCGCGCGGCGACCATACAGGCCGCCGTGCCCGCCGCGCCGGCCAGCAGCAGCGCACCGGCCAGCGCTGTCAGCGGCAGCGGCGCGGAGCCCGAGCGCGCCGCCGTGACCAGGGCGGACACCGCGGCGCGGGCCGGAGAGGGCGCGAGGACCCAGGCCAGCAGGGAGCCGAGGGTCCCGGCCAGGACCGCGTAGCCCCGGCGCCGCACCACCGGCCTGCTGCACAGCGCCCCCACGGCCGCACCGGTCAGGGCGCACACCGCCACCGACAGGGCGCCTGCCAGGACGGTCGCGGCGGGGTCGAGTCCGGCCCGGGCACCGAGCAGCAGCGCCACGGCGGCTCCCCCCGTTCCGGTGACCAGGGCCCCGGCGAGGCCGGTGAGGAGGGCCGCCGCGTGCACCCGTACGGGACCGGCCGCGGCGGCCGCGCAGTCGCGGGCCGCGTCCGGTTCGTTGATGACGCAGATCCGGACCAGCCAGGCGGCCTGCGGAACCAGGCCGGCGGCCGCGTAGCCGAGGGCATCGAGCACCGGGTCCCCCGGCCGGATCCCGACGGCCACGAAGGCGGCGTACACGACGAAGGGGGCGAGCCACCGCTGGGAGCGCAGCAGCAGGGCGCCCTGGTAGCGGAGCAGGGCGGTCACGGCAGTTCCTCCACGGTGCGGACGTGCCAGGGCGGCCGGGCGGTGAGCAGGGTGCGCAGCGCCTCGTCGGAGCGGTCCGCGTCCACGGTCAGCAGGATGCCGCCGTCGGGGTCGGGCGCACCGGCGAGGCCGGCCGGCAGCGGGCTGCCGGGCGGTCCGGCGGCGCGGATCCGCACGCGGGGCCCTGTCGTCCCGACCGTGCGCACGGGCACCAGCGCGGTGCCTTCGACGCGGTAGTGCGCGTCGGGCGCGCCCGCGAGCCGCCGGGGGTCGTGGTCGACGAAGACCACGGTGGCTCCGGCGGCGGTGCGTTCGGCCACGGCGAGGTCCAACTCGGTCCGGGCGGAGGTGTCCAGCCCGGTCCAGGCCTCGTCGAGGACGAGCAGCCCCGGTTCGGCGAGCAGGGCCTGGGCGACGGCCACCTTCTGGCTCGTCCCCTTGGACAGTTCGGCCATCGGGGTGCGGGCGTGACCGGCGGCCCCGAACCGCTCCAGCCAGTGCGCCGCCCGCCGGGCCGCCTCGGCCCGCGGGAGCCCGTGTACGCGGCCCAGGTGGGTCAGGTAGGAAACGACGTCGAGCGGCAGCGCCGCCGGGAAGCGCTCGGGTACGTAGGCCGTGCGGCGCGGGCGGCCGCTGATGCGCCCCTCGGTCGGGGCGTCGATCCCGGCGAGGAGCCGCAACAGGGTGGACTTGCCGCCGCCGTTGCCGCCCTCGACCCGGACCAGGGTGCCGCGCGGCAGGTCCAGCGAGATCCCGCGCAGCACCCAGGGCCGGCGCAGTCCGTAACGGCGGCCCACGCCGGTCAGGTTCAGTCCGGTCTGCGGGTTCAGTGCGCGGCCGCCGTCTCGGTGACCTCGCTCGGGCGGACGATGACGAAGCCCTCGCCGCTCAGCTTCAGCTGGACGGCCTCGCCGGAGCCGCCGCGGATCATCGAGCCGACCGACTGGGAGCGGTGCAGGCCGGTCTCCAGCTGCGCGCTCCAGCCGACCACCGCGTCCGTGTCCACGTAGACCGGGGCCTGGGCGGTGACCGGGATGATGATCGGGTTGCCGTCGCAGACCACGGCGAGCTTGCCGGTGCCGGTGAAGACGCTGTTGAAGAGGCCGCCCCCGGTCATTCCGGCGCCCTTCAGCATCTTGATCTCGTAGGACAGGGTCGGGTCGAAGCACAGCACGTTGCGGCCGTTGATGGTCAGCGCGTCGCCCGGCTCGAAGTCGATGATGAAGCAGTTGCCGGCCTGGTGGGCGAACCAGGCCTCGCCCTGACCGCGTACCGACATCAGCGACAGGCCCTCGCCCGTGACGGCGCGCTTGAGCATGCCGCCTATGCCCTGTCCCTTGCGCTCGAACTGGAGGTTGCCGCGGAAGGCCACCATCGAGCCCTGACGGGCCAGCATCTCGCCGTTGACGGCGTACTTCACGGACTTGGCGTTCTGCAGGGTCATCCCGGGGGCGACGGCCGCCTGGACGAGGTTCTCGGACGCGAAAAGATCACTCTTCATGGCCCCGATCCTCGCCCGGAGCGCCCACCCGGGGCATCATCCTGAAGGCGGAGGCTGGCATCCTTGGCGGGATGAGCAGCCAGCACACGAACGACACCACCGGCGTACCCGCGGTCGGGGCGGACAGCCCCTTCCGGCAGGAGCACGTCCTGCGCGACGAGGCCCCGCAGTTCGTGCTGCCGCTGGTGGTGCGGATCGAGAAGACCGAGCCGCCCGCCCGGACGGACGCGCTGGAGACGGCGGCCCGCGCGGTACTGGTCCTGCTCACCGACGAGCGGTCGCAGGGCGACGGCGAGTGGGCCGAGGCGGTCCGTGACTGGCAGGACGCACGGATCCGCAAGGTGGTCCGGCGGGCGCGCGGGGCGGAGTGGCGCAAGGCGCAGACCCTGCCGGGCGTCACGGTGCACGGTGGCGCCTCGGAGGTACGGGTCTTCCCGCCGGTGCCCCTGGACGGCTGGCCCAAGGAGCTCGCCAAGCTCCAGGTGTCGGGCACGGACCTGGACGACCCGGAGCCGGTCGCAGCGCCCACCGAGCCGGACCTGCCCGTGCTGTGGCTCAACCCCGATGTCGGCATGTCGGCGGGCAAGGCGATGGCCCAGGCCGGTCACGCGGCGCAGCTGGCGTGGTGGGAGCTGACGGACGCGGAACGGGCCGCCTGGCAGGAATCCGGTTTCGCACTGGCCGTACGGACGGCCCCGCGCGAGCGGTGGGCGCAGCTGAGCGCCAGTGGCCTCCCGGTCGTCCGCGACGCCGGTTTCACGGAGATCGCCCCCGGCAGCGCGACGGTGATCTCCGACCACCCGGCCCTGCGGGCCCGTCTCTGACGGCCTCCCCCAGGCCGGCCCTGTCGTCACCGTCCCGCCCGGGCCAGCTTCGACGACGGGGCCTCGTCCGGCGGAACCTCAAATGTTGCTCTGAACGTCCCTCTTCGCGATTGGCTCGACTCCGCCGGGGCCATCACTTCGGCACACGGCGCGACGAGATGCGCCGAAAGGGGGCGAGGGACATGAAGCCCATGGCACACCTGGGGGTGGGCATCGGCTGGCGGCCGGAGATCGCGGATGCCGTCGAGCGGCTGCCCGGCCTGGACTGGGTCGAGGTGGTGGCCGAGAACATCTGCCCGGGCCACCTGCCCGAGGCTCTGCTGAGGCTGCGCGAGCGGGGCACCCGCGTCGTGCCGCACGGGGTCTCGCTGGGCATCGGGGGCGCCGACCGCCCCGACCCGGCGAAGCTGGCGGCGCTCGGGGAGCGGGCGGTGGCGCTGGGGGCGCCGCTGGTCACCGAGCACATCGCCTTCGTCCGTACCTCCTCGCCCGTGCTGGAGGCCGGTCACCTGCTGCCGGTGCCGCGCACGCGTGACGCGCTGGACGTGCTGTGCGAGAACGTGCGCATCGCGCAGGACGCGCTGCCCGTGCCGCTCGCGCTGGAGAACATCGCCGCGCTGATCTCCTGGCCGGGCGAGGAGCTGACGGAGGCGCAGTTCCTGACGGAGCTGGTCGAGCGGACCGGTGTCCGCCTGCTCATCGACGTGGCCAACCTGCACACCAACCGGGTCAACCGGGGCGAGGACCCGGCGGCCGTGCTGGACGCGATCCCGCTGGAGGCGCTGGCGTACGTACATGTGGCGGGCGGGGTCGAACGGGGCGGGGTCTGGCACGACACGCATGCCCACCCGGTGCCACCGGTGGTCCTCGACGTGCTCGCCGCACTCCGCTCCCGGGTGGACCCGCCGGGCGTCCTCCTGGAGCGGGACGACGACTTCCCGCCGGAGCCGGAGCTGGCGGGCGAGCTGGCCGCGATCCGCGCGGTGCTGACGGCCGGCCCGGCCTCGGCCCCCGCCGCACCCGCCGCACCCGGCCCCGGCCGGCCCGTCGCCTCGCCGGATCCCCACCGTGACGGGGCCGACGAGGCCACGCGGACCCGCGTAGGGCTCGAGCAGGCCGCGCTGCTGTCGGCCCTGGTGGCCGGCACCCCCGTACCGGAGGGGTTCGACAGGCAGCGGATCCGGGTGCAGGCCCGGGCGCTGGCGGCCAAGCGGGCCGGCGTGGTGGCCAGGCTGGCTCCGGAGCTGCCCGCGATCCTGGGCGGTGAGGAGGCGTACCGCACGGCCTTCCTCGCCTACGCCACCGGCCGTCCCATGACGGCCGGATACCGCCGGGACGCGCTGGACTTCGCCGAGCACCTGCTGATCCAGGACCTGCCGGCCGACCCGGCCGCCCGGCGCCGGCTCACCGCGTGGTGGCGGGACCGGGCCGGGGCGCGCCCGCCTCGCCGGGTCGCGCGCTGGGCCCGGGCGCTCGTGGGGAGGGCGGCATGAACCTCCTCGCCCTCGTCATCTGGATCGCCGTCGCCGCCTCCAGCGGCCTGCTGGTCCGCGGCCTGCGCCGGGCCCGGCCCCGGTCGGGCGGACCGGCGCCGGTCCTCCACGACCTGTCCGAGGCCGCCTTCGTGGCGGGCGGCCCCGGCAACGTCGTGGACACGGCCCTCGTCTCGATGCTCTCGGACGGCCGCCTGATGGCGGGCGGTCCGGGCATCGTCCACGTACGCCCCGGGGCGCGGGCCGACGACCCCGCCGAGCGTGCCGTCCTGCAGGCCCACCGCGGTGCACCGTCGGGATGGCTCTACCAGGTGCGCTACGCCGCCATGATCGACCCGGCCGTACAGGAGACGGGGGACGCCCTGGCCGCCCGCGGGCTGCTCTCGCCGCCCGGGTGGGGGCGGACCTGGCGGCGCTGGGGCATGGTCCAGGCCACGGTGTGCGGACTCCTCGTGCCGGTGTCCCTGCCGCTCACCTTCGTCGCGTTCGTCATGGACGACAGCCCGCAGGTGCCGTTCATCGTCAAGGTGCTGCCCGCTCTGCTGGGCGGGATCCTCGTGGGCGGGATCTGCGCCGCGCGGGCCAGGCAACGGATCACCCCGGCCGCGCAGCGGGCGCTGCGCGACATCCGTGCCCACTACGTGAACGACCGGACCCCGCACGTGCAGACCGCGCTGTTCGGCCTGCGGGGCATGCGCGACCCGTACCTGCGCGGGCAGCTGGTGCCCGCCGCGCGCGGCACCCGGCTGGCCGCGGCCCAGTCGGGATCCCGTCCGCACGGCCCGGGCTCCTCGTACGCGTCCTCCGCCGAGATCCTGCCGGTGGTCTGGTGCGCCGGGAGCGACGGCGGCGGAGGCGGTTCCAGCTGTGGTTCGGGATCGGGATCGGGCTGCGGGTCCTCCGGCAGCAGCTGCGGGAGCGGCTCCAGCTGCTCCGGCGGTGGCGGCTCCAGCTGCGGTGGTGGCGGCTCCAGCTGCGGCGGCAGCAGTTCGAGTTGCAGCAGTTCGTCCGGCTCCAGTTGTTCGAGCAGCTCCTGATACGGCAACCCACGGAGCCCGGCTGCCCCGCACACCGATCGTCGCGGCGGAGCGGAACGGGGCGACCCCGTACCCGGGCGCGCTGGAAGTCCAGCGGCGGCTCGGCGTCGAGGCCGCGCTGGTCACGGAAAGGGGGCCGGCACCCACGGAGTGGCCGGCGGACGCGATGACTGCGTGGACCGTCACGTGGAGCGGATCTGCTGACAGGTGACACCGCGGGGTGGCGTGTCACGCGTGCGCCGCATCCGGAGCCCGCACCGGTGTCGCTGGACGACCGGGCAGCGAGCACCCACAGGGCGCTGCTGCCGCCAGTCGTCTGAACTTCCGGGCGGGGTCTCCGGCTGCGTCGTTTCGGGGGCAGGGCCTCCCGATCCGCCGGAGGGAGTAGTCAGTCCCTCCGGCCCTTCCCCCCAGGGGAGGTATCAGGCGAGCCCGGCCACCAGATCGGCGACGGACTTGCGGCGTCCGGTGTAGAAGGGCACCTCTTCACGGACGTGCATACGGGCCTCGGAGGCGCGCAGGTGACGCATGAGGTCGACGATGCGGTACAGCTCGTCGGCCTCGAAGGCCAGCAGCCACTCGTAGTCGCCCAGCGAGAACGAGGCAACGGTGTTGGCGCGCACGTCCGGGAAGCCACGGGCCATCTTGCCGTGGTCGGCGAGCATGCGGCGACGGTCCTCGTCGGGCAGCAGGTACCAGTCGTAACTGCGCACGAAGGGGTACACGCTGACGTAGTCGCGGGCGGTCTCGTCGGCCAGGAAGGCCGGGATGTGCGACTTGTTGAACTCGGCCGGGCGGTGCAGGGCCATGTTCGACCAGACCGGCTCCAGCGCGCGGCCCAGCTTGGTGCGGCGGAACAGGTTGTACGCGGTCTGCAGCTCGTCCGCGGTCTCCGCGTGCCACCAGATCATGATGTCCGCGTCGGCGCGCAGGCCGGAGACGTCATAGGTGCCGCGGACGGTGATGTCCTTGGCGGCCAGCTGGTCGAACAGCTCCTGGACCTCGTCGGCGAAACCGGCGCGGTCCTCGGGGAGGACGTCCTTCAGCTTGAAGACGGACCACAGGGTGTAGCGGATGACCTCGTTGAGGTCCTTCGCCTTCTTCCCCGCGTTGGGAATCTTCTCTGGTGCAGTCATGTGCCTATTGTCCCGTGCGCTGATCAGTGGTCTGTGCCAGGGGTACCGAACGCGTGCCCAACGTGGCCATCACCACGTCGGCGGCCTTGCCGGCACTGGCGATGCACGCCGGGATGCCCACCCCGTCGTAGACCGCGCCGCACACCGCGAGGCCGGGCAGGGCCGCGACGGCGGTGCGGATCCTGGCCACCCGGGCGAGGTGGCCGACCGGGTACTGCGGCAGCCCTCCGTCCCAGCGGGTGACGGTGGAGGCCACCGGCCGGGCCGCGAGTCCGACGGCCTCGCCGAGGTCGGTGAGCGAGACCTCGACGAGCTCGCCGTCCTCGCGTTCCAGATCGTGCTCGTCGGCGAACCGGCCCACGGAGGTGCGCAGCAGGAAGAGCTCGGGATCGGCCCCGGCCCAGGCCCACTTGTTGCTGGAGAAAGTGGAGGCCTTGATGGTCCGGCCGTCCACGGGCGGTACGAGGAACCCGCTCGCGCCGCCCCCGGTGAGGGAGGCCGGCAGGTCGGAGCGCCGGAAGGCCATCGTGACCAGGGCCATGGAGGCGTACTCGACCCCGCGCAGCTCGGCCGCGGCAGCCGGGGCGAGCCCGTCCAGCAGCCTGGCGGCGGGGCCGGCGGGGGTGGCCACGATCACCCCGTCGGCCTCGATGACCTCGGCGTCGGCGACGACCCGCCAGCCTTCAGCCGTACGGACGACCTCGCGCACGGGGGTCCCGGTGGCGATCCGGGCTCCGGCCGACCGGCAGGCCTCCGCCACGGCGAGCGGGAGCCGTCCGATGCCGCCGTCGATACCGGCGAAGACCGGCCCGGCCGAGCGGGGCTGTGCCTCCGCCCGGCGCTGCAGTTCCCGTACGCCGTCGCCCAGCAGCGCGTGCGTCCGGGCGGCCTCGAAGAGCTGGGGCACGGCGGCCCGCATCGAGATGCGGTAGGCGTTGCCGGCGTAGACCCCGCCGAGCAGCGGCTCCACCAGCCGGTCGACGACCTCGCGGCCCAGGCGGGCGGCGACGTACTCGCCGACGGCGACGTCCTCGCCGATCTCGGTGGGCCGCAGTGTGCGTTCGGCCTCGATGCGGGCCAGGCCCTCGGCGGAGAGCACCCCGGAGGCGGCGAGCGGCGCCAGGTCGCCGGGGACTCCCATGACGTGCCCGCGCGGCATGGGCCGCAGCGCGCCGCGGGTCCACAGGTGGGCGGTGGCGGTGGCGGGCGACTGCAGGGCGTCGCCGAGGCCCACGGCCTGGGCGAGGGCCACGGCTTCGGGCCGGCGGGCGAGCACGGACTCGGCGCCGAGGTCGACGGGGGCGCCGGCGAGCTCACCGGCGTACAGCTTGCCGCCGAGCCGCGGTCCGGCCTCCAGCAGCGTGACGCGCACGCCCTCGGAGAGCAGTCGGTGGGCCGCCGCGAGGCCCGCGATGCCGCCGCCGATGACGACGACGTGCCGGGTCCGGCCGGGGCGATCCGTACGCATGTCCGCTTCGTGCATGGACACATCGTCTCAGACCCGATCACCGAGGCCGGACCGTGACCGCATCGGGACCGGCCTGGGACCGGGGAGGTGAAACCCGCGACGGGAGTCCGGACGTCGAACCGGCAACACCAGCCGAACTTCGGGGGTTTGACACGATGCGCACTCCGCACAGACAGCGGTCCGCGGCGGCCCTGGCCGCCCTGTCCCTGGCCGGGGCCCTCGCGCTCACGGGCTGCGGCGCCGGCGAGAGCCGGGACGGCGCGAGCGACAAGGCGGCGGTCGCGCCCGCCCAGGGGGCCAAGGCCCCGGAGGGCGCGCAGGGAGCGGCGGCTCCCCCCGCGTCGGCGGCCGGGACGGCTCCCGGCGCGGCCGGCAAGAACGGGCAGCAGCCGGCCGTCGTCCGCCCCAACGTCATCCGTACGGCGACCCTCGGCATCGAGACGGCGGACGCCCAGAAGACCCTCGCGGCGGCCCGCTCGGCGGCCGACGGTGCGGGCGGATACGTCGGCAACGAGTCGTCCAAACGCGGCGGGGACGGCCGGATGACCTCCACGCTGACCCTCCGGGTGCCGGGCGAACGCTACGACGCGGTGCTCAGCGCCATGGAAGGCAGCGGCAAGCTCCTGCACCGCAAGGTCGACGCGCAGGACGTCACGGAGAAGGTCGCCGACATCGGCAGCCGGGTCGCGTCCCAGCAGGCCAGCGTGGCGCGGGTGCGGGAGATGATGGGCAAGGCCTCGGCGCTGAGCGAGGTGGTGATGCTGGAGAGCGAGCTGAGCCGGCGGCAGTCCGACCTGGAGTCGCTGCTCGCGCAGCAGGCGGCGCTGAAGGACCAGACCTCGATGGGGACGATCACGCTGGAGGTCTCGGAGCCCGCCCCGCCACGTGCGGAGAAGGAGAAGAAGGAGGAGACCGGCTTCGGCGACGCGCTGAGCGGCGGCTGGAAGGTGTTCTCCACGCTCGTGCGGTACCTGGTGCTCGCCGCAGCGGCCGTGTTGCCGTTCGCACTGACGGCGGGCCTGGTGGCGTTCGGATTCCGGGCGTACCGGAAGCTGCGCCCGGCGAAGGCGAAGGCGAAGCCGAGGGCGAGGACGGGGCTCGCCCCGGCGTGGGTCCCCCGCCAGGCCCCGGCGGCCGCACCAGCAGCACCGGCCGCACCAGCAACACCTGCAACACCGGCCGCGTCGGCCCGGGGCGAGGCCGAAGCAGAGGACTGAGCGCGCCCGCGCCCGTAGCGTGTCCCCGTAGGCGGGACGACGGCGGAGGACGGTGCGGGCGATGGCGACGGAACGACTCGTGGTGGTCGGCGGTGACGCGGCGGGCATGTCCGCCGCGTCACAGGCCAGGCGGCTCAAGGGCCCGGCGGAGCTGGAGATCGTCGCCTTCGAGCGCGGGCACTTCACCTCGTACTCGGCGTGCGGGATCCCGTACTGGATCGGCGGGCTGGTCTCCGAACGGGACGACCTGATCGCCCGCACCCCGGAGGAGCACCGGGCCCGGGACATCGACCTGCGCACCCGCACCGAGGTGGTGGAGCTGGATCTCGCGGGCGGCCGGGTCCGCGCCCGCGATCTGGACAACGGTTCGGAATCCTGGACGGCCTACGACAAGCTCGTCCTGGCGACGGGCGCCCGCCCGGTCCGCCCCCGACTCCCCGGCATCGGCGCGCACGGGGTCCACGGCATCCAGACCCTGGACGACGGCCAGCGCCTGATGACCACTCTGGATCGCGCGGAGGGGCCGGAGCGCGGGGAGGGCCGGCGGGCGGTCGTGGTCGGCGCGGGCTACATCGGCGTCGAGATGGCGGAGGCCCTGGTCGGACGGGGGTACGAGGTCACCGTCCTGCACCGCGGCGAGCAGCCGATGGCCACGCTGGACCCGGACATGGGCGGCCTGGTGCACAGTGCGATGAACGGCATGGGGATCCGTACGGTCTCCCGCGCCGAGGTCACGAAGATCCTCACCGACGAGGAGGGCCGGGCGCGCGCGGTGGCCACGGCGACGGGGGACGAGTACCCGGCGGACGTGGTCGTGCTCGGCATCGGCGTGGAGCCGCGCACGGCCCTCGCGCGCGCCGCCGGTCTCCCCCTCGGCCCGTCGGGCGGCATCCTCACGGACCTGTCCATGCGGGTCCGCGGACACGAGAACATCTGGTCGGGCGGCGACTGCGTGGAAGTCCTGGACCTGGTCGCCGGCCGCACCCGGCACATCCCGCTGGGCACGCACGCCAACAAGCACGGCCAGGTCATCGGCTCGGGCGTGGGCGGCGGCTACGCGACCTTCCCCGGGGTGGTCGGCACGGCGGTCAGCAAGGTCTGCGACCTGGAGATCGCCCGTACGGGGCTGCGCGAGCGGGACGCGCTGGAGGCGGGCCTGCGCTTCGTGACGGCCACCATCACCTCCACCAACACGGCGGGCTACTACCCCGGCGCAGCGGAGATGACGGTGAAGGTGCTGGCGGAACGCCGCACGGGCCGCCTCCTCGGTGTCCAGATCGTCGGCGGCGCGGGCTCCGCGAAGCGGGTGGACATCGCGGCGGTCGCCCTCACGGCGGGCATGACGGTGGACCAGATGGTCTCGCTGGACCTGGGCTACGCCCCGCCGTTCTCTCCGGTCTGGGACCCGGTGCTGGTGGCGGCCCGCAAGGCGGTGTCGGCGGTCCGCTCGGCCGGGGTCTGAGCCCGGGCGCTGCCGCTTCGCGGGGCTTCTCCCACCACGCCGCCCCTGGGGCGGAGCCCCAGCGGCGGCGGCGCTGGATCTATCGGGCCGTCTGGGTGTGGACGTAGTCCACCAGGCGGGTCAGGGCGTCCGGGTCCGTGGTCGGGAGGACACCGTGGCCCAGGTTGAAGACGTGGCCCTCCAAGCCGGCCGCGGCCGCGAGGACCTCGTCCGTCTTGGCCTCGACGGCCTCCGGGGTGGAGAAGAGCACCGCCGGGTCCAGGTTGCCCTGGAGCGCCTTGCCCGGGCCCACCCGGCGGACGGCCTCGTCCAGCGGGATCCGCCAGTCGACGCCCACGACGTCCGCGCCGGCCTCGCCCATCAGGCCGAGCAGCTCGCCGGTGCCCACGCCGAAGTGGATCCGCGGGACCCCGTAGGAGGAGACCGACTCGAAGACCTTCGCCGAGGCGGGCATCACCGAGCGGCGGTAGTCCGCCGGGGCGAGCGCGCCGACCCAGGAGTCGAAGAGCTGGACGGCGGAGACGCCGGCCTCGATCTGGACCTTCAGGAAGGCTGAGGTGATTTCCGCGAGGCGGTCCAGCAGGTCCGCCCACAGCTTCGGGTCCCCGTACATCAGGGCCTTGGTGTGCTCGTGGTTCTTCGAGGGGCCTCCCTCGACGAGGTAGCTCGCGAGGGTGAAGGGCGCGCCCGCGAAACCGATCAACGGCGTGGAGCCCAGTTCACCCGTGAGCATGCCGATCGCCTCGGTGACGTACCAGACGTCCTCAGGAGTGAGGTCGCGCAGCTGTGCGAGGTCCTCGCGGCGGCGGATCGGCTGGGCCACGACCGGGCCGATGCCCGGCTTGATGTCCAGGTCGACGCCGATCGCCTTCAGCGGCACCACGATGTCGGAGAAGAAGATCGCCGCGTCCACCTTGTGGCGGCGCACCGGCTGGAGCGTGATCTCGGTGACCAGGTCGGGCCGCATGCACGACTCCAGCATCTGGGTCCCCTCGCGCACCTTGCGGTACTCGGGGAGCGAGCGCCCGGCCTGCCGCATGAACCACACCGGGGTGTGCGGCACCGGCTCCCGCCGGCACGCCTTCAGGAAGGCGGAATCGTACGTCTGACTCGGCTGGCCCGTGGGGCGGTCGTTGGCGCTCACGACCCAAATCTTCGCACGTATGAAGAAGTGCCCGGCCCGGCGCGGGTGTCCCTGCGCCGCAGGGGCGCTCGTTCCGCCTAGTCTTCCCCGCATGGCTGCGGCTCAGGGACGATTTTCAGATGGCGCTGACGGTATGGACAGCGCGAAGGAGAGCTCCGTCCCGCTCCCGTTCCGGCGGGCGGTCGACGGCTTGAAGAAGGCGCGACTGCGCCCCGGGATCGAGATCGACCCGACGAAGCCGCCGCAGAGACTGGCCCCGTACGCCTACGCGCTGGAGGCGGCGGTGGTGGACGGCGAGGACGATCTGGCCGACGGCCGCCTCATCCTGCTGCACGATCCGGCCGGGCACGAGGCCTGGCACGGGACCTTCCGGCTCGTGACGCTCGTACGGGCGGAACTGGAGCCGGAGATGGCCGCGGACCCCCTCCTCCCGGAGGTGTGCTGGTCCTGGCTGACGGGAGCGCTGGACGCACGCAGCCTGACGTACGGGGAGGCGAGCGGGACCGTGACCATGGCGAGCTCGCACTACTTCGGCGGGCTCGCGGAGCGGCGGCCCGCGACGCAGATCGAGATCAGAGCCTCGTGGACGCCGCGCGAGGGGGTGGGCGGCGTGCCGGAAACCTCCGCGCACCTGTCGGCCTGGTGCGAGCTGCTGTGCCAGATCGCGGGGCTGCCGCCGGTGGGGCCGACGGACAGCGTCACGGGAGTGGTCTCGCTGCCACAGCGCCGCGGTCCGCACCACCCCTAGGCAGGGGACCGTACGGCCGCACCAACCGTAGGCGGGGGACCGTACGGCCGCGCGAGCCGACCCGAAAGAGCGCACCCGGCGGGGAACGCCCGAGCGAAGCCCGTAACGGAGTGTCGAAACCGGGCATCCGTTGTGGGCTTCTGATCACCCTATGATCGATCGTGCGTCCGAATTGCCCGAATTGTTACTCACCAAATCGTGATCATTCCCTAAAGCCGGGCGGGTGACGTGCCGAAGGAGTCAGTGACCATCCGTACGGTTCGCACCGGCTTCCTTCCCCGAGCCGGCCGTCCCGCCACTCCCCCAGGAGGCCTAGGTGTCCGTTCTTCTCGAGCAGCCCGCAAGCCTGGTCGCCTACCGCCCGAACAAGCCGACGGCCATGGTCGTCGTGGCCGACCCGCGCGTGCGTTCCACCGTGACCCGCCATCTGTGGGCCCTCGGAGTACGTGACGTGATCGAGGCTTCGTCCATCGCGGAGGCCCGCCCCCGAGTCGGCAGCCCGCGCGACATCTGCGTGGCCGACGTACACCTGCCCGACGGTTCCGGTCTCACCCTGCTCTCCGAGACCCGTGCCGCGGGCTGGCCGAACGGCCTGGCCCTGTCCGCCGCCGACGACATCGGCGCCGTACGCAACGCCCTCGCGGGCGGAGTGAAGGGCTACGTCGTCACCGGCACCCGGACCAACATCGGGCTCCCCAGCCGGCCCGGCGCCGCCCCCATCGGCGCTGCCGCCGCCCGTATGCACCGCCGCCCCCCGGGTGCCCCGAGCCACCCGGGCGGCTACCGAGAGCTCTCCGGCCGCGAGGTCGAGGTCCTGCGCCTCGTCGCGGAGGGCCAGTCCAACAAGGCCATCGGAGTCTCGATGGGCCTGTCCGCCCTGACCGTCAAGTCCCACCTGGCCCGGATCGCCCGCAAGCTGGGCACCGGCGACCGGGCCGGGATGGTCGCCGTCGCCCTGCGGACCGGGATCATCCACTAGCCCCTGCCGTCAGCGTGGCGCCGGTCGGGCCCGCGGCGTCCGGTGCCGTGCACCGCAAGGCGGAGGGGCGCCCGAGTACCCGGACGTACTCGGACGTCCCGACATCGCGGCGAGGCGCGGCACCGGACGCCGCGGGCCGGGCGGGACGCTGACGACAGGGTCCAGGACGGGTCCGCACCCCGCCCCGAGGCTCACGGGCGAATCCCCGGGAAACCCCGGGCAACGTCCGCCCTTCCCCCTCGCGCCCGTCGACGGAACGTTCCGGCGACGGGCGCGGCGCATCCACGGATACCCTTGACCGGTGACCGACGCCCAAGAGACCGCAGCAGACCTGCGCACCACCACCGGGGGCGGCCCCCCGGACGAAGTCGTCAGTTCGTCCGATGGGCCGCCGATTCCGTTGCTGGAACCCCGTGAGGGGATCCCTCCGGTGGTCGCCGACGCCGACGCCCTCGCCGCAGTGGTCGCGGCCTTCGCCGCCGGCACCGGACCCGTGGCCGTCGATGCCGAGCGCGCCTCCGGATACCGCTACGGCCAGCGCGCCTACCTGGTGCAGCTGCGCCGCGAGGGCGCGGGGTCCGCGCTCATCGACCCGGTGGGCTGCCCCGACCTCTCCGCACTCGGCGAGGCCCTGTCCGGCACCGAGTGGATCCTGCACGCCGCCACCCAGGACCTGCCGTGCCTGCGCGAAATAGGCATGGTGCCCACCTCCCTGTTCGACACCGAGCTGGCCGGCCGACTCGCCGGCTTCCCCCGGGTGGGACTGGGCGCGATGGTCGAGAACGTGCTCGGCTACGCGCTGGAGAAGGGCCACTCCGCCGTCGACTGGTCGACCCGCCCGCTCCCGGAGCCGTGGCTGCGCTACGCCGCCCTGGACGTGGAACTGCTGGTCGACCTGCGCGACGCGCTGGAGGAGGAGCTGGACCGGCAGGGCAAGCTGGCCTGGGCCCACCAGGAGTTCGACGCCATCGCCGCCGCACCGCCCGCGCCGCCGCGCAAGGACCCGTGGCGCCGGACGTCCGGCATGCACAAGGTGCGCCGCCGCCGGCAGATGGCGGTCGTACGGGAGCTGTGGGAGTCGCGGGACCGGATCGCGCAGCGGCGTGACGTGTCGCCCGGAAAGGTGCTGGGCGACGCCGCGATCGTCGAGGCCGCCCTCGCCCTCCCGGCGAACGTGCAGACGCTGTCCGCCCTGCCCGGCTACGGGCAGCGGATGGGCCGGCGCCAGCTGGAGCAGTGGATGGCCGCTGTGGACCGGGCGAGGGCCCTGCCCGAGAGCGAGCTGCCGCAGCCCGGGGCGACCCCGGCCGGTCCGCCGCCGCCGCGCTCCTGGGTCGACAAGGACCCGGCCGCCGCCGCCCGGCTGTCGGCGGCCCGCGCGGCCGTGTCGGCGCTCGCGGAGGGTCTGAACCTGCCCCAGGAGAACCTGATCACCCCGGACACGGTCCGCAGGCTGTGCTGGGAGCCGCCGCAGCGGCTGGAGGCCGACGCGGTGGCGGAGGCCCTCGCGAGCCACGGCGCCCGCCCCTGGCAGATCGAGCAGGTGACCGCGGCGCTGGTCACGGCCCTCGCCGCGACCGCCTGACCGTCCGCGCCACCGAAGCCCCCGGCCACCGGCCGGGGGCTTCGCGCGTGTGTCACGCGGCTGCGGCCCGGTCCCGGCGGTGTGACCTTCGCCGCTCCTCGGGGAGGGGGTGTGCACATTGGTTACCCGCAAGTAGCATGGGTCGAGTGAGCGGGCGCTCAGCCATACCGGCCGAGCACGCCCCCGCGCAGCAGTGCACCCCCGCACCTGGAGGAGAGCCAACGTGCCTCGTACCGTCAGGGACGTCGTCTTCGTCGACGGCGTCCGCACCCCGTTCGGCAAGGCGGGCCCGAAGGGCATCTACCACGAGACCCGCGCCGACGACCTCGTCGTGAAGGCGATCCGGGAGCTGCTGCGCCGCAACCCGGACCTGGACCCCGCGAAGATCGACGAGGTCGCCATCGCCGCGACCACGCAGATCGGCGACCAGGGCCTGACGCTGGGCCGCACGGCCGGCATCCTCGCGGGCCTCCCGCAGTCCGTCCCGGGCTACTCCATCGACCGCATGTGCGCCGGCGCGCTGACCGCCGTCACCGCCGTCGCGGGCGGCGTGGCCTTCGGTGCGTACGACGTCGCCCTCGCCGGCGGTGTCGAGCACATGGGCCGCCACCCCATGGGCGAGGGCGTGGACCCGAACCCGCGCTTCGTCTCCGAGAAGCTGGTCGACGAGTCCGCCCTCTTCATGGGCATGACCGCCGAGAACCTGCACGACCGGTACCCGACGATCACCAAGCTCCGCGCCGACGAGTACGCCGTGCGCTCGCAGGAGAAGGCCGCCAAGGCGTACGCCGACGGCAAGATCCAGCAGGACCTGGTCCCGATCTCGGTGCGCAACACCAACGAGGCGGCCGGTGAGACGGGCTGGGGCCTGGTCACCACCGACGAGCCGATGCGCCCGGGCACCACCCTGGAGAACCTGGCCGGCCTGAAGACCCCGTTCCGTACGCACGGCCGGGTCACCGCGGGCAACGCCGCCGGTCTCAACGACGGTGCCACCGCCGCGATCATCGCGTCCGAGGACTTCGCCCGGGAGAACAACCTCCCGGTCAAGATGCGCCTGGTGTCGTACTCCTTCGCGGGTGTCGAGCCGGAGGTCATGGGCTACGGCCCGATCCCGGCCACCGAGAAGGCCCTCGCGCAGGCCGGTCTGTCCATCGAGGACATAGGCCTGTTCGAGATCAACGAGGCCTTCGCGGTCCAGGTGCTCGCCTTCCTGGAGCACTACGGCATCGCCGACGACGACGCCCGCGTGAACCAGTACGGCGGCGCCATCGCGTTCGGCCACCCGCTCGCCTCCTCCGGCGTCCGTCTGATGACGCAGCTGGCCCGCCAGTTCGAGGAGCAGCCGCACGTCCGCTACGGCCTGACCACCATGTGCGTCGGCTTCGGCATGGGCGCCACGGTCATCTGGGAGAACCCGCACTTCACCTCCGAGGGAGACGCCAAGTGAGCACCACCACTGAGCTCCTGAAGGGTGCGGCCGAGCTGTTCCCGGACGAGGTCGTCACGTCCGCGCACGTCCGCCACCTGGACCTGCCGTTCGGCGCCGGGCGCTTCGCGCTCATCACGCTGGACAACGGCTTCGACCACACCAAGCCGACCACCTTCGGCCCGCAGTCCCTCGCCAACCTGAACGCGGCGATCGACCAGGTCGAGCAGGAGGCCCTCGCGGGCTCCATCGTCGGTGCGGGCATCACCGGCAAGCCGTTCATCTTCGCGGTCGGCGCCGACCTCAAGGGCGTCGAGCTGCTGAAGAACCACGACGAGGCGCTCGCCATCGGCAAGGGCGGCCACGACGTCTTC
Source organism: Streptomyces sp. NPDC048269 (assembly GCF_040652395.1). Lineage (NCBI taxonomy): Bacteria > Bacillati > Actinomycetota > Actinomycetes > Kitasatosporales > Streptomycetaceae > Streptomyces > Streptomyces sp. NPDC048269. Next base: position 74,934 of record NZ_JBEZLW010000003.1, read on the forward strand.
AAGCGTCTGTCGGCCCTCGCGGTCCCGACCTTCGCGTACTACAACGGCGCGGCCATGGGCGGCGGCGTCGAGGTCGGTCTGCACTGCAGCTACCGCACCGTCTCGAAGGCCATTCCGGCCTTCTCGCTGCCCGAGGTCTTCCTCGGCCTGGTTCCCGGCTGGGGCGGCTGCGCCATCCTGCCGAACCTGATCGGCGCCGAGCGCGCGGTCTCGGTGATCATCGAGAACTCGCTCAACCAGAACAAGCAGCTGCGCGGCAAGCAGGTCTTCGACCTGGGCATCGCGGACGCCCTGTTCGAGGGCGCGGACTTCCTGGAGCAGTCGCTCCTGTGGACCGCGAACGTCCTGAACGGCGCCACCGAGGTCGTACGCGCCGAGGTCGACCGCGGCGAGGCCTGGGACGCGGCCGTGGCCAAGGGCCGCTTCATCGCCGACTCCAAGGTGCACGGCGCCGCTCCGGCCGCCTACCGCGCGCTGGACATCATCGCCGCGGCCAAGGACGGCGACCTCCAGGCCGGCTTCGACGCCGAGGACACGGCCCTGGCCGACCTCATCATGGGCGGCGAACTGCGCTCGGGCATCTACGCCTTCAACCTGGTGCAGAAGCGCGCCAAGCGCCCGGCCGGTGCCCCGGACAAGTCGCTGGCCCGTCCGGTCACCAAGGTCGGCGTCGTCGGTGCGGGCCTGATGGCCTCGCAGCTGGCGCTGCTCTTCCTGCGCCGCCTGGAGGTGCCGGTGGTCCTCACCGACATCGACCAGGAGCGCGTGGACAAGGGTGTGGGCTACGTCCACGCCGAGATCCAGAAGCTGCTCGGCAAGGGCCGCATCAACCAGGACAAGGCCAACCGCCTGACCGCCCTGGTGACCGGTGTGCTCGACAAGGCCGAGGGCTTCGCGGACGCGGACTTCATCATCGAGGCCGTGTTCGAGGAGATGTCCGTCAAGCAGAAGGTGTTCGCGGAGGTCGAGGCGGTCGCCCCGGCGCACGCGATCCTCGCCACCAACACCTCCTCGCTGTCGGTGTCGGAGATGGCCTCCAAGCTCCAGCACCCGGAGCGCGTGGTCGGCTTCCACTTCTTCAACCCGGTCGCGATCCTCCCGCTGCTGGAGATCGTCCGCGGTGAGCAGACCGACGACGCCTCGCTGGCCACGGCCTTCGGCGTCGCCAAGAAGCTGAAGAAGACCGCGGTCCTCACCAAGGACGCCCCGGCGTTCGTCGTGAACCGCATCCTGACCCGCTTCATGGGCGAGATCCAGAACGTCATCGACGAGGGCACCCCGGTCGTGACGGCGGAGAAGGCCATCGAGCCGCTCGGCCTGCCGATGTCCCCGCTGGTGCTGCTGGAGCTCGTGGGCCCGGCGATCGGTCTGCACGTCTCCGAGACCCTGAACCGCGCCTTCCCGGAGCGCTTCACCGTCTCCCCGAACCTGGCTGCCGTCGTCAAGGCGGGCAAGCGCGGCTTCTACGTCTACGATTCCGGCAAGCCGGAGCTGGACCCCGAGGTCGCCGCCCTCCTGGTGCAGGGCGACTCCGTCCTGACGGAGGAGCAGGTCCGCGACCGCGTCCTGGACGCGGTGGCGCAGGAGATCGGCCTGATGCTGGAGGAGGGTGTCGTGGCCGAGGCCCAGGACATCGACCTCTGCCTCATCACGGGCGCCGGCTGGCCCTTCCACCTGGGCGGCATCACGCCGTACCTGGACCGTGAAGGCGTCTCGGAGCGCGTGAACGGCAAGAAGTTCCTGGCTCCCGGCCTGGCGAGCGTCCCGGCCTAGTCCGGGTCGCAGACGGGCGTCTGACGGCCTGGCCCGCCCCTTCCGGGGGGCGGGCCTCGGCCGTTCGAATATCTGTCTAAGATTCACCCCCATGACGGACACGCACGCGCGGCCCAGGCGCCGCCGACGCCGCATTCTGCGGATCACCCTGTTGCTGGTCGCCGTGCTGGTCCTGGGCGCTGCCGGGGCCGGCTGGTGGGCCTACAGCCACCTCAACGGCAACATCGACAGCGTCGACCTGGACCAGGCCATCGGCGTCGACAACCGGCCGCCGAAGGTGGCCGCAAACGCGCAGAACATCCTGGTGCTCGGCTCCGATTCGCGGGCCGGGGCCAACGCCGACCTCGACCACGGCGACGTCAGCGGCGCCCGCTCGGACACGGCGATGCTGGTGCACATACCCGAGGGCCGGGCCAAGGCCACCGCGGTGAGCATTCCCCGCGACACCCTGATCACCCGGCCCGAGTGCAAGGACAGGGCCGGCAAGACCGTGCCGTCCGCGAAGCGGGTCATGTTCAACTCGGTCTACTCGCTGGCCGGTCCGGCCTGCGTGGTCAACACCGTGGAGCAGCTGTCCGGCGTCCGCGTGGACCACTTCGTCGAGGTGGACTTCGCCGGCTTCAAGGGCCTGGTGGACGCGCTCGGCGGGGTCACCGTCACCCTGGACAAGCCGATGAGCGGAGCCAAGGGCGGCCTGAAGCTGGACGCGGGCACGCACCGGCTGAACGGCACCGACTCGCTCAAGTTCGTGCGTACCCGCTACGGCTACGGCGACGGCAGCGACCTGGGCCGCATAGGCCTGCAGCAGCAGTTCATGATGGCGATGCTGACCGAGATCAAGAAGCAGGACGCCCTCGGCAACCCGGCGCGGCTCTACAAGCTCGCCGACGCCGGGACCAAGTCGCTGACCACCGACTCCGATCTCGCCTCCCTGACCGCGCTCTCCGATTTCGCGAAGAGCATGAAGGGCGTGGACCCGGACACGATGGAAACGATCATGCTGCCGGTCGCCTACGACAAGGTGGACCCGAACCGGGTGGTCGTGGCCGAGCCGCAGGCCGGTCAGTTGTGGGAAGCCCTCCGCAAGGACCAGAAGGTCCCGGCCTCCGCGAAGGACTCCCCCGCCAAGGGCTGAGGCTCCGGCCGCCGCACCACGCAGCGGGCCCGTACGGGAATCCCTCCTGTACGGGCCCGCTGCGTTCGTGTACGGTCCGTCGGCCGGCGCTCAGAACTTCGCGTTCCGCCCGACCTTGTGCAGGCGGCTGTTGCGGTAGCCGTAGACGAAGTAGACGACCAAGCCGATGGCCATCCAGATGCCGAACCGGATCCAGGTCTCGGCCGGCAGGTTGAGCATCAGCCAGAACGAGGCCGCGATCGACAGGATCGGGATGAACGGCACCCACGGGGTACGGAAGGACCGGTGCAGGTCGGGGCGGGTCCTGCGTAGGACGATCACGCCGAGGGCGACCACCACGAAGGCGAACAGGGTGCCGATGTTGACCAGTTCCGCGAGCTTCTCCAGGCTGGTGAAACCGGCGACGACGGCGATGATCCCGCCGAGCAGGAGGGTCGCCCGGTAAGGGGTGCGGTACTTCGGGTGGGTGACGGAGAAGACGCGCGGCAGCAGTCCGTCACGGCTCATCGCGAAGAACACGCGGGTCTGACCCAGCAGCAGGATCATGCACACGGTGATCAGACCGATGGACGCCCCGAGACTGATGGCTCCGGCGAAGAAGGGCTGGTTCACGGATTTGAAGGCTTCGGCGAGCGGGGCGCTCGGCGACATCTCCGTGTACTTCTGCATGCCGGTGACCACCAGCGTCACGGCCACGTAGAGCACCGTGCAGATGAGCAGCGAGCCGAGGATGCCGCGCGGCATGTCCCGCTGGGGGTTCCTGGTCTCCTCGGCCGCCGTGGCCACGACGTCGAAGCCGATGAAGGCGAAGAAGACGAGAGAGGCCGCGGTGAAGATGCCCATGACGCCGAAGTTGGTGGGCTCGTAGCCGAAGAGCACCTGGACCAGCGGCGCGTGCAGGCCGCTGCCCGCGGGCTGTGGCTGGGCCGGGGGGACGAACGGGCTGTAGTTGTCGGCCTTGATGAAGAACAGTCCCGCGATGATCACCAGCAGTACCACGGTGACCTTGATGGCGACGACGACCGCGGTGATCCGGGCCGAGAGCTTCGTCCCCACGACCAGGATCGCGGTCAGCACCAGGACCAGCAGGAAGGCCAGCAGGTCGAAGGTGCCTCCGGCATCGGGCCCGGACAGCGCGACGGGCAAGTCCCAGCCCAGGTTGGTGTGCATGAGATGGCGCACGTAGCCGGACCAGCCGACCGCCACGACGGCCGTACCGAGTGCGAACTCCAGCACGAGGTCCCAGCCGATGATCCAGGCCGGCAGCTCGCCGATCGAGGCATACGAGAAGGTGTACGCCGAACCGGCCACCGGCACGGTGGACGCGAACTCGGCGTAGCAGAGCGCGGCGAGGGCGCAGACGATGCCCGATGCCACGAAGGCCAGGGCGGTGGCGGGGCCGGCGTTGTTCCGGGCGGCGATGCCCGTGAGGACGAAGATGCCGGTGCCGATGATGACGCCCACACCGAAGACCGTGAGGTCCCAGGCCGAGAGCGACTTGCGGAGCGCGTGTTCCGGCTCCTCCGTGTCGCGGATGGACTGCTCCACCGTCTTGGTGCGGAACGGGCTGTTCAGATCCTTGCTCACCGACGCCTCCGACAGGTGACGACGCACGAACGGGCCGGGAGGCCCACCCTTCAAGAGTGATCTCCCGGCCCGTGACGTGCAACCGCGCGTCGATCTACGAACGGCGCGCGCGGCGAGTTCCGGACTAGTCGACGGCGGCGGCCGGCTCGCTGTCGTAGCGCCCGTCCAGCTTGGCCACCAGGCCGGTGACCTGCCGCGCGATGTCCGGAGCGGTCAGCCCGATCTCGGCCATGACCTCCTTGCGGGAGGCGTGATCCAGGAAGCGCTGCGGGATGCCGAAGTCGCGCAGCGGTACGTCGACCCCCGCGTCCCGCAGGGCCTGCGCGACGGCGGAGCCGACACCGCCGGCCCTGCTGTTGTCCTCGACGGTGACGACGACCCGGTGCTGGTCCGCGAGCGGGGCCAGGGCCTCGTCCACCGGCTTGACCCAGCGGGGGTCGACCACGGTGCAGGAGATGCCCTGCTTGTCGAGCAGGGCGGCGATCTCCAGGCACATCGGGGCCAGTGCGCCGACCGATACGAGGAGTACGTCCGGCCGGGTGACTTCGGGGGCCGGGGTGCGCAGCACGTCCATGCCGCCGATGCGGCCGACCGCCGGGACGGCCGGGCCGACGACGCCCTTGGAGAAGCGCACCACGGTCGGCGCGTCCTTGACGAGGACGGCCTCGTTCAGCTGGGCGCGCAGCTGCTCCGCGTCGCGCGGGGCGGCGAGGCGCAGGCCGGGCACGACCTGGAGGATGGACATGTCCCACATGCCGTTGTGGGAGGCGCCGTCGGTGCCGGTGACACCGGCACGGTCCAGGACGAACGTGACACCGCACTTGTGCAGGGCGACGTCCATCAGGACCTGGTCGAAAGCGCGGTTGAGGAACGTGGCGTACACCGCGAAGACCGGGTGGGCGCCGCCGGTCGCCAGGCCCGCCGCCGAAGTGGCGCCGTGCTGCTCGGCGATGCCGACGTCGAAGATGCGGTCCGGGAACGCGTCCGCGAACTTCTTCAGGCCGACCGGCTGGAGCATGGCCGCGGTGATCGCGACGATGTCCTTGCGCTCCTTGCCGAGCTTGACCATCTCGTCGGCGAAGACGGAGGTCCAGCTGGCGGCGTCGGTGCTGACCGGCAGGCCGGTGTCCGGGTGGATCACGCCGACGGCGTGGAAGCGGTCCGCCTCGTCCTGGACGGCCGGCTCGTAGCCGCGGCCCTTCTGGGTGAGGCAGTGCACGATGACGGGACCGCTGAAGCGCTTGGCGCGCTGCAGGGCGGACTCCAGGGCCTCGATGTCGTGGCCGTCGATGGGCCCGATGTACTTCAGGCCCAGGTCCTCGAACATGCCCTGCGGGGCGATGAAGTCCTTGAGGCCCTTCTTGGCGCCGTGCAGGGTCTCGTAGAGCGGCTTCCCGACGACCGGGGTGCGCTCCAGGATGTCCTTGCCGCGGGCCAGGAAGCGCTCGTAGCCGTCCGTGGTGCGCAGGGTGGCCAGGTGGTTGGCGAGGCCGCCGATGGTGGGGCCGTACGAGCGCTCGTTGTCGTTGACGACGATGACCAGCGGGCGGTCCTTGGCGGCGGCGATGTTGTTCAGCGCCTCCCAGGCCATGCCGCCGGTCAGCGCGCCGTCGCCGATGACGGCGGCGACGTAGTGGTCCTCGCGGCCGAGCACCTCGTTGGCCTTGGCGATGCCGTCGGCCCAGCCGAGCACGGTGGAGGCGTGCGAGTTCTCGATCACGTCGTGGTCCGACTCGGCGCGCGAGGGGTAGCCGGAGAGGCCGCCCTTGGAGCGCAGGTTGCCGAAGTCCTGACGACCGGTGAGCAGCTTGTGGACGTAGGCCTGGTGGCCGGTGTCGAAGAGGACCTTGTCCTTGGGCGAGTCGAAGACCCGGTGCAGGGCGATCGTCAGTTCGACCACCCCGAGGTTGGGGCCGAGGTGCCCGCCGGTCTTGGAGACGGCGTCGACGAGGAAGGACCTGATCTCGGCGGCGAGCTGGTTGAGCTCCTCCTGGCTGAGCCGGTCCAGATCGCGCGGTCCCTTGATGCGGGTCAGCAGCACCCGTGCCTCCTTGCAGTTGCTTGCTGGTCTGACGAGTCTAATGTTCCGCTCGCGGGTGCGGTCATCGGGCCGTCCCCGGTGAGTCACACCTTTGTCATACATGAACGCACCTTCGCGAGATCACACAGCACAAACAGGCGCATACCCGCACAGGCGTACGTACATATGTACGCACGGATGCCCGGCGCCACACGAAGTGGCACCGGGCATTGTGACGGGTTCTACCGCTTAGGCACGTCCGGCCGTCTTCTGGGTCTTGCGCGTGACCGAGTCGATCACCACGGTGGCCAGCAGTACGGCACCCGTGATCATGTACTGGATCGGAGTCGCGATTCCCTCCAGGGCCAGACCGTACTGGATCGAGATGATGACCATGACGCCGAGGAGGGCGTTCCAGGTCCGGCCGCGGCCGCCGAAGAGACTGGTGCCGCCGATGACGGCCGCCGCGATCACGTTCATCAGCAGGTCGCCGGCGCCGGCGCTCTGGTTGGCCGCCGCGATCTTCGAGGCCCAGAACAGACCGCCGATGGCGGCGAAGGTGCCGGAGATCGCGAAGACCGTGATCCGGATCCGGGTGACGTTGATGCCCGCGCGGCGGGAGGCCTCGACGCTGCCACCCAGTGCGAAAACGTTTCGCCCGAAGGTCGTGCGGCGCAGCACGAAGTCCGTGACGACCAGGGCCAGCAGGAAGAGCACGACCGCGAGCGGCAGGCCCTTGTACTGGTTGAACACCACGGCGGGGCCGAGGGTGAACAGCGCGAGCAGGCCGGTGCGCAGCAGGATCTCGGCGAGCGGCCGGGAGGGCATCCCGGCGGCCTCACGGCGCCTCGCGTCGAGGAAGGCCGCGAGGAAGTAGCCGGCCACCGCGAGCACGGCCAGCCCGTAGGCGACGGCCACGTCCGAGAAGAAGTACGTGGTCAGCTGGCCGACCACGCCGTCGGAGTCGATGTTGATCGTGCCGTTGCTGCCGAGGATCTGCAGCATCGCGCCGAGCCAGAAGAGCAGGCCCGACAGGGTGACGGCGAAGGCCGGAGCGCCGATCTTGGCGAAGAAGAAGCCGTGGATGCAGCCGATCAGGGCGCCGCCGGCCACGGCCGCCAGGATCGCCAGCCATTCGTTCACGCCGTGGGTGACGGCGAGCACGGCGACGATCGCGCCCGAAACGCCGCTGACCGAGCCGACCGAGAGGTCGATCTCGCCGAGCAGCAGCACGAAGATGATGCCGATGGCGATCATGCCGGTGGCGGTCATCGTGATCGCGATGTTGGTGAGGTTCTCCGGGGAGAGGAAGTTCGAGTTCAGCCCCTGGAAGATGGACCAGATGATGATCAGACCGATCACGACCGGGATGGAACCCAGGTCGCCGGCCTTCATCTTGCGCTTGAACTCGCCCACGTACCCCGCGAGGCCCTGCTCCCTGACGAGCAGCCGGGGGTCCACGGCCGGGATCGCGTCGTGCGCGGCCGCCGGGTTGACCGGGTCGATGTGCTCCTGCTGGTCGACGGGGCCCTTGCCCAGTGGACCGGTGGCAGGGTTCTGGGTGCTCACTTGCCGGCCTCCGAGGTGCGGGCCGCCCGGCGGGTCACGGCGTTGTCCGTGGCACCGGTGATGGCGGAGATGATCTCTTCCTGCGAGGTGTCGGCGACATTGAAGACACCGTTGTTGCGGCCCAGCCGCAGGACCGCCACCTTGTCGGCGACGGCCTTCACATCGGCCATGTTGTGGCTGATGAGGATGACGGCGTGGCCACGCTCCCGCAGCCGCTCCACCAGGTCGAGGACCTGTGCGGTCTGCTCGACACCGAGGGCGGCGGTGGGCTCGTCGAGGATGACGAGCTGGGGCTCGCCCAGCATGGAGCGGGCGATCGCCACGGTCTGGCGCTGACCGCCGGAGAGCGAGGCGATGGGGATCCGGACACTGGGGATCCGGATGGACAGGGTGGTCAGGAGCTCGCGGGCGCGCCGCTCCATCTCCACCTCGTCGAGGACGCCGTAGCGCTTGAGCTCGCGGCCGAGGAAGAGGTTGCCGACGACATCGATGTTGTCGCACAGAGCCAGGTCCTGGTAGACCGTCGCGATACCCAGGTTCTGGGCGTCGTGGGGCTTGCCGATGGAGACCGGACGGCCTTCCCACTCGATGACGCCGTCATCGATGGGGTGCACGCCGGCGATCGTCTTGACCAGCGTGGACTTACCGGCGCCGTTGTCGCCGACCAGGGCGACCACCTCACCGGAGTGGATCTCGAGTTCTACGTCGGTCAGGGCCTGAACGGCGCCGAACCGCTTCGAGACCCCTCGCAACGCCAGCACGGGCGCAGCGGACACATGAACCATCTCCTTCGCCGCCTGACCGGCGGGGATGTCGTGCAAAAGAGCAGGAGCGGGGCGAATGGGGGAACGTTTCTGCCCGGCGCCCCGCCAGTGGCGGGGAATGAGGGGCGGGGCGCCGGTCAGGCACGGGGGCCGCCTCGCGAGGAGGCGACGGGGGCCGCTACTTCAGGCCGATGGCGGCGCAGGCCGCCGCGTACTTGTCGGTGCAGATCTCGTCGACCGTGTAGACGCCGTCCTTGACGACGGTGTCCTTGATGTTGCCCTTGGTGAGCGAGACGACCGGGATCAGCACGGACGCGATGCCCTTGGCGGACGGGCTGTCCACCGTGGAGGTGGTGACGCCGTCGAGCTTCTCCTTCTTGGCGAGGGCGACGGCCATCTTCGCGGCGGCCTCGGCCTCGGGAGCGTACGGCTTGTAGACGCTCATGAACTGCTCGCCCGCGACGATCCGCTGCACACCGGCGAGTTCGGCGTCCTGGCCGGTGACCGGGGGCAGCGGGGTCACGCCGGCGGACTTGAGGGCGGTGATGATGCCGCCGGCCATGCCGTCGTTGGCGGAGTAGACGCCGATGACCTTGTCCTTGCCGAGCGCGGAGAGCGCGGCCGCCATGTTGGTGTTGGCGTTCTCCGGCTTCCACTCGACCGTGTCGTACTCCTTGCCGACGTTCACCTTGCCGTCGAGGACGGAGTGCGCACCGGACTTGAAGAGCTTGGCGTTCGGGTCGGTGACCGAACCGTTCATCATGACGATCTGGCCGTCCTTGGCCTTGTCGCCCAGCGCCTCCAGCAGCGCCTTGCCCTGGACCTTGCCGACCTCTTCATTGTCGAAGGAGGTGTAGGCGTCGATCGGGCCCTCAGCGAGACGGTCGTAGGCCACGACCGGGATGCCGGCCTCCTTGGCCTTCTTGACCGAGCCGGCAATGGCCTTGGAGTCCACCGCGTCGACGATCAGGACGTCCACCTTGTTGGTGACCATCGTGTCGACCTGCGAGTTCTGCGTGGTGGCGTCCTGCTTGGCGTTCGCGTAGACGACCTCGCCCTTGCCGCCGGTGAGCTCGGCGACCTTCTTCTCGATGAGCGGCTTGTCGAACTTCTCGTAGCGCGCGGTCTGGTTCTCCGGCAGGAGCAGGCCGACCTTGATCGCGTCGCCCTTGGCGGCGCCGGATTCCTTCGTCTTGTCGCCGGCTTCCTTGGCGCTGCCACAGGCGGCGAGGGAAACGGCCATGGCACCGGCGGCAACGGCTACAGCGGTTCTGCGCATACGCGTGTTCATTACTTGAACCTCCCTGACGAGGCCGCAACCCTGCGGCCGAGGTGGATGTGAGTCAACCCCGGCCGCAAGTTTGCCGTCAAGGAGTGAATCCTTAACGAGATGACAACGGTGCCATCCGTTATCTAACTGAAGACATGGCGGCTGAAGCACGCACTCCACTTCCATGATCTGACAAAAGTGTCGAATCGCCCATTTCGCTGAGCACAAGGGCTAGTGCTCCGAGCACCTCGGCCCGCCCGCCCAGGGACCCGGTGAGCACTGACAACTGGCGGGCCGCGCTCGGGATCGCGTACCTCCCGACCGATTCACGGATGGGCGCCAGGACGAGTTCACCCGCCTCCGCGAGCGAGCCGCCGAGGACCACCCGGCTGGGGTTCAGGAGGTTGCACAGACTGGCCACGCCGCTGCCGATGTGGCGGCCCACGTCCGTGATGACGCGGCGGCAGCCCGGGTCTCCCTCGCGGGCCAGCTCGACCACCCGCTCCATCGTCAACTCCGGTCCGTGACTGCCCTGGAGCAGCGGAAGTACGTACCGGGCCGCGGCGAAGGTCTCCAGGCAACCGCGGTTCCCGCAGCGGCAGACCGGACCCGATTCGTCGAGGGTGATGTGCCCGATCTCGCCGGCCGTACCGCCCGGGCCGCGGTAGATCTGACCGTTGATCACCAGTCCCGCGCCGACGCCGCTCGCGACCTTGATGTAGGCGAGGTCTTTCACTCCCCGCCCGCTCCCCCAAACGAGTTCACCGAGGGCCCCGAGGTTCGCGTCGTTGTCCACGTACACGGGTACACCGAGGCGCTGCGAGAGTTCCTGGCGGGGATTGATGCCGGCCCAGCCCGGGAGGATCGCGGTCGAGCCCAGGGTCCCGGACTCCACGTCGATCGGGCCGGGGACGCCGAGGCCGACGCCGATGGCCTTGTCCAGGCTCACCCCGATGCCCGCGATCAACCGCCCGACCAGCGCTTCCGCCCGGTCGAAGCCCTCCACCCAGGAGGCGTCCACGTCGAGCGGCTCGGCCTCCTCGGCCAGCACCTGGTGGGCCAGGTTCCCGACCGCCACCCGCAGGTGGGTGTGACCGAAGTCCACGCCGATCACGATGCCGGCGTCGCCGCTGAGCGACACGCTGCGGGCCCGCCGGCCGCCCGCCGAGGTGTCGGTGACCTCGACGGTTCCGCCGTCCTTGAGCTCACGGACGATGTTGGAGACCGTGGCCGCCGACAGTCCGGTGGCGCGGGCGATCTCCGCCTGGGTCAGCGAACCCGCGAGCCGCACCGCCCGCACGACCCGTTCGAGATTCGCGCGGTGCAGCGAAGACTGCGATCCGGGAGTCTGCACGACTCATCCACTCCTGCCCATAAGCGACGGCCAGCCGTCGCCCCCCGGCCGGGGAACGTCGCGACTGCGCTCGCTCCGAGACCCGGCGTCTCCAACTTGTGAACCTTAAGTCGAGCCTTTGTCCCTCGAGACGTCAAGAGGCTGACACGGCACGAACCGGCAACTACCGGCCATAAGAGGGAGAGAACGGTCGCCCGGATCGTGTTGCGGTCGCTGAGGCGCCGGTCCTCTGCGGCCTTCCGGCCGGCCCGCGCCCCTGCAATGACAGCGCTGCGCGAGGAGGTGTACGGGATGAGTCCCGATCGAAGTCCTCGCCGCGCTCTCGCTCTCGCCGGCTGACCTGCGGCCTGCTACCGCTGTTGCTTCCTGCCTGATCAGTCGACCTTTCCCTGGGTGCGCACGGCTGCGGTCACCCGCTGCCTCCGTGCCCTTCCGCGTTTCCTTTTCCTTCCGCGTGTCCTGACCCTTCTGTCAGACATACGTCATCCATGCCCCCGGCGCATCCCGTGTCCCGACCGCGACACGCTGCGTCATCCCATGACCACTCCACGTGACCGCTCGGCTTTCGCGCTGCCCGGACGCCGTGGAGGGAGGATTCGTCATGACCATGCTCACCCCCTCCCGGCGAGCTACTTCCCGTGGCTGAACGGCGTGCTCCTCGCGTACTGCGCGCTCACGCAGGCCCTGAAGACCTGGTACATCCGCACGTTCAACACCTGGCTATAGGAGGACCGGAAGGGCCTCTGCGGCAGCGCGGAGGACCGGAAGGGCCTCTGCGGCAGCGCGGAGGACCGGAAGGGCCTCTGCGGCAGCGCGGAGGACCGGAAGGGCCTCTGCGGCAGCGCGGGCGTGGTGGGAGCCGACCTCCTGCTGCGCCCGCTGGGCCGGCGCCCGGACCGGGAACCGCTCGGCGGCGCCGGGGCCGGGGCCGAACGAAGGTGTCCGGCCGGCTGACCGCCACGGTCTCGGCGGTGGCGGTCAGCCGGCCGGGCGTGCCGGATCCCCCTACTTGAGGGTGGCGGAGGTCAGGCCGGCCTGGATCTGGCGCTGGAAGGACAGGTAGACCACCAGCATCGGGATCATCGCGATGGTCACACCGGCGAAGAGCACCGGGAGGTCCGTCTCGTACCCCTGCTGCTGCTGGAGCTGGATCAGGCCCTGGGTGAGCAGGTAGCGCTCGGGGTCCGATCCTGTCTGGGGCTGCATCAGCACGGAGGGCAGGATGTACTGGTTCCACTGGCCCAGGATGTTGAAGATCCCGACGCTGATCAGGCCGGGCTTGGCCATCGGCACCATCACCTGGAAGAAGATCCGGGTGTCGGATGCCCCGTCGATCACCGCCGCCTCGTGCACCGCCGTAGGCAGCGTGCGGAAGAAGGAGTGCATGAAGAAGACGGTGAACGGCATCGAGTAGGCGACGTACACGAGGATCAGGCCCTGGTACGTGTTCAGCATGTCGAACCGCTTGACCATGAAGAACAGCGGGACGAGCGCGAGGAAGACGGGGAACATCGCCCCGCTGACGAAGAAGTAGTAGATGAACCGGTTTCCCGGGAAGGGGTAGCGGGCCAGGACGTACGCCGCCATCGACCCGAACAGCATCGTCAGCGGGACCGAGAACACCATCACGATCAGCGTGTTGGCGAAGTAGTCGCCGATGCCCTTGTCCCAGGCCCGGCCGAAGGCGTCGACGTTCCAGTTGGAGGGCCAGCTCAGGGCCGAGCCGCCGATCTGCGCGTCGGTCTTGAAGGAGCCGAGCGCCAGCCAGATCAGGGGCAGGACGATCAGTACGGCCCAGACGACGAGGAAGCCGTGGGAGACGACGTTGAGGACCACGCCCTCGGAGCGGCGGCCGCCCTGCTCCCCGGTCCGGGCGGGTCCGCCGGACCGCTCGGAGGCGTCTTCGCCCTGAGTCTTGATCACTGTGGGCTGTGCAGTCATCGTGGAACTCCGCTCAGAACTCGATGCGCTCGCGGCGGGTGGCACGCAGCGTGATGACGGAGAGGATCATGGTGAGGACGAGCATGACCACGCCCATGGCGCAGGCGTAGCCGCTCTTGCCGAAGTAGAGGAAGTTCCTCATCAGCACGGTCGCCATGACCTCGCTGTGGTGGTCGGGTCCGCCGCCGAACTGGCCGGAGGTCATGGTCGACACCAGGACGAACATGTCCATGGCGGCGATGCCCAGATAGACCGCGGACGTCTGCACAGAGTCCCACAGCAGGGGCAGGGTGACCTTGATGAAGGTCTGGGCGCGCCCCGCGCCGTCGAGCAGCGCGGCCTCGTAGATGTCCTTGGGGACGGACTGCATGGCCGCCGAGAACAGCACGAGGTAGAAACCGACGCCGTGCCAGACGACGACGAGGAGCAGGCACCAGAGCACGAACCTGGGCTCGTTCAGCCATTCGACCGGGTGCGTCGCGTCGACCAGGCCGAGCTTGATGAGGACGCCGTTGAGCAGGCCGCCCTCGTCGGTGCGGTACACGGCCCCGAAGAGCACCGCGAGGATGGCGAGGGACAGTACCTGCGGGAAGAAGTAGACGATCTTGTAGAACCCCGACCCCCGCACGCCCTGGACCCCGCCGGCCCCGCCCCGCCCGCCCGCGTTCACCATGAAGGCGAAGAAGAGGGCCAGCAGGATGGTGACCGTCGGGACGAACACCAGGAGCAGCAGGTTGTGCCACAGGGCGCCGCGGAAGACCTCGTCCTTCATGAGGGCCGCGTAGTTGTCCACTCCGACGAAATCGAAGGTCGGCGACTGGCCCGTCCAGTTGGTGAAGGAGTAGCCGAACGTCTGCACGTACGGCCAGATGACGAAGGTCAGATACAGCGCGATCGGTGCGAGGAGGAAGCCGGCGATGAAGCCGGCCCGTCCTCTGCCCTGGGCTACTCGACTCATGGTGTCCGTCCCTGCGGAGGTCAGCTGCGCTTGTTGTTCTTTGCGTTCGGGTCCTGCGCCGCCTTGTTTACCGCAGCCTGGGCGCGCTTGATCCACTCCTTCGGCTGAATCCGCTTGGCCATCAGCTCATTGGACGCGTCCTGGATCGCCGTGTCCATTTCGCTGTACCAGTCGGGGTACAGGTAGTTGAACGTGTTCGTACCCGCCGCCTTGAGGGCCGTCACCGCCGACTGGGTGCCCGGCCGCAGCTTCACGTTCGGGTCCACGCCGTCCTTGACCACGGTGAGCGAGTTGGCCTGCTGGGCGAAGAGGGTCGACCATTCGCGGGAGAGCATCGAGCGGACGAACTCCAGACCTCCGGCCTTGTTGGCGGCCTTCTCCGGGACGATGAAGGGCTCGCCGGCGCCGGCCCGGATGGCCTCGAAGGGCAGCTTGCTGTCGGCCAGCAGCGGCATCGGCAGGAACTGCATGTCGAAGTCGTCCGGGGTCTGCTTGAGCTGCTCGTTCTCCAGCCAGGAGCCGGAGGGGATGAAGGCCGCCTTGTACTGGTTCCAGGCGGTCTGGGACTCCGTGTGGGTGAGGCCGTTGGTGCCCGGCAGCATCAGGGACTTCTCGACCACCTCGTAGACCGCCTCGACGGCGGCGAGGGCCGCGGCGTTCCCCTCGAAGGCGTTGGGCTCCAGGTTGTCGATCGCCTTCATGGCCTCCAGACCGCCCTTCTTGGCGATCAGGTCCATGATCACGACATTGATGTAGTACGGGAACTTGCCCTGGTGGGCGAGGCCGCCGATGCCCGCCTCCTTGGCCTTCGCGCAGACCGCGAGGAACTCGTCCCAGGTCTTCGGCGGCGTCCAGCCCTTCTCCTTGAAGAGCTTGCCGGAGTACCAGAGGCCGAAGACCGTGTACACGTAGTTCAGGGAGACGAACTTGCCCCCCTGCATGCCCTGTTCGACGGTGCCGGCGATCAGCGTGTCCCGGACCTTCTTGGTCGGGTCGTCGAGCGAGGGCGCGTCGAGCACGGGGGTGAGGTCGGCCAGCTGGTTGCTCTTGAAGAGCACGTCCAGCTTGATCTTCTGGGCACCCGAGTCGTCGACGACATCCGGCGGGTTTCCGCCGTTGAAGCGCGTCTGGAGCTTTCCGGTGATCTCCTGGGTGCCGAGGTGGGAGCTGGTGGTGCCCCACTTCTTGTCGAAGGCGGCCTCCCAGGCCTTCGCGTAGTCGTCGCCGAAACCCCCCTTGAAGACGACGACGTCCAGCTTGCCGCCCTTGGCGACGCCGAACGGGTTCTCCTTGGTGACCGGCGCCTTGTCCGGACCCTTCGTGGAGTTCTCGTCGCCGCCGGAGGCGCAGGCGGACAGGAAGCTCATCGTCGGCACCGTGATCAGTCCGAGTGCTGCGGAGCGCTTGATCAGATCACGGCGCCCGAGGCCCTCACCAGTGGATCCCATGCTCATGTCCTCGCCTTCGTCAGAAGTGTGAAGGAGGACGGAGAATCACGGCGTCGCCGTGCATGCGGACATCACCGCAGGTCCCCGCCCATCCCCCCGGTCCGGAGCCGTTCGTCTCCCGGTGATCCGGACGGGCACAGGTATAGTCCACTTCCGCTCGTGTGAGCAAGATCATGCACACGTATGGCCGCCAGCTTTTCCGAGTTGAGACCTGTCCGTCATCTGGGATGGCGCCGGACAAGCGGAAGGGCCGTACCCCCTTAACGGGGATACGGCCCTTTGGTACCGCTGTGCCGTGCTCAGCCGCGGATGAGGTTGCGGAGCACGTACTGCATGATGCCGCCGTTGCGGTAGTAGTCCGCCTCACCCGGCGTGTCGATGCGGACGACCGCGTCGAACTCCACACCGGTGTCGGTGGTGACCTTCACGGTGCGCGGGGTGGTGCCGTTGTTCAGCTCCTCCACACCGGTGAAGGCGAAGGTCTCCTCGCCGGTGAGGCCCAGGGAGGCCGCGGTGGCGCCCTCGGGGAACTGCAGGGGCAGGACACCCATGCCGATCAGGTTGGAGCGGTGGATGCGCTCGTAGGACTCGGCGATGACGGCCTTGACGCCGAGCAGCGCGGTGCCCTTGGCCGCCCAGTCGCGGGACGAGCCGGAGCCGTACTCCTTGCCCGCCAGGATCACCAGCGGGATGCCGGCGGCCTGGTAGTTCTGCGAGGCGTCGTAGATGAAGGAGACCGGCGCGCCCTCGACGGTGAAGTCGCGGGTGAAGCCGCCCTCGGTGCCCGGCGCGATCTGGTTGCGCAGGCGGATGTTGGCGAAGGTACCGCGGATCATGACCTCGTGGTTGCCGCGGCGGGAACCGTACGAGTTGAAGTCGCGGCGCTCGACGCCGTGCTCCGTGAGGTACTTGCCGGCCGGCGTGTCGGCCTTGATCGCACCGGCCGGGGAGATGTGGTCGGTGGTGACCGAGTCGCCCAGCTTCGCCAGCACGCGGGCGCCGGCGATGTCGGAGACCGGGGTGGTCTCCATCGTCATGCCCTCGAAGTAGGGGGGCTTGCGCACGTAGGTGGACTGCGGGTCCCACTCGAAGGTGTTGCCGGTCGGGATCGACAGCGCCTGCCACTGGGCGTCGCCCGCGAAGACGTCCTGGTAGGACTTGTTGAACATGTCCTCGCCGATGGCGTTCGCCACGACGTCATTGACCTCGGCCTCGGAGGGCCAGATGTCCTGGAGGAAGACCGGCTTGCCCTCGGTGTCGATGCCGATGGCGTCCTTGGTGATGTCCACCTTCATGGAGCCCGCGATGGCGTACGCGACGACCAGCGGCGGGGAGGCCAGGTAGTTCATCTTGACGTCGGGGTTGATCCGGCCCTCGAAGTTGCGGTTGCCGGAGAGCACCGAGGTGACCGCGAGGTCGTGCTCGTTGATCGCCTTGGAGATCTCCTCGTCCAGCGGACCGGAGTTGCCGATGCAGGTGGTGCAGCCGTACCCGACGAGGTTGAAGCCCATCTTGTCGAGGTACGGGGTCAGGCCGGCCTTGTCGAAGTAGTCGGTGACGACCTTCGAACCCGGGGCCAGGGTGGTCTTGACCCACGGCTTGCGGGTCAGGCCCTTCTCGACCGCCTTCTTCGCCACGAGGGCCGCGGCCACCATGACGTAGGGGTTCGAGGTGTTGGTGCAGGAGGTGATCGCGGCGACGGTGACGGCGCCGTGGTCGATCTCGAAGGAGGAGCCGTCGGCCAGGGCGACCAGGGTCGGGCGGGTCGGCACGCCGTTGACGGCAGCCGGGGCGTCGGAGGCCGGGAAGGACTCCTTGCCCGCCTCGTCGTCGTCCTCGACGTAGTTGCGCACGTCCTGGGCGAACTGCTCGGCGGCGTTCGCGAGGACGATGCGGTCCTGCGGGCGCTTCGGGCCGGCGATGGAGGGGACGACCGTGGAGAGGTCGAGCTCCAGCTTCTCGGAGAAGTCCGGCTCGGCGGCCGGGTCCAGCCACAGGCCCTGCTCCTTGGCGTACGCCTCGACGAGCGCGACCTGCTGGGCGTCGCGGCCGGTCAGGCGCAGGTACTTCAGCGTCTCGTCGTCGATCGGGAAGATCGCGGCTGTGGAGCCGAACTCCGGCGACATGTTGCCGATGGTGGCGCGGTTCGCGAGGGAGGTAGCGGAGACGCCCTCACCGTAGAACTCGACGAACTTGCCGACGACGCCGTGCTTGCGCAGCATCTCGGTGATGGTGAGCACCAGGTCGGTGGCGGTGGTGCCGGTCGGCAGCTCGCCGGTCAGCTTGAAGCCGACGACGCGCGGGATCAGCATGGAGACCGGCTGGCCGAGCATCGCGGCCTCGGCCTCGATGCCGCCGACGCCCCAGCCCAGCACGCCCAGGCCGTTGACCATGGTGGTGTGCGAGTCGGTGCCGACGAGGGTGTCGGGGTACGCCTGGCCACCCCGGACCATGACGGTGCGGGCCAGGTGCTCGATGTTGACCTGGTGGACGATGCCGGTGCCCGGGGGGACGACCTTGAACTCGTCGAAGGCGGTCTGGCCCCAGCGCAGGAACTGGTAGCGCTCCTTGTTGCGGCCGTACTCCAGCTCCACGTTCTGGGCGAACGCGTCGTTGGTGCCGAACTTGTCGGCGATGACCGAGTGGTCGATGACCAGCTCGGCCGGGGCCAGCGGGTTGATCTTGGACGGGTCGCCGCCGAGGGCCTTCACGGCCTCACGCATGGTGGCGAGGTCCACGACGCAGGGGACGCCGGTGAAGTCCTGCATGATCACGCGAGCCGGCGTGAACTGGATCTCCTCGCTGGGCTGGGCCTGCGAGTCCCAGTTGCCGAGCGACCGGATGTGGTCGGCGGTGATGTTCGCGCCGTCCTCGGTACGGAGCAGGTTCTCCAGCAGCACCTTCAGGCTGTAGGGAAGGCGGGCGGAGCCCTCAACCTTGTCCAGCCGGAAGATCTCGTACGACTCGTCGCCCACCTGCAGCGTGCTGCGGGCGTCGAAGCTGTTCGCCGACACGACAGTCTCCTTCATGCATGAATTTCGCGCGTATGACCGCATCCTGCCGCCACGCCCCTTGGCCAATCCGCTAAGGTAAGACTAAGTTAGGTAACCCTTACCAGCGGGGGCGGCTGCGGTACGCCTTCGGCAGATATCTCGATGTCGAGATAACTCTAATACATGTCCGGGCGCGGGGACGAGGCGCACGCCTCCGGCGCGGCCCGCGCCCGCCCCCCGCTCAGCCCGCGAGGGAGCGCCGGGCCGCCCAGGCGTTGACGGCGGCGGCGATTTCCCCGGGGCGGTCCTCGGGGCAGAGGAGGGCGGCCGGACCGCAGTACTCGGTCTCCAGCGCCGCAATGTTCTTCGCGCCCCCGGGCGGCCTGTTCGGCCCCGACCATGAGGGCGGGCGAGCCGTCGAAGGTGAGCAGCAGCTTGGGCACCTCGCTGTCCTCGATGAAGAGGTTCCGGTCCAGGAGCATTCCCTCCCTCACTCCGGGGGTACGTATCGCCTCGAACCGGGCGCGGGCCGCGGGCGGGTACTCCTCCCAGGACATCGGCCGCAGGATCGTCTTCATGAAGGCGACGCCGCGGACCCGGCCCGGATGCCGGGCGGCCCGGTCGAAGGCGAGCACGCCGCCCCAGTCCTGGCCGACCAGCGCCACCTCGTCGAGCCCGAGGGCGCGTCGAACCACCCGTCCAGGTAGCGGGCGTGGTCCGCGAGCCGGTACTCCCCGCCGGGCTTGCCGGAGCGGCCCATGCCGATGAAGTCGCGAGCGCGGACCGGTCGAGCGGAGCCCCCACCCCCGAGGAGCGCAGGCGCAATGTCGTCACCCTCACGCCTGCCGACCGGCGGCGGCTGCGCACACCGGAACAACTGCTCGACGCGGCGCAGGAGGAACTCCCGCCCCCCGTCCGGACAGGAGCGGGACCAGCTCGTCCGGCCCCTCGGACGGCTTGTCGAGCACCACACCACCAGCGGGCCCACTATGGGACCTGACGGTCGATAACACCCAAATGGCCTACACCGCGCGATCAACATCTCATATCTGAGATACGGTGCAGCCATGGCAGACGACTACCTCGTACGCATCGGCAAGCTCATCCGTGACGCCCGGCAGCACCGGGGCTGGACACAGAGTCAGCTCGCGGACGCACTCGGCACCAGCCAGAGCGCCGTGAACCGGATCGAGCGCGGCAACCAGAACATCAGCCTTGAGATGATCGCCCGCATCGGGGAAGCCCTCGACAGCGAAATCGTCTCCCTCGGCTACGCCGGCCCGATGCACCTGCGCGTCGTCGGCGGCCGGCGGCTGTCCGGTGCCATCGACGTCAAGACGAGCAAGAACGCCTGCGTCGCCCTGCTGTGCGCCTCCCTGCTCAACAAGGGCCGTACGGTACTGAGGCGGGTGGCCCGCATCGAGGAGGTCTACCGCCTCCTGGAGGTCCTGAACTCCATCGGCGTCCGCACCCGCTGGATCAACGACGGCGTGGACCTGGAGCTGATCCCGCCGGCCCGCCTCGACATGGAGGCCATGGACGCGGACGCGGCCCGCCGGACCCGGAGCATCATCATGTTCCTGGGCCCCCTGCTGCACCGCATGGACACCTTCCGCCTCCCGTACGCCGGCGGCTGCGACCTCGGTACCCGCACCATCGAGCCGCACATGATCGCCCTGCGCCGCTTCGGCCTGGACATCACCGCGACCGAGGGCATCTACCACGCGCAGGTCGCGGCCGGGGTCTCCCCGGACCGTCCGATCGTGCTGACCGAGCGCGGGGACACGGTCACCGAGAACGCCCTGCTGGCCGCCGCCCGGCACGACGGCGTCACGGTCATCCGCAACGCCTCCTCCAACTACATGGTCCAGGACCTGTGCTTCTTCCTGGAGGCGCTGGGCGTCAAGGTCGAGGGCGTCGGCACCACCACCCTCACCGTCCACGGCATCCCGAACATCGACGTGGACGTGGACTACTCCCCCTCCGAGGACCCGGTCGAGGCGATGAGCCTGCTCGCCGCCGCGGTCGTCACGGAGTCGGAACTGACGATCCGCCGTGTCCCGATCGAGTTCATGGAGATCGAGCTCGCGGTCCTGGAGGAGATGGGCCTCGACCACGACCGCTCGCCGGAGTACCCGGCCGACAACGGCCGCACCCGCCTGGTCGACCTCACGGTCCGCCCCTCCAAGCTCGAAGCCCCGATCGACAAGATCCACCCGATGCCGTTCCCCGGGCTGAACATCGACAACGTCCCGTTCTTCGCGGCCATCGCGGCCGTCGCCCAGGGCCAGACCCTGATCCACGACTGGGTCTACGACAACCGGGCCATCTACCTGACCGACCTCAACCGCCTCGGCGGCCGCCTCCAACTCCTGGACCCCCACCGCGTCCTGGTCGAGGGCCCCACCCGCTGGCGCGCGGCGGAGATGATGTGCCCGCCGGCCCTGCGCCCGGCGGTGGTGGTCCTGCTCGCGATGATGGCGGCCGAGGGCACCTCGGTGCTGCGCAACGTCTACGTCATCAACCGCGGCTACGAGGAACTGGCCGAGCGCCTCAACTCGGTGGGTGCCCAGATCGAGATCTTCCGCGACATCTAGGGAGAAGGCAGAAGGCTTGAGGCCCCATCACTCTTCGCCGGCCGGTTTCTAGGGGTCGTCGCAACACGTGGTCGGTTGTTCAGGCCGCGATGAGTTTATGCAGGCGCTCGGCTGGGGTTTCCCAGCCGAGCGTTTTGCGTGGGCGGCCGTTGAGCTGGGCGGCGACGGCGTCGAGGTGTTCGCGGCTGTGGGCGGCCAGGTCGGTGCCCTTGGGGAAGTACTGCCGCAGCAGCCCGTTTGGTGTTTTCGTTCGAGCCGCGCTGCCAGGGGCTGGCCGGGTCGCAGAAGTAGACCGGGATGTCGGTGGCGATCGTGAAGCTCTTGTGGGCGGCCATTTCGCTGCCCTGGTCCCAGGTCAGGGACCGTTAGAGGTGGGCGGGAAGCCGCTGCACGGTCTGTTGGAGCGCGTCGCGGACGGCTTCCGCGGTGCGGCCGTTGGGCAGGTGGACGAGCATGACGTAGCGGGTGGCCCGTTCGACGAGGGTTCCGATGGCGGAGCCGTTGTCCTTGCCGATGATCAGGTCGCCTTCCCAGTGGCCTCCGGCGGCTCGTCTTCGTCCGGTGGGACGTCATCCGGCGGCGGCAGCACCTACTACAAGAACTGCACGGCCGTCCGCGCGGCTGGAGCCGCCCCGATCCGACGCGGTGATCCCGGCTACGGCAGCCACTTGGACCGCGACGGCGACGGCGTCGCCTGCGAGTGAAAGGGCGGCGTGCCGGCCACCGTCGGTATTCGGCCCTGTTGGCCGGGGGTGCTCGCCACGGGCCGCCGGGGAGCGGCAGAATCGGCCGTCGGTACGGAACGAGGGGGCGGCCATGGCAGTTGGGACGAATGAGGGTGTCGGGGCGGAGGTTCCCGCGCTGGCGGGGGTGCCGGTGCTGGGGTCGCTCTTCGAGCTGAAGTCCGACTCCCTCGGTACCTATCTGCGGGCCCAGCACAGACACGGGGACGTCGTACGGATCACGGCCGGCCCGCCCGGGCTGCGGGCCGAGCTGTACTGCGTCTTCTCCGCGGAGGGCGCCCAGCAGGTGCTCGCCTCGGAATCGGCCAACTTCCGCAAGGACAACCCCTTCTACCAGGAGGTACGGGAATCCTTCGGCAACGGCCTGCTGACCAGCCAGGACGAGGACTACCTGCGCCAGCGCCGACTGGTCCAGCCGCTTTTCACCCGGCGCCGGGTGGACGGCTACGCGGGGGCCGTCGCCGCCGAGACCGAGGCGGTCGTAGCCGCCTGGCAGGAGGCCCCCGACGGCATCGTCGACGTCTCCGACCAGATGATGCACCTGGCCCTGCGGGCGGTCGCCCGGATCCTGTTCGGCACCGACGTGGAAGCAACCGTCGACGTCGTCGACCGGTGTTTCCCGGTCATCACCGACTACGTGCTGCGCCGCGGCTACTCCCCCGCGAACATCCCGCGCAGCTGGCCGACTCCGGCCAACAAGCGGGCGGCCGCCGCGATGAACGAGCTCTACGCGGTCTGCGACAAGATCATCGGCGAGCGGCGCAGCGATCCGGCGGAGAGCCCCGGCGAGGACCTGCTCACGCTGCTCGCCGCCGCCAAGAGCTCGGACGACGGGGAGTTCGACGCCTCCGAACTCCGTGACCAGGTGCTGATCTTCCTGCTCGCCGGACACGAGACGACCGCCACCTCCCTCGCCTTCGCCCTGCACCTGCTGGGCCGCCACCCCGAGGAGCAGAAGCGGGCGCGCGAGGAGATCACCCGGGTGCTGGGCGGCCGTACGCCCGAGGCAGCCGACCTGGACCGGCTTCCGTACCTCACGCAGGTCCTCAAGGAGGCGATGCGGCTCTACCCGGCCGCCCCGGTCATCGGCCGCAAGGCCGTCGTCGCCACCGAGGTGGACGGGCACGCCGTTCCCGCCGGCGCGGACGTGATACTGGCTCCGTGGGTGACGCACCGTCATCCGCTCCACTGGCCGGAACCCGACCGCTTCGACCCCGAGCGCTTCACCCCGGAGGCGGAGGCCGGCCGGCCGCGCTACGCCTGGTTCCCGTTCGGCGGCGGACCGCGCGCCTGCATCGGGCAGCACTTCTCGATGCTGGAGTCGGTGATCGCGCTGGCGATGATCCTGCGTGCGTACGAGGTCGAGGCCGTGGACACCGACGTCCCGGTCAGTGCCGGAATCACGCTGCGGACGGACGGTCCGGCGCGCTGCCGGGTCCGTCGCCTAGACGCCTAGACGGCTGGCCTGCTGGCCGGAGCAGGCCGTCGTCCAGCAGCCGGACGGACGAGGCGATCCGCGGGGCGGACGCGGCCGGAGCGCCCGCCGTACTCGCCCGACGACGGGAACGGGGCCAAGACACCCCTAGACCTTCGTCGGTGTGTGGTTTCCCTGGAGCCGTTCGAGGTCCGACGCCCGGACCTGGATGACGAGCAGCGCGATCACCGCGCCGATCAGGGTGAACACGGCCGCCACGACGAAGGCCGCGCTGATGCCCGAGGTGAGCACCTGGTCGCTCCACGGCTTGGGGAGCTGACCGGTGCGCAGCAAGAAGGCCTTCTGTTCGGCGGTGGCCGTGCGCAGGAAGCCCGGCACCACGTCCTTGGCCTCGTTGCGGCTGACCGTGCCGAAGACGGTCACCAGGATCGACAGGCCGAGCGAACCGCCGACCTGCTGCGTCGTGTTGAGCAGCCCGGACGCCGCGCCCGACTCCCGGTCGGGGACGTTGGACAGGGCCATCAGGGTCAGCGAGACGAACTGCAGGCCCATGCCGGTGGCGAACACCAGCATGGGACCGAGGATGCTGCCCAGGTACGTCGAGTGGATGTCTGTCAGCGTCAGCCAGCCCAGTCCGGCCGCGCAGCACAGCGCACCGGTGACCATGAAGGGCTTGGGCCCGAACCTGGGCAGCAGTTGCGAGGCGGTACCGGCTGCCACCGCGATCATGACACTGACGGGCAGGAAGGCGAGGCCGGCCTGCAGGGGGCTGAAGCCGAGCACGTTCTGCACGAAGAGCGTCAGGAAGAAGAACATGCCGAAGATCGCGCAGGCGAGCATGAGCATGATCCCGTAGGTGCCGGCCCGGTTGCGGTCGGCGAACATGTGCAGCGGGGTGATCGGCTGGGGCGAGCGCCGCTCGTTGAGGACGAAGAGGGTCAGCAGGACGACCGCGGCGCCGAAGGAGCCGAGCGTCAGCGGGTCGCGCCAGCCGTCCTGGGCGGCGCGGATGAATCCGTAGACGAGCGAGACCATGCCCAGGGTGGACAGCAGCGCGCCCGCGAGGTCGAAGTGTCCGGGGTGACGTGCGGACTCGCGGATGACCTTCGAGGCCATGACGGCGATGAGCACGGCGATGGGGACGTTGACGAAGAGCACCCAGCGCCAGTTGAGCCATTCGACGAGGATGCCGCCGGCGAGGAGCCCGATCGCGCCGCCGCCGGCCGAGACCGCGGCGAACACGCCGAACGCCCGGTTGCGGGCTGGCCCTTCGCGGAAGGTCGTGGTGATCAGTGCGAGGGAGGTCGGGGAGGCGATGGCGCCGCCGACGCCCTGGAGGGCCCGGGCGGCCATCAGCTGGCCGGCGTTCTGCGCGAATCCGCCCAGCAGCGAGGCCAGGCCGAACAGCAGGACGCCGAAGATGAAGACGCGCTTCCTGCCGAGGATGTCGCCCGTGCGGCCACCGAGCAGGAGCAGACCGCCGAAGGTGAGGGTGTAGGCGTTGACGACCCAGGAGAGGCTCTCCGTGGAGAAGCCGAGCGCGGTCTGGATGTGGGGCAGCGCGATGTTCACGATGGTGATGTCGAGGACCACCATGAGCTGGCAGGAGGCGATGACGAACAGGGCGAGCCCGTTCCCGCTCCCTCGGACCTTGCCGTCGGTCCCGGTGCTGGTCGGCGTTGCATTCGGGTCCACCCTGTCGACGCTAAGCCCGCACACGTGGGGTCACCACTCGAACGGCCTAGTCGATGTGATATTTCACATGTCACACTACGATCATGGATGACTTCCTCAGGCTCTCCGCGAGCACGGCCCGGTTCACCTACGGCGCCCCGCGCGCCTTCGCCTTCGGGGACGAAGGACGCCTCCTCTGGTTCCTCCGCTCCGCCGGCCCCACCGACCCCTTCGACGGCCTCTGGGTCCTCGACACGGCCACCGGCACCGAGTCCCGCCTTGCCGATCCCCGCGACCTGTGCCCCGAGCCGGGCGAGCTCCCGGCCGCGGAACGCCGGCTGCGCGAGCGCATCCGCCTCGTCGCCGCCGGGATCGGTTCGTACGCGCTCTCCGGCGACGGCCGGCGCGCCGTCTTCCCGCTCTACGGGCGGCTCTACGGGGTCACCGCGGACGGGACGGGCGGGCCCGAGGAGATACCGGCCGCCGGCCCCGCCCTGGACCCCCGCCTCAACTCCGACGGCTCCCGGACCGCCTACGTCAGCGACGACGCCCTGTACGTCGCCCCCGGTGGCCGGGTCAGCCCGGCCGACGGGGCCCGCTGGGGCGTCGCCGAGTTCGCCGCCGCCGAGGAGCTCGGCCGGGCGCGGGGCCACTGGTGGTCCCCGGACGGAGTGACCCTGCTCGCCGCCCGCGTCGACGAATCCGTACTCCAGCGCCGGTACTTCGCCGATCCCGCGCACCCCGAGCTCCCGGCCGAAGACTTCGCCTACCCCGAGGCGGGCGGGCCCAACGCCGAGGTCCAGCTGTGGGTGCTCGGCCCGGACGGTGCGAGGACACGGCTCGACTGGGACGCGGAGACTTACCCGTACGTCTCCGACGCGGGCTGGGAATCGGCAGCGGAGATCCTGCTGACCGTCCAGGACCGGCTCCAGCAGAACGTGCTGCTGCTCTCCGCCGACCCGGCCACCGGCCGCACCCGGGGGCTGTCCCGCACCACGCACCCGCAGTGGGTGGACCCGTTGGTCCCCGGCACCCCCGCCCGCCTGCCCGACGGACGGATGCTGACCGCCGCCGACATCCCCGGGGACGCCCGCGGCCTCGCGGTGGACGGCGAACCGCTCACCGGCGACGGGATCCAGGTCCGCCGGGTGGCCGGGATCCACGAGGGCCGGCTGCTGATCGAGGCCGGGCTGCGCGACCCCGCCGAGCAGCAGGTGCTGCTGCTGGACCCCGCGACCGGGGAGCTGACCCCGGTCGCCGACGGGCCCGGGGTGCACAGCGTGTCCGTCTCGGCCGGGACCCTGCTGCTGACCTCCGCCGCCGCCGACGGGATCCGCCGCACCCTGCGCACTCCGGACGGGCGTGAGTTCACGCCGGCCGACCTGTCCCAGCCGCTGCCGTACCGGGTGGTCCCGGTCCTGGAGCGGGTCACCGAGCACGGCGTCCCGACCGCCCTCGTCCTGCCCCGCGACCACGTCCCCGGCCGGCGGCTGCCGGTGCTCGTCGACGCGTACGGCGGCCCCGGCTACCAGGACATCAGTGCCGAGCCCCGTCGCTGGCAGGCCAAGCAGTGGTGGGCCGACCAGGGCTTCGCGGTGGTCACCGTCGACAACCGCGGCACCCCGTACGTCTCGCCCGCCTTCACGCACGCCATGTACCGCGGTTTCTCCGAGGTCACCCTGGAGGACCAGGTCGCGGCGCTCCGGGCGCTCGGCGCCCGCCACCGCGACCTGGACCTCGGCCGGGTCGGCGTACGCGGCTGGTCGTACGGCGGCTACCTGTCGGCGCTGGCGGTGCTGCGCCGCCCGGACGTCTTCCACGCGGCGGCCGCCGGGGCCGCGCCCACCGACTTCCGGTACTACGACACGGCGTACACCGAACGCTATCTGGGCCTCCCGCAGGAACACCCGGAGGTGTACGAGCGGGACTCCCTGATCCCCGACGCCCCGAAGCTGACCCGGCCGCTGCTGCTGACCACCGGCCTCGCCGACGACAACGTCCACCCCTCCCACACCCTGCGCCTGTCCCAGGCCCTGACGGACGCGGGCCGCCCGCACCAGCTGCTGGCCCTCCCCGGCGTCACGCACATGAGCCCGGGCGGCACGAGGGAGAAGATCATGGCGCTGGAGCTGGAGTTCTTCCGCAGGGAACTCGGCTGATCCCGCACGAGCAGGGCCCCGCGGACGCCATTGGCCGCGGGGCCCTGCCTTCTTCCCGTGATCCCCGTCAGTCACCCGGGAAGTGACACGCCACCTCACGGGAGGCGGCAAGCTGGAGCAACGGGCGCTCGGTGCGGCAGACCTCCTGCGCCTTGGGGCAGCGCGGGTGGAAGGTGCAGCCCGGCGGTGGGGCGGCCGGGCTCGGCGGGTCACCGAGCAGCACGATCCGCTCCCGCCGCCGCTCCGCCGCCGGGTCGGGCAGCGGCACGGCGGACAACAGCGCCCGTGTGTAGGGGTGTTGTGGATTCTCGTAGAGGGACTTCTTGTCCCCGATCTCGACGATCCGGCCGAGGTACATGACGGCGACGCGGTCACTGACGCGCTTGACCACCGACAGGTCGTGCGCGATGAACACGTAGGCGAGTCCCAGCTCCGCGCGCAGCCGCTCCATCAGGTTGACGATCTGGGCCTGCACGGAGACGTCGAGGGCGGAGACCGGCTCGTCGGCGATGATCAGCCGGGGGCTGGTGGACAGGGACCGGGCGATGCCGATGCGCTGGGCCTGGCCGCCGGAGAACTCGTGCGGGTAGCGGTCGATGTGCTCGGGGATCAGGCCGACCAGTTCCATCAGCTCGGCGGCACGCCGGCGGGCGTCGCGGGCGCTCCAGCCCTGCACCAGCAGCGGGTCGGAGATGATCCGCGCCACGGTCTGGCGGGGGTTGAGGGAGGAGTGCGGGTCCTGGAAGACCATCTGGATGCTCTTGCGCAGCGGCCGCATCGCGCTCTGCGACAGCCGGCTGATGTCCTTGCCCTCGAAGGCGACCTGGCCCGCGGTGGGCTCCAGCAGCCTGACCAGCATCCGGCCGGTGGTGGACTTCCCGCAGCCCGACTCCCCGACCAGGCCGAGGGTCCGACCTGCCGCCAGGTCGAAGGAGACCCCGTCCACGGCGCGCACGGGCGCCCCCCGGCGCCCGGTCGCGGACCGCTTCCCGGGGAAGGTCATGGTGAGGTCCCGTACGGACAGCAGCGGTTCGGCGGTGGTCTTCATCGCGTCGCCTCCTCGGCGGTGCGGGCCCCGGCGAAGTGGCAGGCCACCGTCCGCCCCGGCGCGTCGGCGTACGTCTCCGGTTCCGGGCGTACGTCGGTGCAGCGCGCGGCGGCGCGCGGACAGCGCGGGGCGAAGGCGCAGCCCGGGGCCGGTGCGAGCAGGGACGGCGGGGAGCCGGGGATGAAGGGCAGCGGTTCGTCGTCAGCAGTGTCGAGGCGGGGCAGCGAGTCGAGCAGGCCCCGGGTGTAGGGGTGGGCCGGATCGGCGAACAGCTCGTCGACCGGGGCCTGTTCGACGGCCCGGCCGCCGTACATGACCAGCACCTCGTGGGCGACGCGGGCGACCACCCCCAGGTCATGGGTGATCATGACGACGCCGAGTCCGCGCTCCTGCTGGATCCGCGCGATCAGCTCCAGGATCTGCGCCTGCACGGTGACGTCCAGGGCGGTGGTGGGTTCGTCGGCGATCAGCAGGTCGGGCTCGCAGGCCAGGGCCATGGCGATCATTGCGCGCTGGCGCATGCCGCCGGAGAACTGGTGCGGGTACTCCCCCGCGCGGCGGGCCGGTTCCGGGATGCCGACCTCGCCGAGCATGTCGACCGCCCGTTTGCGCGCGGCGGCCCGCCCGGCCTTGAAGTGCACCCGGAAGTGCTCGGCGATCTGCTCGCCGACCGTGTAGTACGGGTGGAGGCTGGAGAGCGGGTCTTGGAAGATCATGGCCATCCTGCGGCCGCGGACCTTGGCGAGCTCCCGCTCGGAGAGGCCGGTCAGCTCCCGTCCGGCGAGGGCCACGGAGCCGCCGACCTCGGCCGCGCCCCGGTGCAGGCCCATGACGGCCAGCGAGGTGACCGATTTGCCGGAGCCGGACTCGCCGACGATGCCCAGCGTGCGGCCGGCCTCGACGGTGAAGCCGAGGGAGTCCACGGCCCGTACGGTGCCGTGCGGGGTGGTGAAGGTGACGCGCAGATCGCGTACCTCAAGAAGTGCGGCCATCAGTACCTCACCCTCGGGTCGATGACGGCGTACAGGAGGTCGACGACCAGGTTGGCGACGACGATGAAGAAGGCGGCCAGCAGGGTGACCCCGAGGACCACCGGCTGGTCCGAGCTGACCAGCGCCCCGTAGAACAGCCGCCCGATGCCGGGGAGTCCGAAGATGGATTCGGTGATCACGGCTCCGGCGAGCAGCCCGCCGAGGTCCATGCCGAAGATGGTGAGGATGGGGGTCATCCCGGAGCGCAGGCCGTGTTTGACGACGACGGTGCGCTCGGGCATGCCCTTGGCACGGGCGGTACGGATGTACGGCTCGGCCATCGCCTCGATCATCGAACCGCGGCTCTGGCGCGCGTACATGGCGGCGTACAGCAGGGCGAGCGCGGTCCAGGGCAGGAGCAGGTTCGAGGCCCAGGCGAGCGGGTTATCGGAGAAGTCCTGGTAGGTGGGGTAGGGCAGGAGGCCGGCGACGCGGATGACCCCGTAGATCAGCATTACCGAGGTGAAGTAGACGGGCAGGGAGGCGGCGGCGACGGCCCCGACCATGAGGGCCTTGTCGGTGGCGGTGTCCTTGCGCAGGGCTGCGGTGACCCCGGCGCCGAGGCCGAGGACCAGCCACAGCGCGGCGGCGCCGACGGCGAGGGAGGCCGATACCGGCAGCCGGTCCATGAGCAGGTCCCACACCGGGAGGGAGTTCTCGTAGCTGTAGCCCAGGCAGGGGAAGTCGCACTGGACGGCGTACTGACCGGTGCCCAGGGTGCGGCCGGTGAAGATGCCGGTGAGGAAGTCGGTGAACTGGCGCCACAGGGGCTGGTCGAGGCCCAGGTACGCCCGTACGTCGGCCAGCCGCTCGGCGCTGCAGGTCTTGCCGCAGGCGGCCGCGGCCGGGTCGGAGGGCAGGACGTAGAAGATGAGGAAGGTGACGGCGGCGATGGCGAGGAGCACGCCGGCGAGCGCGAGCAGTCGGCGGGCGAGGTAGAGGATCAACTGCGGCCGCCCCTCGGGTCGAGGATGTCGCGCAGGGCGTCGCCGAGCAGGGTGAAGGCGAGCACGGCGAGGAAGAGGAAGACGCTGGGGATGACGAAGTACATGGGGTCGGTCTCGTAGAAGGCGACGGACTCGGCGATCATCTGGCCCCAGGACGGGGTGGGCGGGCGGACGCCCACGCCGAGGTAGCTGAGCGCCGCCTCGGTGCTGATCATGCCGGGGATGAGCAGGGTGGTGTAGGCGATGACCGGGCCCGAGACCCCGGGGAGGATGTCGCGGGTCAGGATCCGCCAGGAGCTCGCGCCGCCGACACGGGCGGCGTCCACGTACTCGCGGTGTTTGAGGGAGAGGGTCTGGCCGCGGACGACGCGGGCCACACCGGGCCAGCCGAAGAGTCCGATGACGGCGGTCATGAGCACGATCCGGTTGACGTCCTTGGCCACGGACAGCATCGCGATCATGAAGATCAGCGAGGGGAAGGACATGGTCAGGTCCATCAGCCGGGACAGGACCGCGTCGGTTCGGCCGCCGAAGTAGCCGGCGGCGATCCCGGCGGCGGTGCCGGCGACGACCACGATGGCGGTGGCCGCGAAGGCGATGAGGAGGGAGACCTGGGCGCCGTGGACCACGCGGGCGAACAGGTCGCGGCCGGTGACGGGTTCGACGCCGAGCCAGTGCTCGGGACTGATCCCGCCGAGGGAGCCGAGCGGCTGGCCGCCGAGGTAGGGGTCGATGGCGGTCTTGTCGAACTCCTCGGGGGACCAGCCGCCGAGCGCGCCCAGCCAGGGGGCGGTGGCGGCCATGAGGACGAAGAGGAGGACGACGCAGAGGCTGACGCGGACGGCGGGGCGGCGGCGGAGTTCCCGCCGGGCGAGCTGCCAGGGGCTGCTGCCGGGCGGGACCTCCTTCACCTCCGGATCGCCGACGGCGGGTGCGGTGGTGGTCATGGCGTTGTCGTGTCCGGTCCTCAGCCCTGGCTCTTCGACGGGTCCTTGAGGCCGACCGTGCCGTAGTCGATGGTGCCGGTCCACACGGGGTGGCCGAAGGCACCCGCGATGTTCGGGCCGACGAGGAGCGGCTTGCGCTCCAGCAGGACCGGGATCGACGGGGACTTCTTCATGATCTCCGCGTCCAGGTCGATCCAGGCCTGGTTGGCCTGCTTCGCGTCGGCCATGGCGTTGATCTCGTCGATCCGCTTGGTGGTCGCCTCGTCGCGGAACTGGCTGTAGTTGCCCTGGTTTCCCTTGTCCTTGATGGTGCGTCCGTCGAAGACGAAGGGGATCCAGGTGGAGCCGGAGGGGTAGTCGGGGCACCAGCCGGTGAGCGTCATGTCGGGGGTGGTGGAGAGGTCGCCGATGACGTCGTAGTAGGCGCCCGGGTCGACGGTGTCGATGACGACCTCGACGCCCGCGCGGGACAGGCCCTGCTGGATGGCCTCGCCCTTGGCCTTGTCGCCGGTGGAGACGGTGAGGGAGACCTTCAGGGTCTCCTTGCCCGCGGCCTTGAGGAGTTCCTTGGCCTTGGCCGGGTCGCCCGACGGGGCGATCCCCAGGGTGTCGGCCTGCTTGCCCCCGGAGAGGGCCGGGGGCAGGTAGGCGGTGGCGACCTCGTTGAGGGCCGGGCCGCCGCCCGCGGTGACCACGGCCTCCTTGTCGATCGCGTACTGCATGGCCTCGCGGACCTTGGGGTCGTCGAAAGGGGCCCGGGAGTTGTTCAGGTGGAGCATCTCCGTACAGCCCTGGGACTCGGCGAGCAGGCGCGCCTTGACGTCGGCCTTGGGCAGTACCTTGGGCGCGCTCTCGGGGCGCATGTCGAAGTACTGGACGCTGGAGGCGTCCGCGCCCTCGCCCGCGATGATGCGGTCGTCGACCTGGCCGCCCTTGAGGCCCATGACCATGACGAACTTGTCCGGGTAGGCCTTGCGGACGGTGTCGGTCTTCGGGTCCCAGTGCTCGTTGCGGACGAGCACGAGCTTCTTGTCGCGGTCGTACGACTCGATCTTGTACGGGCCGGAGGAGAACGGGCGGGCGTCGTACTGGGTGCCCTTCTCCTGGGACTGGGGCACGGGCGCGAAGGTCGGCAGGGTGGCGGTCGCGGAGAACTCGGCGACGGGCCGCTTGAGTTCGAAGACGATGGTGCGGTCGTCGGGAGTCTTGACCGAGTCCAGGTGCTGGCCCTGCAGCGGGCCCTTGTAGCCCTCGGCGCCGGCCAGGTACTGGGCCGCGTAGTCGGGGCCGCCGGTGAGGTCCGGGGCGAACGAGCGCTCGACGTTGTACTTGATGTCCTGGGCCTTGATGGGCGAGCCGTCCTCGTACTTCACGCCCTCCTTGAGGGTGAAGGTCCAGGTACGGCCACCGTTGGACGGGGTTCCCAGGTCGGTGGCGAGGTCGGGGACGAGCTCGCTGCCGCCCTTGCCCGGCTCGGACTTGAAGGTCACGAGGGTGCGGTAGAGCAGCCGGGTGCCGAAGTCCATGGTCGGCATGACCCAGTTGCGGGCGGGGTCGAGGTGGGAGAAGTCCTGGTTGGACAGGATGGTCAGGGTTCCGCCCTTGACCGGGGTGCCGCCGAGGATCTTGCCTTCGTTCGCCGCGGCGGGGTTCTCGGCGGAGGCGCCGCCCTTGCCCTTCTTGGTGGTGTCGGAGCAGCCCGAGGCGCCGAGTGCGAGAGCAGCCACCAGGGCTGTGGCGAGGGCGAGTTGGGTGCGCTTGGTCATGGGTCACTCCAGTGAAGGGCCGCGCTCTATGATGTGACCGGTAACATAGTAATGTGAAATTGTACTGACAAGGGGTTGGGCCCGCCGTTATCCAGCCGTGTCCAAATGGCTCCGGGGGTACGCCGGTTGGGGCCCGGACCTGATGGTCCGGGCCCCAACCGGCGTGACGGGTCAGCCCTTGACGGGGCCGCCCAGGCGGCCCGGGGGGCGACCGACGGGTTCGTCGCGCCCCTGGGCCCAGAGCGAGCGCACATGGCCGAGGTGGCGGACCATGCAGGCCTCGGCGGCCTCGGCGTCCCCGCTGATCATCAGGTCGAGCAGCTCGATGTGCTCCTCGGCCGAGGACACCAGCTTGCCGGCCTCGTCCAGGCCGGTCAGTCCGTACAGCCGGGACCGCTTGCGCAGGTCGCCGACCGTCTCGACGAGGCGGTCGTTGCCGGCGAGCCCGAGCAGGGTGAGGTGGAAGCGGCGGTCCGCCTCCAGGTACCCGATGAGGTTGTGCTCGCGCGCGCTGGTGACGATCTCCTGCGCGACGGGCCGCAGGGCCTCCAGCTGCTCGGTCGTGGCGATCTTGGTGATCCGGCCGACGGTGGGCACCTCGATCATCGTGCGCAGTTCGGTGTACTGGTCCAGGTCGCGCTCGCTGACCTCGGTGATCCGGAAGCCCTTGTTGCGGACCGGTTCCACGAGGCCTTCACGGGCCAGGTCGAGCATGGCCTCGCGCACCGGCGTGGCCGAGACGCCGAGTTCGGCTGCGAGACCGGGGGCCGAGTACACGCTCCCGGGGCGCAGTTCACCCGCTATCAGGGCTGCTCGGAGGGCATGGCCGACCTGGTCGCGGAGCCGTTCCTGGGCCTTGATGAGACTGTGCTGCTTCAGGTCACCCATTGCATTTCCTCCGAGCCATCGCAGAGGAACAGCGTACAATGTCACGTTGCGCTGCTCACACCTCGGCGGCCTCGAAGAACGCGACCGCCACGGCGAGATCTTCCCAGGCCATGCCCACACTCTTGAAGAGCTGTGGACAACTCTGCGGCCCGCCCGCCGGCATCCGTCCCCCGACCAGGTCGGCGAGCGTGCCGGTGATGTGGCCGGGCCCGATGGCCCCCTCGGCCTCCGGGACCAGCAGGTCACCGGCCTCCCGCAGGGCCGCCGCGCGCGACTCCACGTACACGGCGGCGCGCCGTACGAGGGCGGTGTCGGTCTCCCGGGCCGTCGGCTCGTGCGAGCCGACGGCGACGACGGTGGCGCCCGGGCCGACGAGGCGCCCGTCGAAGAGCGGTTCGCGGGCCGTGGTGCAGCAGACGACGAGATCGGCGTCGGCCACGTCCTTCGAGGTGCCGGTCCGGGCGGACAGGCTCAGGGTACTGGCGTGCGCGGCGAGCCGCTCCGCGCCCTCGGGGTTGCGGCCGACCACCACGAGCTCGGCCAACTCCCTTACGGCCAGGATCGCTTCCAGGTGCCCGTACGCCTGCGGTCCGGAGCCGAAGAGCACCAGCCGCAGCGGGCGCCCGGCCGGGGCCAGGTGGCGCAGCGCGAGCGCGGAGACCGCCGGGGTGCGCAGGGCGGTCAGCGCCGCTCCGTCGAGCAGGGCCAGCGGGCGCAGGGTGGAGCCGTCGAGGAGCAGGTAGCTTCCGGTGATCCGGGGCAGTCCGCGGGCCGGGTTCCCGGGCGCGACGCCGGCGATCTTCACGCCGGCGTACGTACCGTACGCGGCCGGCATCAGCAGAAGTTCGCCGTCCGGGACGGGGAGGCTGGTGCGCTGTGGGCAGCTCTCCGGGTCGAGGCCGCCGAGCAGGGCGGCGGCCAGGGCGTCGGTGGCAGCGGCGGGGGTCAGCAGCCCCGCCATCGCGTCGGCGCTGAGCCGCCTCACAGCAGGAAGCCCGTCCCGAGCGCGTCGTGCGGGTCCACCGTGAAGGTGTGCTCGCCGGTGCGGTACGCGGTGCCGGTGATCTCGGTGACTCCTCCCCCGGACCCCGTCCGGGGGGACCCCGTCGGGAGGATCCGGCCGGTGAACACCGTGCCGGTGACCGATTCGTTCAGCAGGTCCTCCCCCGCCGCGAGCCGCCCGTCCTCCGCGAGCAGCGCGAGCCGCGTCGAGGTGCCGGAGCCGCAGGGCGAGCGGTCGGTCTGCCCGTCGGCGAAGACGGTGACGTTGCGCTGGTGGGGCCCGAAGGGGGTATCGGGCAGTTCCTCGTAGAGGATCACCCCGTAGACGCCGGAGAGCAGCGGGCCGCCGGGGTGCCAGGTGGCCGGGTGGGTGGCCAGCGCGGCGCGGATCTCCCGGCCGGCCCGCACCAGGTCGGGCAGCGAGCTCCGCGACACGTCCAGGCCGAGGTCGCGGGCGGCGACGGAGGCGTAGCAGGCCCCGGCGTGCGCGATGTCCACCTCGGCGAGCCCCAGCGTGGTGGCGACCGGCACCTTGCGGGCGCTCACCCGGGCCGGGACGTTGCGGAAGGTGACCCCGGTGGTGCGGCCGCCGGCCCGGTGCACGGTGGCGGTGACCCGTCCGGACGGCACGTCGACGCGCACGGGCACGTCCCCGTCGTCGGGGGCGGCGACCCGGCCGGTGTCCACGGCCCAGACCCCGAGGGCCATGGTGCCGTGGCCGCAGGCGGTGGAGTAGCCGTCCTTGTGCCAGAACAGCACGCCGAAGTGGGCCCCGTCGTCGTCGGGCGGGACGACGAACCCCCCGTACATTCCGGCGTGCCCGCGCGGCTCCTGCACCAGCAGGCGGCGCACGTCGTCCAGCGCGCCCCGCCGCGGGGCCGTGCCGGATCCCCCCGGGCCGATGGCGGTGGCGCAGCGCTCGGCGACGGTGTCCCCGGGGACGGGCGGCATGCCGCCGGAGAGCGCGTCGACGATGCGGAAGGGCTCGCCGGCGGTGTGGTAGTCCACCGTTCGGACGGTGATCACAGCAGGAAGCCTCCGGGGAAGGGGTCGGTCGGGTCGAGGAAGTACTGGGCGGTGCCGGTGATCCAGGCGCGGCCGGTGACGGTGGGGACGACGGCGGGGTGTCCGCCGACGGTGGTCCCGCCGACCAGTCGGCCCGTGAACTCGGTTCCGATGAACGATTCGTTCACGAAGTCCGCGCCGAGCTCCAGGAGTCCGCGGGCGTGCAGCTGGGCCATGCGCGCGCTGGTGCCCGTACCGCAGGGCGAGCGGTCGAACCAGCCGGGGTGGATGGCCATGGCGTGCCGGGACCGGCGGCCGTCGGAGCCGGGAGCGGCGAGGTGGACGTGCTTGACCCCGGCGATGGACGGGTTCTCGGGGTGGACGGGCCGGTCGCCGGAGCCGTTGACCGCGTCCATGATCGCGAGCCCGGCGGCGATCAGGTCGTCCTTGCGGGCACGGTCGAAGGGGAGGCCGAGCGCGTCGAGTTCGACGAAGGCGTAGAAGTTGCCGCCGTAGGCGAGGTCGTAGGTGACCGTACCGAAGCCGGGTACCTCCGCCTTCAGGTCGAGACCGACGCAGAACGAGGCGACGTTGGTCAGGGTGACCGCGGTGGCCGCCCCGTCCTCGACCCGGACGTCCACGCTCACCAGCCCGGCCGGGGTGTCCAGCCGGACGGTGGTGACCGGCTCGACGACGGGCACCATGCCGGTCTCGACCAGGACGGTGGCGACCCCGATGGTGCCGTGCCCGCACATGGGCAGCAGGCCGGACACCTCGATGTAGAGGACGCCGAAGTCGGCGTCGGGACGGGTGGGGGGCTGCAGGATGGCGCCGCTCATCGCGGAATGGCCGCGCGGCTCGTACATGAGCAGGGTCCGGACGTGGTCCATGTGCTCGATGAAGTGGAGCCGCTTGTCGGCCATGGTGGCGCCGGGAATGACCCCGACTCCCCCGGTGATCACCCGGGTCGGCATGCCCTCGGTGTGCGAGTCCACCGCGTGGTAGATGTTG
Organism: Streptomyces sp. NPDC048269; assembly: GCF_040652395.1. NCBI lineage: Bacteria > Bacillati > Actinomycetota > Actinomycetes > Kitasatosporales > Streptomycetaceae > Streptomyces > Streptomyces sp. NPDC048269. The sequence continues at coordinate 111,999 of NZ_JBEZLW010000003.1, forward strand.
CGCGTGCGCATCATGCGCCCCCTCTGGCTGGTCGGTCCAGGCCTGTTTGTTAGTTGAGGCCCTCGGCTAGGGCCTTCTCGGTGGCGGCGCGGACCGCCGCCTCGATCTCGCCGGTGAGCGGGAAGCGCGGCGGGCGGGTGGCGCCGCCCGGGCGGCCGGCCAGGTCCATGGAGAGTTTGATGGCTTGGACGAACTCCGTCTTGGAGTCCCAGCGCAGCAAGGAGTGCAGCGACTTGTAGAGCGGCAGGGCGGTGGCGAGGTCGCCCGCGACGGCGGCCCGGTAGAGGGTGGCGCAGGACTGCGGGAGCGCGTTGGGGTAGCCGGCGATCCAGCCGACGGCGCCGGCGAGGGCCAGTTCGAGGAGGACGTCGTCGGCGCCGATGAGCAGGTCGAGGCCCGGGGCGAGTTCGGCGATCTCGTAGGCGCGGCGCACGTCCCCGCTGAACTCCTTCACGGCGACGATGCTGCCGTCGGCGTGCAGCCGGGCGAGGAGGGCCGGGGTCAGGTCCACCTTGGTGTCGATGGGGTTGTTGTACGCGACGACGGGCAGCCCCGCGCGGGCGACCTCGGCGTAGTGGGCGCGTACGGTCCGCTCGTCGGCCCGGTAGGCGTTGGGGGGCAGGAGCAGCACCGAGCCGGCCCCCGCCTCCGCCGCCTGGTCCGCCCAGCGGCGGGCCTCGGCGCTGCCGTAGGCGGCGACGCCGGGCATGACGCGGCCGCCGTCACCGGCCGCCTCGACGGCGGTACGGACGACGCGGGCCCGCTCGTCGTCGGTGAGGGTCTGGTACTCCCCGAGGGAGCCGTTGGGAACCACGCCGTCGCAGCCGCCCTCGATCAGCCAGGCCACGTGCTCGGCGTAGGCGTCGTAGTCGACGGTGAGGTCCTCCCGCAGGGGCAGTGCGGTGGCGACCATGATTCCGTGCCAGGGGCGGGCCCGCGTGGCCGGGTGGGCGTCTGTGCGGGGCGCGGGGGTGGGCGCGTGGGTCATGTGGTGACTCCCTAGTGTGGTGTGTGACATTTTACTAGTGGGTGTGAGGCGGCCACAAGGGTCCGGGAGGACCTGATCAGCCGTCTGCGGCGGGAAGTTCGGCGAGGTGGCGCAGCGGGACCGGGCAGGACAGCGGCCGCCGGTCGGGTGCCGGGGCTTCCCCGGCGAGGGCGGCGACGGCCGGACCGCACATGCGGCCCTGGCACCAGCCCATGCCGGCGCGGGTGAGGAGTTTGACGGTACGGGCGTCCCGCGCGCCGAGGTCATCGGCGGCTTCGCGGATCCGGCCGGCGGGCACCTCCTCGCAGCGGCACACGACGGCGTCGTCCCGCAGCCAGCCGGTCCAGCCGGGGCCCGGGCGGTGCGCGGCGGCCATCGCGTCGGCGAAGGCGCGGAGCCGCGAGCGGCGGCGGGTGAGGGGTGCGGGGACGGGCCGTCCGGCGATCGCGTGGGCCGCGATCTCCCCTTCGGTGATCGCGAGTGCGGCCCCGCCGATGCCGCCGGTCTCGCCTGCGGACCAGATGCCGGGGACGGAGGTGCGGCCGTCGGCGGCCAGGTCCAGGGCGACGGTGCCGTCGGGGCCGCGGCGGGTGGCGCAGCCGAGGCCGGTGGCGAGTTCCAGCTGGGGCACGAGGCCGTGACCGACGGCGACGGCGTCGCAGGGGATCCGGCGGGCGGCGGCGGGCAGCGGGCGCCAGTCCCGGTCGAGCCGGGTCACGGTGACGGCCTCGACGCGGTCGGTGCCGTGCACCTCTGTCACGGCGTGCCGGGTGAGGAGGCGGACGCGGTGTCTGAGCAACGCGCTCCCGTACGTCGCGCCTTCGACGAGCTTGGCCGGGTTGCGGAGCAGGACGGCCGCCCTGCCCGCGTACGCGGTGTACGCCGATGCCTCCACCACGGCGGGCACGGTGGCTCCGGCGGCGGCGAGGGAGCCCGCCACGGCGAGCAGGAGCGGGCCGCTTCCCGCGACGACGATCCGCTTGCCGGGGAGGACCAGGCCGGCCTTGAGCATGGCCTGGGCCCCGCCGGCCCCGACCACACCGGGCAGGGTCCAGCCGGGGAAGGGCAGCTGGCGTTCGTACGCGCCGGTGGCGATCAGGACGGCCCGGGCCCTGACGGTGGCTGCGGCGCCCTCGTCCCCGGTCACGGCGTGCAGGGTCCACGCCGTGGACCGCGCGGCGGGCTCCCCGGTACGCGCGGCGCCGCGGGCGGCCGGCGGAGCGGAGGCGGGGTCCGCGACCACCGTCCAGACGTGGTGACCCGCCAGGCAGGTGATCCGGCCGGCCGACTCATGGGCGCGCAGGGCGGCTTCGCGGTTCGCGAAGGCGGCCCAGTCGTGGTGCAGGGCTTCCGGGCGGGCGGCTCCCAGGCCGGGTGCGGGGTGGCGGTAGAACTGCCCGCCGGGGCGGTCGCCCGCGTCGAGGACGGTGACGCGCAGGCCGAGGCCGGCGGCGGCGACGGCGGCGGCGAGCCCGGCCGGGCCCGCCCCGACGACGGCGAGGTCGGCCAGGTCGGCCGCGTCGTCGGCCCGGTCGGCCGCATCGGTCAGGTCGGCCAGGTCGGTCCGGTCGGTCCGGTCGGTCCGGTCGGTCCGGTCGGTCCGGTCGGTCAGGTCGGCCTGATCGGTCATGGGCGGGTCAGACGGCAAGCTCGGCACGGCCGGTTCCCTCCTGGGTGGTCACGACGTCGCCCTCCCGGGCGGGGACGAGGCAGGCGCGCTGGTTCGGGCGGCCGTTGACGGTGACGAGGCAGTCGTAGCAGCTGCCGATCCCGCAGAAGGCGCCGCGCGGGGCGCCGCCGTCGCGGGTGGTCCGCCAGGCGAGGATCCCGGCGGACCAGAGGACGGCGGCGATGGACTGGCCCTCCTGCGCGGGGAGTTCGCGGCCGTCGAAGTCGACCGTGTACTGCGACGCGGGGCTGCCGCCGACCAGCTTGCGGGGGCTGCGCATCTGGGGGTCCTCCTCGGGGGGCGTGGTGCGGGCCGGGGCCGGGGCCGGGGTCGGGGTGTCGTCCGGGACTGCATGATTCATGGCGCCCTGGGTCTTGCTTCGGCTCTTACGGGCCGAAGCCGCGCCACTGATCACGTTTTACGTCCCGGACAAGACCCCGGCCCGTCCCCGTCCCCGGCCTTGTCGGACGGTTCCTCGCCGAAGCGTTCCGGGCGGAAGGGGGTCAGGGGGAGCGGTGGTTCGGCTCCGGTGAGGGCGGCGGCGATCAGTGCGCCCGTTGCCGGGGCCAGGCCGATGCCCGCGCCCTCGTGGCCGCAGGCGTGCAGCAGGCCGGGGCGGCGCGGGTCCGGGCCGATCGCGGGGAGGTGGTCGGGGAGGTACGGGCGGAAGCCGTGGTAGGTGCGCAGGACCCGGACGTCCGCCAGGACCGGAAAGAGGGCCGCCGCCTGGCCGGCGAGACGGCGCAAGGCCTCGGTGGAGAGCGTGCGGTCGAAGCCGACCCGTTCGCGGGTGGCTCCGATCAGGACCGGGCCCGAGGGGGTGCCCTCGACGACCGCCGAGGACTGCAGGGCCGCGGAGCCGCTGGCGACGTCCGCGATGTAGTCGGCCGCGTAGACCTTGTGGCGGACCACGCGGGGCAGCGGTTCGGTGACCAGGACGAAACCGCGGCGCGGGAGGACGGGCAGGCTCACGCCCGCGAGCTCCGCCACGCGGCCGCCCCACGTCCCCGCCGCGTTGACCACGGCCGGAGCCAGGAGTTCGCGGTGCGTGGTGCGGACCCCGCGGACCGTCCCGCCGGAGCGCAGGATGCCCGTCACCTCCTCACCGAGATGGACCTCGGCGCCCGACGCCGCCAGCAGGCGGGCCGCCGCCTGGGCCGGCTGGACCTGGGCGTCCTGCGGGTACAGGAATCCGCCCGCGAGGCCCGGGGCCAGGTGGGGTTCAAGGCCGGGCAGGTCGTCGGACCCCGCCTCGACCGCGTCGACCCCGGCCTTGCGCTGGCCTTCCGCGAAGCTCCGCAGGGCCTCCAGCGCGGCCTGGTCCGGGGCGACGACGAGGCCGCCCTTGGCCTCGTACTCGATCTCGTGGGGGAGGACGCGGGCCAGTTCGGTCCACAGGCCGGTGGACAGCAGGGCCAGGTCGAGCTCCGGTCCCGCCCCCTTGTCGGAGACGAGCAGGTTGCCTTCGCCGGCGCCCGTCGTGCCGCCCGCGACGGGGCCGCGGTCGACCACGGCCACGGAGAGTCCGGCGCGGGCCGCGTAGTACGCGCACGCCGCTCCGACGACGCCGGCGCCGATGATCACGGCGTCCAGAGAGTGTCTCTTGAGCACGGCAGTAATATGTCACATTCCTTAGTGGCTGCCCAGACCGGTCCCGCGGGTACGGGACCGGTCCGGGAGGGGTCAGCTGCGGAGCGGGCCCTCACAGCTGTAACTCGACGAGCCCGCCTTCTTGTTGCTCCATATCTCCAGCGGACCGAAGGAGCAGTTCATGTCGGCGAGGTTGTTGGAGGCCGTGCCGGCCCGGTCGAGGATGAAGTAGTCGACCGTCTCGGACATGTCCTTGAAGTTCTGGTCGTCGTTGCGCCAGTTCTTCAGGTTCGCGGTGATCCGGCCGGTACAGGTGAAGCGGCGCTTGCCGGGGTCGCCGTTCTCCACGCAGTCCGGGGTGTTGTACGTGGCCGTGGCGAAGGCCGACTTCACCGACGCCAGCGCCGAGTCACGCAGCTGGTCGTTCGGGGTGAAGGAGGTGTTCGGCACGAAGAGCTGGTCCACCTTGGCGATCTGCGCGTCCAGGAAGCGGTCGTAGTCGCGCTGGAGGTAGGTGTCGGCACCCATCCGGTGGCGCCAGGCGTCGTACGCGGCCACGTCGTTGCCCCGCAGGTGCGTGTACATCTCGCGCAGCAGGGTGGGCTTCTCGGTCCACAGGAACTCGAAGAAGGTGCCGGCGTAGCTGTAGAAGCGGAAGCCGTCGCCGTCGTAGGTGGCGTTCAGCAGCTGCTCGACGCTCATGCGCGGGCCGCCGCCGGCCGTGTCGCTGATGATGCTCTTGACCAGGGACTTGCGGACGGCGATGCCGTTGTCGCGGGTGGCGCCGTCGAAGAACTCGGCCGTCCCCTCGTCCATGGCGGTCGTACGGTCGCCCTCGTACCAAGGGCCCTCGCCGAAGAAGCCGGGGACGGCGAAGCGGCCGTTGAGGTAGTGCGTGTACTCGTGGCGGAAGAGCTCCTCGAGGGTGAGGGAGGAGTCCTGGGGGACGCGGCGCTGGTAGGTGTAGAAGGTGGCGCCGTTCTCGATGTAGATGCCGCCGTTGTTGGTGCCGTAGCCCGTCAGGATCGGGTGGTAGTTCTCGTAGTCCGCGCGTGAGGCGTAGAGCACGATGTTCAGCGTGGTGTTGGGGTCGCCGGCGAGCGGCTGGTCGGTGCCGAGGACCCGGTGGAACTGGGTCTTGACCTGCTTGCTCGCGTAGTAGAGCTGGTCGACGGTGGCCCGGTCGAGGGCGGTGCGGACCTTGATGCCGCCGTTGTCGTAGGTGTAGGTGTACGGGAATATCTGCTTCTCGATGTCCTCCTTGCAGACCCCGTACTGCTTGCACGCCCCGTAGTAGTTGAGCCAGGAGACGATCTTGGCCCACGGCTCGCTGCCGAAGGTGGACTTCACCGGCTCCAGCAGGGTGCCGAGGTCGGCGACGATCTGGTCCTTGAGGGCCGGGATCTGGCCGAAGCGGCCGTACTCGCCGAGCGCGTCGCGCACCACCCAGGCGTTGCCGGTTCCCTTGAGGTGGGTGTAGCCCGAGAAGGCCTTGAAGACGGCCCGGTAGGCGGGGTCGGCCGCCACCGCCGCCTGGAAGGCGGTGTCGTGGTTGCCGTCGTAGACGCCGAGGTAGTTGACGGAGAGGGCGGCGAGCGCCGCGCCCGCCCAGCCGGCGTCCAGGTTCGTGGCCGGGTGGGCCGGGTCCATGGTGGCCAGGACCTTCTTGATGAGGCCCAGCTGGTGCTGGCGCAGGCCCGGCGCGCTGCCCGCGTAGAGGGCCTCGCGCAGGGTCCGGGCGTTGGAGGCCGTGACGTCGAAGGTGTGGGCGGCGTTGCCGAAGTCGGCGATGGCCTGGCGCATGGCGTTCACGGTCGGCGCGTCGGTGACGTCGATCTCGTCGCGCGAGTAGTCGTGGTAGGCGACCGCGTGCAGGTAGGTGAACATCTCCTCCAGGTGGGAGGAGTTACGGCCGTCGTGGGCGGCGGCCAGGCCGGATATCCGGCGCGAGACGGCCTGGACGTGCGCGTCCGACATCACCGGGGCGAGGCGGGCGTCCCAGGTCCAGATGAGGCCGCGCAGGCAGCCGTCGGCGAGGACGGCCTGGTCGCCGAGGAAGTCGGCGAACTGCTCCGGGGTGAGGTTCGTGATCCCGTCGAGGGTGCAGGGGACGCCCGCGGCGACGCTCCGCGCTGTGGGGGCGGTCCGGGCGGCCGCCTTGCCGCTCTTCTCGGCCCGCTCGGCGGTGGCGGCGGTGGCGGCCGTCGCGGCGCCGGGGACCTGCCCGGTGAGGGCCTGCCCGCCCGGGGCCGGGGCGGGCGCGGGGTCGGTCTTCGGCGCGTTGGCGAGGTGGTCGACCTCGTCGAACGGGTTCGCGCCGGGGCCGGGGGCCGGGGTGGCGGGGGCGGCTGACCGGGCGCCGGTGAACGCGGCCGGGGCCCCGGGCTCCGCGGCCTGCGTGGTGGCCTGGCCCGCCGTGGCGAGGAGGGTGACCGCGACGGCGGAGGCGAGGAGGGACGAGCGCACAGCTCTGTGCTGGAACACCGAGAACTCCTGATTGGAGAGGGTGAGGTGGGGGGTGGTGCGTGTGAACTGCCCTGGTTGCTTCAACTGCTCTGTGTCACACGGCGTTTGACGGGGATTAACGTGCCGCGGTGTGAGCTGTAACATAGTAATGTGAAATTGCACTGACAAGACCTGTGCGCCCACCAGTTCGCATCTTCTTGAGGGAGACCCCGTGACCGACACCTCCTCCCGCCTCAACACGGGCAGCCACGACCTGCCGGTATCACCGGAGTTGTCCCGGTACATGGCAGGCAATTGGGCCGCTTCCCCGCTGCCCGGCTCCGCCCGGGTGCCCGGCCACGCCGTCACGCCGGCCCGCCGGGCGCGCCTCTCGGCCCGCTTCCCGGGCGAACGGCTGATCATCCCGGCCGGCGGGCTGAAGGTCCGCTCCAACGACTGCGACCACCGTTTCCGCCCGCACAGCGCGTACGCCTGGCTGACCGCCCTGACGGGCGAGGACCAGGTGGGCCACGTCCTGGTCATGGAGCCCTCGGGCCCGCACGGGCACGAGGCGGTGCTGTACCTGCGGCCGCGTTCGGCGCGCGCGGACGGCAGCGGGGAGTTCTACCGCGACCGCCGGTACGGGGAGTTCTGGGTGGGCCGCCGGCCGGACCTGGCGGAGGCGGAACGCCTCACCGGCATCCGGTGCGCGCACCTGGATGAGCTCGGGTCGCCGGCGGGCCGGAACGCGTCCACCGACGCGGAACTGGCCGCCGCGCTCTCCGAGTTGCGCCTGGTGAAGGACGCGTGGGAGGTGGAGCAGCTGCAGCTGGCCGTCGACCACACGGCGGCGGGCTTCGAGGACGTCGTACGGGCGCTGCCGCGCGCGCTGGCCCATCCGCGCGGGGAGCGGTGGATCGAGGGGGTCTTCGGCCTGCGCGCGCGGGCCGAGGGCAACGGCACCGGGTACGAGACGATCGCGGCGTCGGGCGCGCACGCGTGCACGCTGCACTGGATCCGCAACGACGGCCGGCTGAACGGGGACGAACTGCTGCTCCTGGACGCGGGCGTGGAGACGGACACCCTGTACACGGCGGACATCACGCGCACCCTCCCGCTGTCGGGCCGCTTCTCCCCCGTCCAGCGCCAGGTGTACGAACTGGTCCTGGCCGCCCAGGAGGCGGGCATGGCGGCCCTGCGGCCGGGGGCGAGCTTCGGGGACTTCCACCGGGCCGGGATGCGGGTGATCGCGGAAGGCCTGGCGGAGTGGGGCGTCCTGAAGGACGCGGAGGGCGACCTGCACCGGCGGTACACGCTGTGCAGCAGCGGTCACATGCTGGGCCTGGACGTCCACGACTGCGGGAAGGCGCGGGCGGAGACCTACCTGGAGGGCGTCCTGGAGGAGGGCCAGGTCCTGACGGTGGAGCCGGGCCTGTACCTCCAGCCGGACGACGAGACCCTGCCGCCGCAGCTGCGCGGCATCGGGGTCCGCATCGAGGACGACCTCGTCATCACGGCGGACGGCGCCCGCCTGATGTCGGGCGCCCTGCCGCGCACGGTGGCGGGCATCGAGGAGTGGATGGGCCGCCTGCTGGAAGGCTGACCCGGACAGCCCTCAGCCGCTCACGGGGGCTGTGAGGCGGCTCGTCAGCTCCTCGACGAAGGCGTCCACGTGGGGCGGGCGCGGGCCGGGGCGGGTGGCGCAGAACCAGGTGCGGGTGAGCGGCCGGGCGCCGATGCGGACCAGCGCGAGGCCGTGCGAGGACGCGTACGGGGCGGCCACCCAGTTGGGCAGCACCGTCACGCCCTGGCCGCCCGCCACCATCTCGACCACCAGGTCGGTCACCACAGGCATGGTGGTGATCCTGGCCGGCCGCGCCCCGGCCGGGATCGGCAGCGGCATCGACGGGATGCGCTTCTGGTCGTAGAAGTCGTACAGGACCAGGTCGGCGCCGTCGAAGTCACGGGCGGTCAGGTGCGCGCGGGAGGCCCACGGGTGTCCGGCGGGCACCACGGCCACCATCTCGTCGTCGAACAGTCTGGTCAGGGACACCCGGTCCATCTGCAGGTCCGGCTTGGTGACCAGCGCGACGTCGACCAGGTCGGCGAGCAGCGCCGGGATCGGCGCGTCGTCGGCGACGGTCTCGATGCGCACGTCGATGCCCGGCTCGCGCTCGCGGAAGGCGCGCAGGACGGGCGGCAGCCACGGGAAGGTGGTGCTGCACTGCGCGGTGAAGCGGACCCGCCGGTCGCGCCCGTCGCGGAGTTCGCGCAGGTCGCGGGAGGCCGACTCCAGTTCGCCGAGGACGTGGCGGGCGGCCACCAGCAGCCGGCGGCCCGCCGCGTTGGGGATCAGGCGCCGGCCCTTGCGGTCGAAGAGGGGCATGCCGAGGCGGGCCTCCAGCCGGGTGAGCCGCTGACTGAGGGCCGGCTGGCTGACGAAGAGCCGCTCGGCGGCGGCGGTCAGCGAGCCGGCCTCGGCGGTGGCGTCGAGGAGCTCCAGGTCACGCAGGTCCACATCCATAACATGGGATTATGACATGCTCCAATATCCGTCGTGGTGTTATGAGTTGAGAGTTCGTACGTTTCTGGTGTCACCGGACGAACTCCCCCGCCGCGAAAGGCGCATGAACCATGAACACCAGCACCGCATTGATCACCGGCTCCTCCAGCGGCATCGGCCTCGACATCGCCCGCGCCTTCCTGGCGAGCGGCGCCGGCGTCGTCCTCAACGGCCGGGATCCCGAGCGTCTCGCGAAGGCCGCGGCCGGTCTCGGCCATCCGGAGCGGACCGCCTGGGTCGCGGGCGCCATCGCCGATCCGGCGACCGGCGAGTCACTCGTCCGTACCGCACTCGACCGCTTCGGCCGGATCGACGTCCTGGTCAACAACGCAGGTACGTTCGCCCCCAAGCCCTTCACCGAGGTGACGGAGGAGGAGCTCGACGGTTTCCTGACCGGCAACCTCAAGGGCACCTACCTCACCACGCAGGCCGTGGTGCGGGCGCTGCGCGCCCAGGGCGAGGGCGGCAGCATCGTCAACATCGGCACCGTCCTCGTGGACCACGGGCTGGCCGGTTTCCCGGCCTCCGCGCCGGTGGTCAGCAAGGCCGGTGTGCACGCGCTGACCACGAGCCTGTCCGCGGAACTCGCGGCCGACGGCATCCGCGTCAACCTCGTCTCGCCCGGCATCATCCGCACGCCGCTGCACGCGGGTTCCGACGTGGACTCCTTCGGCGGTCTCGCCCTGCTGAACCGGGTCGGCGAGGTCTCCGAAATCGCCGAGGCCGTGCTCTACCTCGCGGGCGCCACGTTCGTCACCGGCCACGCCCTGCGGGTGGACGGGGGCCACGTGACCGGCCGCGCCTGATCCGCGCTCTCCCCTGACCCAGGAAGGACGTCCACCATGCCGTACGTCAATGTCAAGATCACCCGTGAGGGTGCCACCGCGGCCCAGAAGGCCGAGATCATCGCCGGGGTCACCGACCTGCTGGTCCGGGTCCTCGACAAGGACCCGGCCACCACGTTCGTCCTCATCGACGAGGTCGCCCTGGAGGACTGGGGCGTGGGCGGCGTCCGGACGGACGAGTACCGCCGGCGCGTGCGCGGCTAGCCCCCGGGGCCGGGCCGCTGCCGCGGGGCCTCCCGGGCGCCCCCCGAACCCGCGCCTCAATCGCCGGGCGGGGCTCGAAGACCGGGGCTCCGCCCCCGGACCCCCGCGCCTCAATCGCCGGCGGGGCCGGAATTGCCCTGCGGGCGATCCAGCCCCGCGTGTGCCGTGTGCCGTGTGCCGTGTGCGGACGGCATCAGCCAAATCCAGCCCCGCCGGCGATTGAGGCGCGGGGTCTGGGGCGGAGCCCCAGTGGCGGCGGGCCCCGGCGGGGCTACGGCAGGATCGCGACGCCGTCGAGTTCGAGCAGGGCCTGGGTGTCCCAGAGGCGGGTCACTCCGATGACGGCCATCGCCGGATAGTCGCGGCCCGCCAGCCTCCGCCAGATCCGCCCGAGTTCGGCGGCGCAGCCCCGGTACGCCGCCACGTCCACCGCGTAGACGGTCACGCGCGCCAGGTCCCCCGGCGCGCCGCCGGACTCGGCGAGGGCGGTCAGGAGGTTGGACAGGGCCCGCTCGAACTGCTCGGGCAGGGTCTCGCCCACCACCTTGCCCGCCGGGTCCAGCGCGGTCTGGCCCGCCAGGAACACCAGCCGCGAACCGGTCGCCACCACCGCGTGCGAGAAACCGGCCGGCGGCGACAGCTCGGCCGGATTGATCCGCTCCAGACTCATCGCGGCGCCACCACCCGGTACAGCTCCTTCGCGATGATCGTGCGCTGGACCTCGCTCGCGCCCTCGTAGATCCGCGGGGCCCGCACCTCCCGGTAGAGGTGTTCGAGCAGGTGGCCCCGCTGGAGGGCCACGGCTCCGTGCAGCTGGACCGCGTGGTCCACCACGTACTGGGCCGTCTCCGTCGCGAGGAGCTTCGCCATGGCCGCGCGGCGCGGGACGTCCGGCGAGCCGCCGTCGTACGCTCCCGCCGCCGCGTAGACGAGGAGCCGGGCGGCCTCGGTGCGCGTCGCCATCTCCGCCACCCGGTGGGCCACCGCCTGGAGGTCGCCGAGCACCCCGCCGAAGGCGGCCCGGCCCGCCGTGTGCGCGAGCGTCGCGTCGAGCGCCGCCCGGGCCATGCCCACCGCGAACGCCCCGACGCTCGGCCGGAAGAGGTTCAGCGTGTCCATCGCGACCCGGAAACCGCGCCCGGGCTCGCCGAGCAGGTCCTCGGGGCCGACGGGGACCCCGTCGAAGGCCAGCGAACCGATGGGGTGCGGGGACAGCATGTCGAGCGGCTCGCCCGTGAGCCCCGGCCGGTCCGCCGGGACCAGGAAGGCCGACACCCCCTTGGCGCCCGGCCCTTCACCCGTCCGGGCGAACACCGTGTAGAAGTCCGCCTCCGGGGCGTTGGAGATCCAGCACTTCTCCCCGTCGAGCCGCCAACCGCCTCCGGAGTCCGGGACCGCCGCCAGCGCCAGCGCCGCCGCGTCCGAGCCCGCTCCCGGCTCGCTCAGGGCGAAGGCCGCCACGGCCCGTCCGGCGCGCACCCCGGGCAGCCAGCGCGCGCGCTGCGCCTCGCTCCCCGCGCGCAAGACCGGGTACGCCCCCAGCCCCTGGAGCGCGAGCGCCGTCTCGGCCTCCGTGCAGCCGTACGCGAGGGATTCCCGCAGCAGGCACAGCTCCAGCGCGCCGGAGGCGAACACCCTCTCCAGCAGGCCCAGTTCACCCAGGGCCGCGAGCAGCGGCCGGTTGATCCGCCCCGGCTCGCCCTTCTCGGCCAGCGGCCTCAGCCGGTCGGCCGCCAGTGCGCGCAAGTGCGCGCACCACTCCTCCTGGTCCACCCCGAGCGCGAATCCGGTCATCCGAACATCCCCGCTTCTATCGCGTCCTGTTGACTGCCGTCACCATCACGATACGCTCGTGTGGTACCGCACGGCCGGCTCCACCCCAATCCGGACGTTGCAAGGGGGCGTACCCGCCTTGGAGCTCAAGCCTTCCGCTCACGCCGACACCTTCGCCCGCGACCATCTGCCGCCCGCCGACACCTGGCCGGAACTCCTCTTCGAGCTGCCCGAACTGGCCTACCCGGACCGCCTGAACTGCGCGGCCGAGCTGCTCGACGCCACCATCGCCCGGTTCGGGCCCGGCGGCGCCGACCGCCCCGCCTTCCGCAGCGGCACGGGCGACGTGTGGACGTACGGCGGCCTGCGCGAACGCGTGGACCGCCTCGCCCACGTGCTCACCGTCGATCTCGGCGTCGTCCCCGGCAACCGGGTGCTCCTGCGCGGGCCCACCGGCCCCTGGCTCGCCGCATGCTGGCTCGCGGTGGTCAAGGCGGGGGCGGTGGCGGTGACCGTACTGCCCCAGCAGCGCGCCCAGGAGCTGGCCACGGTCTGCGCGATGGCCCGGGTGGGCCACGCCCTGTGCCACGCGGATGTGCTGGACGACCTGGTCAAGGCCGAGGTGCCGGGGCTGCGCATCACCGCGTACGGCGGCGAGGCCCCGGGCGATCTGCTGCACCTCGCCGAGCGGCACGCGGGCCGGCCGTTCCCCGCCGCCCCGACCTCCTGCGACGACGTCGCCCTGATCGCCTTCACCTCCGGGACCACCGGACGGCCGAAGGGCTGCATGCACTTCCACCGTGACCTGCTGTCCGTGGCCGACACCTTCTCGCGCGGCGTGCTGCGCCCCCGCCCGGACGACGTCTTCGCGGGCAGCCCGCCGCTCGGGTTCACCTTCGGCCTCGGCGGCCTGGTCGTCTTCCCGCTGCGGGCCGGGGCGTGTGCGCTGCTGCTGGAGGAGGCCGGGCCGCGCCACCTGCTGCCCGCGCTCGCCGAGCACGGGGTGACGGTGCTGTTCACGGCGCCCACCGCGTACCGGGCGATGCTGGACGCTCTGGGCCCTGACGACGTGGGCCCGAACGACGTGGGCGCGTACGACCTCTCCGCGCTGCGCCGCTGCGTCTCGGCCGGGGAGAACCTGCCCGCCGCGACCTGGCAGGCCTGGTACGAGCGCACCGGCCTGCGGATCATCAACGGCATCGGGGCGACCGAGCTGCTGCACATCTTCATCTCCGCCGCCGACGAGGACATCAGGCCGGGTACGACCGGCCGGGTGGTCCCGGGCTGGCAGGCGCGGGTGGTGGACCGGTCCGGCCGGCCGGTCGCGGACAACGAGCCGGGGCTGCTGGCCGTACGGGGCCCCGTGGGCTGCCGCTACCTGGCCGATCCCCGGCAGGGGGAGTACGTACAAGGCGGCTGGAACCTGACGGGCGACACCTACGTGCGTGATCCGGAGGGGTACTTCCGCTACGTCGCCCGCGCCGACGACATGATCATCTCGGCGGGCTACAACATCGCGGGGCCCGAAGTGGAAGAGGCCCTGCTGCGTCACCCCGACGTGCTGGAGGCGGCGGTGGTGGGCCGCCCGGACGAGCGACGCGGGCAGGTCGTGGTGGCGTACACCGTCCCGCGTGACGGTGTACTGCTCACGGAGGAGGACCTGCGAGCCTTCATGCGGACCGAGCTGGCCCCCCACAAGTGCCCGCGCTCCTTCGTCTTCCTCCCCGCCCTCCCCCGCACGGCGACGGGCAAGCTGCAGCGCTTCCGCCTGCGGGATCCGGGACAGGTCCTAGAGTGAACCCGTGGCCGAGCAGCACACTCCGCGATCTCTGATCGTCACGTTCTACGGCGCCTACGGGCGGGCCTTCGAGGGTCCGGTCCCGGTGTCCGCGCTGGTCCGCCTGCTGGGCGCGGCCGGCGTGGACGCCCCGTCGGTCCGCTCGTCGGTGTCCCGGCTGAAGCGGCGCGGCTTCCTGCTGCCCGCGCGCGCCGCCGACGGCTCGGCGGCGTACGAGCTCTCCGACGAAGCCCGGCAGCTGCTGGACGACGGCGACCGGCGGATCTACGGCAGCCCACAGCTGTCGGACGAGTGGCTGGTGGCGGTGTTCTCCGTCCCGGAGCAGGAGCGGCACAAGCGGCACCTGCTGCGCTCCCGGCTGGCCCGGCTCGGTTTCGGCGCGGTGGCTCCGGGCGTGTGGATCGCCCCGGCCCGGCTGGCCGAGGAGACCGGACACACCCTGGAACGGCTGCACCTGACGCCGTACGTGGAGCTGTTCCGCGGCGCCCACCTCGGCTTCGCGCCGACCGCCGAGGCCGTGGCCCGCTGGTGGGACCTGACGTCCCTGGCCAAGCAGCACGAGGAATTCCTGGATCTGCACGGACCCGCCCTGCGCGCCCTCCAGTCGGGCCCGGACCCGACCCCCGAGGAGGCCTACCGCGGCTACCTCCTCGCCCTGGACAGCTGGCGCCGCCTCCCGTACGCCGACCCGGGCCTGCCGCGCGAGCTGCTCCCGGCGGACTGGCCGGGCGACCGCGCGGCGGCCGTCTTCGCCGAACTCCACGCGCGGCTGCGGGACGTGGGGGAGCGCTTCGCGCAGCCCTGACCTCCCGGCCTCCCGGGAGGCCGGGAGGCCGGGAGGCCGGGAGGCCCGAAACTCGGGTGCGCGGGGGTCGGGTGCCGCGCCAGGATGGGCCATGACCTGGACCTTCACCTCGGACCTGGCGGCCTATCTGGCCGCGGCGGGCCCGGCCGTGGCCGCGGATCCCGTTACCAACACCCTCCTGCTGACCGTGACCGACGGACTGCAGCGGCGCGGGACCGCCGCCTACGGGTCCGGCGCGCCCTTCTTCGGCTGGTGGACCGGCGCCGAGGGGACCGTTGCCGGGGGCCTGTTGTGCACCCCGCCGTTCCCGCTGCTGCTCAGCGCGGTGCCCGAGGAGGCGGTCCGGACACTCGGGGCCGCTCTCACCACCGAGCCGCTGCTCGCCGGGCTCCACGGGATCAACGCTCGCCGCCCGGACGCGGACGCGCTGGCCGGGGCCTGGGGGCGGCCCACCCGGATCGCCGAGGAGATACGCCTGTACCGGCTGGACGGGCTGGTCGCCCCGGATCCCGCACCGGCCGGGCGCGCCCGGCTCGCCGCCGAGGCGGACCTGCCGCTGCTGAAGGTGTGGATCGAGCATTTCAACGCCGAGGCCGGGGTCCCGGGCTCCGCCTCCGAGGCGGTCCTGCGCGACCGGATCTCGTACGAGGGCATCCTGCTCTGGGAGCACGAGGGCGCCCCGGTCTCGCTGGCCTCCTTCAACCGCCCGATCGGCTCGGCCGCCCGCGTAGGCCCGGTCTACACCCCACCCGGGGCCCGTGGCCGCGGCTACGCCGCCGGGGTCACGCACGCGGCGAGCGAAGCCGCGTACGCGGCCGGTGCCTCCGAGGTGCTGCTCTTCACCGACCTGGCCAACCCGACCAGCAACGGTGTCTACCTGCGCCTGGGCTACGTCCCGGTGGAGGACCGCGCCGAGATCGTCCCCGCCTGATCCGCTGACCTGCCCGCCGCCGCCCTGGCTTCAGCCGCGGCCCGTCGGGGGTTTGCGGCTGCCCGCCCGGTAGGGCAGGGGCCAGGGTGCGGCCGGGCCCTCGTAGGACTGGTCAGCGGCCGCGTGCAGGGTCCAGTGGGGGTCGTACAGGTGGGGGCGGCCGAGCGCGCAGAGGTCCGCGCGCCCGGCCAGCAGCAGCGAGTTCACGTCGTCCCAGGAGGAGACGGCTCCGACGGCGATGACGGGGACGCCGAGCGCGTTGCGGATCCGGTCGGCGTACGGGGTCTGGTACGAGCGCCCGTATTCCGGGGCCTCGTCCGCGACGACCTGGCCGGTCGAGACGTCGATGGCGTCCGCGCCGTGGGCGGTGAAGGCGGCCGCGATCTCCACGGCCTCCTCGGGCGAGGTGCCGCCCGGTGCCCAGTCGGTGGCCGAGAGGCGGACCGTCATCGGGCGGTCCTCGGGCCACACGGCGCGCACCGCGTCGAAGACCTCCAGCGGGAAGCGCAGCCTGTTCTCCAGCGGGCCGCCGTAGGCGTCCGTGCGCCGGTTGGTCAGGGGCGAGAGGAAACCGGAGAGCAGGTAGCCGTGGGCGCAGTGCAGTTCGAGCAGGTCGAAGCCGCAGTCGGCGGCGCGGACCGCGGCGGCCGCGAAGTCCGAGCGGACCGCCGCCATGTCGTCCGCCGTGAGGGCGCGCGGGACGGCCGATACACCCGGCCGGTAGGGCAGCGCCGAGGCGGCCGTCAGCGGCCAGCCGCCCTCCGGGAGGGGGTCGTCCATCCCCTCCCACATCACGCGGGTGGCGCCCTTGCGCCCCGAGTGCCCGAGCTGGACGCCGAGCGCGGCACCGGGCGCGGAGGTGTGCACGAAGTCGGTGATCCGCTGCCAGGCGGCTGCCTGCTCCTGCGTGTACAGGCCGGTGCAGCCGGGGGTGATGCGGCCCTCGGCGCTGACGCAGACCATCTCCGTCATGACCAGGCCCGCCCCGCCGAGCGCCCGCGCGCCCAGGTGTACGAGGTGGAAGTCGCCCGGGACGCCCTCCTCGGCCGAGTACACGTCCATCGGTGAGACGACGACCCGGTTGCGCAGGGTCAGCCCGCGCAGGGTGAACGGAGTGAACATGGGCGGGGTCCGCTCGTCCGGGCAGCCGAAGTCCCGTTCCACGGCCCGGGTGAAGCGGTCGTCGCGCAGCCGCAGGTTGTCGTGGGTGACCCGTCGGCTGCGCGTGAGCAGGTTGAAGGCGAACTGCCGGGCGGGCTGGCCGACGTATCCGGCGGCCTCCTCGAACCAGCGCATGCTGGCGGCCGCCGCCCGCTGGGTACTCTCCACCGCGGGCCGCCGCGCGGCCTCGTACGCCGCGAGCGCGGCGGGTACGCCGGGCTCGGCGGCCACGGCTCCGGCGAGCGCGAGGGCGTCCTCGACGGCGAGTTTGGTGCCGGACCCGATGGAGAAGTGGGCGGTGTGCGCCGCGTCGCCGAGCAGGGCGACGTTGCCGTGCGACCAGCGCTCGTTGACGACGGTACGGAACTGCGTCCAGGCCGAGCGGTTGCCCTGCAGCGGCCGGCCCCGCAGGGCTTCGCTGAAGGTCTTGGCGCAGCGGGCCGCCGACTCGTTCTCGTCGCACAGGTCGAATCCCGCCGCCCGCCACACCTCCTCCCGCATCTCGACGATCACCGTGGAGGCGTCCGCGGAGTAGGGGTAGGCGTGCAGTTGCATCACCCCGTGCTCGGTTTCGGCGATCTCGAAACGGAAGGCGTCGAAGGCGAAGTCGGCGGCGAGCCAGATGTACCGGCACCGCCCGCCGGTCACGGTCGGCCCGAAGTGGGCGGCGCCCGCCTCGCGGGTCGCGCTGTGCACTCCGTCGGCCGCGACCACCAGGTCGTGGGAGGCCGCGAGTGCCGCGGCGTCCACCGCGCCGGTACGGAAACGCAGCCGGACGCCCAGCCCGGCGCAGCGCTCGTGCAGGATCTCCAGCAGCCGGCGCCGCCCGAGGGCGGCGAAACCATGGCCGCCGGAGGTCAGCAGCCGTCCCCGGTGCACGACGTCCACGTCGTCCCAGCGCACGAACTCCGCGCTGAGGGCCTCGTAGACCACGGTGTCGGCCTGTTCGATGCCGCCGAGGGTCTCGTCGGAGAGGACGACGCCGAAGCCGAAGGTGTCGTCGGGCGCGCCCCGTTCCCAGACCTCCACGGTGTGGCCCTGGCGGGCCAGCAGTGCGGCGGCGTACAGCCCGCCCGGTCCCCCGCCGACGACGGCGACCCGCATGGCGCCTGCGGACATCCGGCGCGCTGACATCTGACTACCTGCCCTTCCACTCCGGCGGCCGTTTCCCGGTGAAGGCCGCGTGGAACTCCGCGTAGTCCCGGCCGTTCATCAGCAGGGCCTGGGTGTTGGCGTCCAGCTCGACGGACGCGGCCAGCGGCATGTCCAGCTCGGCGGTGAGCAGCGCCTTGGTCTGCGCGTAGGCGAGGGCGGGACCGGCGGCCAGGTGCGCGGCGAGTTCGGCGGCCCGCACGTGGGCCTTGCCCTCCTCGGTGAGTTCGCTGAGCAGGCCGATCCGTTCGGCCTCGGCGGCGCGTACGGGCTCTCCGAGCATCAGCAGCCGGGTGGCGTGGCCGAGGCCGACGACGCGGGGCAGCAGGTATGCGGCGCCCATGTCCCCGCCGGAGAGGCCGACGCGGGTGAAGAGGAACGCGAAGCGGGCGCTGGGGTCGGCGATCCGGAAGTCGGCGGCGAGCGCGAGGACGGCTCCGGCTCCGGCGGCGACACCGTGCACGGCGGCGATGACCGGGAAGGGGCATTCTCGGATGGCCCGGACCACCTGGCCTGTCATCCGGTTGAAGTCGAGGAGCTGGGCGGTGTCCATGGCGAGGGTGGCGCCGATGATCTCGTCCACGTCCCCGCCGGAGCAGAAGCCGCGCCCCTCGCCGCCGAGCACCAGGGCGCGTACGGACCGCTCACGGGACAGTTCGGCCAGCAGATCGCGCAGGTCGGCGTAGGCGCCGAAGGTGAGCGCGTTCAGCTTCTCGGGGCGGTCGAAGGTGACGGTGGCCACGCCGTCCTGCCGGGTCACCCGGAGGTGGCGCCACCGTTCGGTCGCTTCTGTGGAACCGGTGAAGGGGCTCACACGATCGACGGTATCACCAGATCGTGACTGCCGTCAGAGAAGCGCGACATGTTCCAGCACCCCACCCCGGCAGGAGCACGGCGGCGGGCAGCTGCTGATCCACACCCACAGTCCACGTGCGGGCGCCGCCCCACGACACACGGCAGGGCGGCACGGTTCACCGAGCCGGCCCGCGTATGACTATGCGAGGGGCGGCCCCGGGGCGGTGCGGGGCCGTGCGGGGCCGTGCAGGACTATGCGGACGGCTGCGCGACGGGCTTTCCGAGCGTGGCGACCAGCACGGCCTTGATGGTGTGCAGCCGGTTCTCGGCCTCGTCGAAGACGACGGAGTGCGCCGACTCGAACACCTCGTCCGTCACCTCCAGCGATTCCAGCCCGTGCCGCTCGTGGATCTCCCGCGCCACCTTCGTGCCGAGGTCGTGGAAGGCCGGCAGGCAGTGCATGAACTTCACGTCCGGGTTCCCGGTCGCCCGCAGCACGTCCATGGTCACCGCGTACGGGGACAGGGCCGCGATCCGCTCGTCCCAGACCTCCTTGGGCTCGCCCATGGACACCCAGATGTCGGTCACCACGAAGTCGGCCTGGGCGACGCCCTCCGCGATCTCCTCGGTCAGGGTGATCCGGGCGCCGCTGCGCTCCGCAAGTGCGCGCGCCGCGGCCACCACGGGCCCGGCCGGCCAGTAGGCCTTGGGCGCGACGATCCGTACGTCCATGCCCAGCAGCGCACCGGTCACGAGGTAGGAGTTGCCCATGTTGAACCGGGCGTCGCCGAGGTAGGCGAAGGAGATCCGCTCCAGCGGCTTGGCAGTGTGCTCGGTCATGGTGAGCACGTCGGCCAGCATCTGGGTGGGGTGCCAGTCGTCGGTGAGGCCGTTGAAGACGGGCACGCCGGCGTGGGCGGCGAGCGCCTCCACGGTCTCCTGGCTGTCGCCCCGGTACTCGATCCCGTCGAACATCCGGCCGAGCACGCGGGCGGTGTCCTTGACCGACTCCTTGTGGCCCATCTGCGAGCCCGCGGGGTCGAGGTAGGTGGTGCGGGCACCCTGGTCGGCGGCGGCGACCTCGAAGGCGCAGCGGGTGCGCGTGGAGGTCTTCTCGAAGATCAGCGCGATGTTCCTGCCCTGGAGCAAGGGCTGCTCGGTCCCGGCCTTCTTGGCCGCCTTGAGGCCTGCGGCGAGCTCGATCAGACCGCGGAACTCGTCGGCGGTGAAGTCGAGCTCCTTGAGAAAACTGCGGCCGGCGAGGTCGGGGGCCATGGGGTCGCTCCAGCGTCACGGTGACAGGGAATGTTGGAAGTCTATACGATCCTTTGCATTGATATACAGATGCGTCTCGTGCAGGCGAGGACTTCAGGCCGCGTCCCGCTCGACCGGACAGCTCATGCATCGCGGTCCGCCGCGGCCCCGCCCCAGCTCGCTGCCCGGAATCTCGATGACCTCGATGCCCTCCTTGCGCAGATGGGTGTTGGTCGTCACGTTCCTCTCGTACGCGACCACCACCCCCGGCTCCACGGCCAGCACGTTGCATCCGTCGTCCCACTGCTCGCGCTCCGCCGAGTGCACGTCCTGCGTCGCGGTCAGCACCCGGATCGAGTCCAGGCCGAGCGCCGCCGCGATGGCCCGGTGCATGTGTTCCGCCGGATGGTCGGTCACCTTCAGCTCGCCCGGGCCGTCACCGGGCTCGATCGTGTAGGAGCGCAGCATGCCGAGCCCTGCGTACTGAGTGAACGTATCTCCGTCGACCATCGTCATCACCGTGTCCAGGTGCATGAAGGCCCGCCGCTTCGGCATGTCCAGGGCCACGATCGCGGTCGCCGACCCGGCGGCGAACAGCCCCCGCGCCAGCATCTCCACCGCCTGCGGGGTGGTCCGCTCGCTCATCCCGATGAGCACCGCGCCGTTCCCGATGACCAGCACGTCACCGCCTTCGATGGTGGAGGGGTAGTCGACCTGCCCCTGCGACCAGTAGTGGAAGGCGCCGGAGGAGGTGAAGAGCGGGTGGTGCTTGTAGATCGCCTCGAAGTGGACGGTCTCGCGCTGCCGCGCGGGCCAGCGCATGGCGTTGATGGACACCCCGTCGTAGATCCAGGCGGAGGTGTCCCGGGTGAACAGGTGGTTGGGCAGCGGGCCCAGCAGGAAGCCGTCCAGTTCCAGGGCGTGGAAGCGCACCGACACCGGCTCGGCGTGCCGCTCCAGGAACTCCCGTTTGGTCATCCCGCCGACCAGCGCCTCGGCCAGGGCGGCCGAGCTCAGCCCGTCGAAGGCCGACCGGAGGTGGTCGGTGGCGAGCGGCCCGTACTCCTTCTCGTCGAAGACCCGGTCCAGTACGAGGCGTCTCGCCTCCGGGATGTCGAGGGCCTCCGACAGCAGGTCACCGAAGAGGTGGACCTCCACGCCCCGGTCGCGCAGCACGTCCGCGAAGCCGTCGTGCTCCTGACGGGCCCGGCGCACCCACAGCACGTCGTCGAAGAGGAGCGCGTCCTTGTTGCTCGGTGTGAGCCGCTTCAGCTCCAGGTCGGGCCGGTGGAGGATGACGCGGCGAAGCCGCCCGGTCTCGGAGTCGACATGGAATCCCATGCCGTACACGTTCCCAGACGGGGCGGCCTTTTGACGTGGCGTCTGCTCAGCGGGGGGTGCCGAGGCCGAGAAGCGCCGTCGGAGCGCCGATGAGTTCCGGGGCGGTCAGGCCCAGTTCGGGCATGGTCAGGTTCGGCACCCCGGAGTTGGAGCCGTCCGGCATCGTCAGCAGACCGCCGGCGACCACGCCGGGGGTCCGGGCGAGCAGGTCGGTTGCCGGCGCCTCCAGGGAGCCCTCGCCGTCCGTCTCCGGCTTGCCCAGCAGGTTCGGCACCGGCGAGGTGACGAGGGTGCTGCCGAGTTCGGTGCCGATCGGGACCACCGGGAGCAGTGGGGTCGGGAGCATGCTCCCCTTGTGGAAGCGGGGCGCCTCGGGCGCTCCCACGACCGGCACCGGCACCGCGGACGCCACACGGGGGGTGTCCACCCCCAGCGTCGTCTTCACAGCGTCCAGCGGGACACCGACCGGCACCGAGTCGGCCACGGCCGGGGTGGCCGCGCCGGCCGCGGCCATACAGGTCATGAGTGCCGCAATGCTTCCGCGCGCGGTCATCTTCATAGGTGACGTTCCGTCCTTCCAGGGTCGCGGACATTCCGCTGCCCTGGATGAACGATCCCGCCGGTGGGTTTCCCGGAGTTCTCCGCGAAAGTTCCCCCATACGACCTAATTCGAGGCCGTACGGGGGTCCTGGCTTTACGCACCGGTTTACGCCCGGTCCACGGGCCCGGTTTCCGGCCGGGTGGATCTCAGAGCCGGGGGTCGACCGGCTCCGACTCCAGGGCGAGCACCGCGAAGACGGCCTCGTGGACCCGCCACAGCGGCTCCTCGGCCGCCAGCCGGTCCAGCGCCTCCAGCCCGAGCGCGTACTCGCGCAGGGCGAGCGAGCGCTTGTGCCCGAGGAACCGCTCGCGCAGCCGCTCGAGGTGGTCGGGGCGCGTGTACTCCGGACCGTAGATGATCCGCAGGTACTCCCGCCCTCGCACCTTGACCCCGGGCTGGACCAGGCGGCCCTTCCCGTCGCGGGCGTACGCCTGGAGCGGCTTGACGACCATGCCCTCGCCGCCCGCGGCCGTCAGCTCCAGCCACCAGTCGGTGCCCGCCCGTACCGAGTCCTCGTCCGCGGTGTCCACCAGGATGCGGCCGGTGCGGCGCAGCAGCCCGGTGCCCGCCGCTTCGTCGGCGGCGACGAGGCGGTCCAGCCAGAACAGCTGCTCGTCGTGGGGCACCGCGGCCAGCGACCGCCCGGCCGCCGCCAGCAGCTGGAAGGGCGCGAACCGTACGCCCTCCAGCCCGTCGGTGGTCCAGCAGTAGCGCCGGTAGGCATCGGTGAAGGCGGCCGCGTCGCCGGCCCGGCCGCGCTGGCGCTCCAGCAGTCCTCCGGTGTCGATGCCCCGGGCGGCGGCCGCCTCCAGGGCGGCGATCGCGCCCGGGAAGACGGCACCCGAGGCCGCGCCCACGGCGGCGTACTGGTTGCGCAGCAGGCCGGCGGACTTCAGGGACCAGGGCAGCAGTTCCCCGTCGAGCAGCAGCCAGTCCGTGCCGAGCTCCTCCCAGAGACCGGCGTCGGTGACGGCCGAGCGGAGCCGGGCCAGGACCTCCTCGGTGACCTCGGGGTCCTTGAAGAAGGGCCGCCCGGTGCGGGTGTAGACGGAGCCGCTGGGCCCGTCCACCCCGAACCGCTCGCGCGCCGCGTCGGCGTCCTTGCAGACCAGGACGGTGGCGCGGGAGCCCATGTGCTTCTCCTCGCACACCACCTGGGCGATGCCGTCCTTGCGGTACTGGGCGAAGGCGTCGGCCGGGTGCTCCAGGTAGCCCTCTTCGCGGGAGGTCGCGGTCGGCGCCATGGTCGGCGGCAGGTACGGGACCAGCCGGGGGTCGACCGCGAAGCGGCTCATGACCTCCAGGGCGGCCGCGGCGTTCTCCTCGCGCACGTTGACGTTGCCCAGGTGCCGGGTCTCGACGATCCGGCGGCCGTGGACGTCGGCCAGGTCGAGCGGGCGCCCGTCATGTCCGCCCGGTGCCTCGGCGGCGAGCGGACGCGTGGGCTCGTACCAGACCTTCTCGGCCGGTACGTCGACCAGTTCGCGCTCGGGCCAGCGCAGGGCGGTCATCTTGCCGCCGAAGACCGCGCCGGTGTCGAGGCAGATGGTGTTGTTGATCCAAGCGGTGTTCGGGACCGGGGTGTGGCCGTAGACGACGGCGGCCTTTCCGCGGTAGTCCTCGGCCCACGGGTAGCGCACGGGCAGGCCGAACTCGTCCGTCTCGCCGGTGGTGTCCCCGTACAGGGCGTGCGACCGGACCCGGCCGGAGGTGCGGCCGTGGTACTTCTCGGGCAGCCCGGCGTGGCAGACCACCAGCTTGCCGCCGTCGAGCACGTAGTGGCTGACGAGGCCGCGGATGAACTCCCGAACCTCCTCGACGAACTCCTCCGGCTCGTGGCTGAGCTGCTCGACGGTCTCGGCGAGGCCGTGGGTCTGCTGGACCTTGGCGCCCTTGAGGTAACGGCCGAGCTTGTTCTCGTGGTTCCCGGGCACGCACAGGGCGTTGCCGGACTCGACCATTCCCATGACGCGGCGCAGGACGCCCGGGCTGTCGGGGCCCCGGTCGACGAGGTCGCCCACGAAGACGGCGGTGCGGCCGTCGGGGTGGACACCGTCCTGGTAGCCAAGCTCGGCGAGCAGGGTCTCCAGCTCGGAGGAACAGCCGTGGATGTCGCCGACGATGTCGAAGGGGCCGGTGAGGTGCGTGAGGTCGTTGAACCGCTTCTCCAGGACGACTTCGGCGCTCTCGGCCTCCTCGGCGGAGCGCAGCACGTGGACCTTGCGGAAGCCCTCGCGCTCCAGGCCGCGCAGCGAGCGCCGCAGGTCGCGGCGGTGCCGCTGGATGACTGCGCGGGGCAGGCCGGCCCGGTCGGGGCGGGCCGCGTTGCGCTCGGCGCAGACCTCTTCGGGCATGTCCAGGACGATGGCGATGGGCAGCACGTCGTGCTCGCGGGCGAGCTGGACCAGGCTGCGGCGGGCCTCGGCCTGGACGCTGGTCGCGTCGACGACGGTGAGGCGGCCGGCGGCGAGGCGCTTGCCCGCGATGTAATGCAGGACGTCGAAGGCGTCCCGGCTGGCGCTCTGGTCGTTCTCGTCGTCGGAAACCAGGCCCCGGCAGTAGTCGGAGGAGATGACCTCGGTGGGCTTGAAGTGCTTGCGGGCGAAGGTGGACTTGCCCGATCCGGTGGCCCCGATCAGGACGACGAGGGACAGGTCGGTGACGGGAAGTACACGCGTACGGTGGGTCTCGGTGCTGGTCATGCTGCCTCGCCCTCCTTCGGGGTGTCGGTGTCGGTATCGGGGTCGGTGGCGGCCTGGGTGAAGACGGCCATCTGCGTCGGCGGCCCGACCTCGGGGTCGTCGTCCCCGACGGGGACGTACGCGACTCCGTAGCCGTGGCGCTGCGCGACGGCACCGGCCCAGGCCCGGAACTCCTCGCGGTTCCACTCGAAGCGGTGGTCGCCGTGACGGACCTGCCCGGCGGGCAGGGTCTCCCAGCGGACGTTGTACTCGACGTTCGGGGTGGTGACCAGGACCGTGCGGGGCCGGGCCGATCCGAACACCGCGTACTCCAGCGCGGGCAGCCGCTCCGGATCCAGGTGCTCGATGACCTCGCTGAGCACCGCCGCGTCGTAGCCGGCCAGCCGCTTGTCCGTGTACGCGAGCGATCCCTGCAGGAGCCGGACGCGCGTGCTCTGCCGCTCCCCCATCCGCTCCAGCCGCAGCCGCTTGGCGGCGAGGTTCAGCGCCCGCATGGACACGTCCATGCCGACGATCTCGGTGTACGCCGGGTCCTTCAGCAGGGCCTGCACCAACTGGCCCTGCCCGCAGCCGAGATCCAGTACGCGCTGGGCGCCCGCGCTCCGCAGGGCGCCGAGGATCGCGTCGCGCCGCTGCACGGCGAGCGGTACGGGCCGCTCCTCCGTGTCGCGGTTCTCGTCCACGGCGTTGTCGAGCTCCTCGACCTCGCTGCCGTCGGCCTCGGCGAGGCGGACCAGCTCCAGGCGCTCCAGGGCGTCCTGCGTCAGCCGCTTGTGGCGGGCGAGGTAGCGGGAGCTGATCAGCCCGTTCTCGGGGTGGGCGGCGAGCCAGCCGTCTCCGGCGCGCAGCAGCTTGTCGACCTCGTCGGGGGCGATCCAGTAGTGCTTGGCGTCGTCGAGCACGGGCAGCAGGACGTACAGCTGGCGCAGGGCGTCGGCGAGCTTGAGCTCGCCCTCCAGTACGAGGCGCACGTAACGGGAGTCCCCCCATTCGGGGAACTGCTCGTCGAGCGGTACGGGCTCGGCCCGTACGAGGTCCCAGCCGAGCGGGTCGAACAGCCGGTGCACCAGCTCGGGCCCGCCGCGTGCGGGCAGCGCCGGGATCTCGACGCGCAGCGGCCGTTCCTGCTCGGGCAGTTCCGGGCGGACGGTGCACTGGCCCTTGAGCGCGCTGCGGAACACCCCGCTGAGCGCGACGGCGAGCAGCGAGGACGCGGCGTACGGGCGGTCGTTGACGTACTGCGCGAGCGCGGCGTCGGGCGCTCCGCCCCGGCCCTTGCCCTGACCGCGCCGCACGAGCGCGACGGGGTCCACCTCCAGCAGCAGGGCCGCCGTGCACCGTTCGGCCGTGGCCTCGGGGTAGAACACGTGGGCGGTGCCGTGGGAGGTGGAGAACGCCTGCGTCTTGCCGGGATGCTTGTGCAGCAGGTAGCCCAGGTCGGTAGCGGGTCGTTCAGGGGAGCCGGTGGTGGAGATCGTCAGGAACACACGACCGATTGTTGCTGGTCACCCGCCCTGGCTGCGCCCTATTTTCCGGCGGCCAGATCCGCGATCCGGGCGGGGCCGATGCGGCAGCAGCCGCCGATGAGGCGGGCGCCCGCCCGGTGCCAGGCGTCGGTCGGCCAGGGGACGGCGGTCCGGGGGACTGCCAGGTGCGGGTGGCGGCGTCCCAGACGGAGCCGTCGTTGGGGTAGGCGAGGAGCGGTTTGCGGGTGGTGGCGGCCGCCTCTTCGAGGGCGGGCAGGACTTCCGCCGGATCGCAGCAGTTGACGCCGACCGCGATGACCTCCGGCGCTGCGGCCGCGAGGGCGAACGCCTCGCGGAGGGCGCCGCCGGAGCGGGTACGGCCGTCGGCGACGGTGTAGCTCAGCCAGGCAGGTGCGCCCGTCTCCGCGAGGACGGTGAGCAGGGCCTCGGCCTCGTCCGGGTCGGGGAGGGTCTCCAGGGCGAGGACGTCGGGGCCCGCGGCGAGCAGGGCCTCGACGCGGGGGCGGTGGAAGGCGGCGAGCTCGCGCACGCTCAGGCCGTACCGTCCCCGGTACTCGGAGCCGTCCGCGAGCACCGCTCCGTACGGGCCGACGGAGGCGGCCACCCACACCTCGTGGTCGGCGGCCTCGGCGACGCGGGCGGCGAGGTCCACGCTGCGGTGGAGCAGGTCGGTGGCACGGGGGTGGCCGGGGCCGATCTGGTAGCTCGCGGTGATCAGCACCTCGGCGCCGGCCCGTGCGTACGCCGTGTGGGCGGCCTCGACCTGGTCGGGCCGCTCGGCGAGCACCCGGCCCGTCCAGAGGGCGCCGGACAGGTCGCCGCCCTGGTCGGCGAGCTGGTTGCTCAGCCCGCCGTCCAGGAACACGGTCCTGCGGGCCAGGGCTTCGGCGAGCGGGCCGGACGCGCGTGGCATCGGTTCCGGGTCCTCGGTCAGCCGAGCTGGGAGAGGACCTGGGCGGAGATCAGCTCCAGGTGGTCCAGGTCGTCGAGGTCGAGCAGCTGGAGGTAGACCCGGGAGGAGCCGATGGCGCCGTAGGCCCCGATCTTGTCCACGACCTCCGCCGGGGAACCGGCCAGGCCGTTGGCCTTGAGCTCGGCCGCGTCGCGGCCGATGGCGGCGGCCCGGCGGGCGACCTCGGCGTCGTCCTTGCCGACGCAGACCACCAGGGCGTTGGAGTAGACCAGGTCGTCGGGCTTGCGCCCGGCCTCTTCGGCGGCCTCCCGGACCCGGCCGAACTGCCGCTCGCTGTCCGGGACCGAGGCGAAGGGCATGTTGAACTCGTCCGCGTACCGCGCGGCGAGCCGCGGGGTGCGCCGGGCGCCGTGGCCGCCGACGAGGACGGGCACCCTGGCCTGGGCGGGCTTGGGGAGCGCGGGCGACTTCTCCACCCGGTAGTGGCTGCCCGCGTAGTCGAAGGTGGCGCCCGCCTCGGTGGCCCACAGGCCGGTGACGATCGCCAGCTGCTCCTCCAGCCGGGCCATCCGGTCCGCCGGGAAGGGGATCCCGTACGCCCTGTGCTCCTCCTCGAACCAGCCGGCGCCCAGGCCCAGTTCGACCCGGCCGCCGGACATCTGGTCGACCTGGGCCACCTGGATGGCGAGCACACCGGGCAGCCGGAAGGTGCCGGCCGTCATCAGCGTGCCGAGGCGGATCCGCTCGGTCTCGCGCGCCAGGCCCGCAAGGGTGATCCACGCGTCGGTGGGTCCGGGCAGGCCGTCGGCCGAGCCCATCTTCAGATAGTGGTCCGAGCGGAAGAAGGCGTCGAAGCCCAGGTCCTCGGTGGCCTTGGCGACGGTCAGGAGGGTCTCGTAGCTCGCACCCTGCTGGGGCTCGGTGAAAATGCGGAGGTCCATACCCTCCATCCTGCCCTCCGTCCCGCCCTCCCCGCCCCTGCCGGGTGAATCGCGTCAACCGGACGTGTCCGCCCCGGCTCCGCCAGTGACCAGCCCGGAAGGGGATCGTTGGCTCGGACGGAGCCGGACCGCCCGGCCCGCGCGCCGGCGGCCCTTCGCCGGTGCGTCCACCGCCCCCTTCCGCCTTGGAAGGGCCAGGGCCGAGGAGGCCGCCATGTCCCATGAGTCCGTGCCCGAGCACACCGGACAGACCGGACAGGCAGCACACGACCACGCACGCCAGGAATCCGCCGCGCCCGCCCAGGGCGGCGCGCCGAAGGGCCTGCTGCAGCAGATGGAAGAGCTGATGGCGGCGCTGAACGCCGACCTCTCGCAGCTCGACGCCGACCTCCAGTCCTCCACGGACCGCACGCCCGGCGGCCGCGCCCCCGAGAGCGAGCGCCCCACCTACCGGTCGCACTGACCGTGCGGGTCCCGTCGTGCGCGGCGGGACCCCTCGTACCACCCCGCTCCTCAGGCCACGCCCGAGGCCGACCCCCGCTCGCGCACCGCCATGCGGCGCAGGATCGCCCGGACCCGGTCGCTCGACTCGTCAGCCGCGTCGATCGACTCTATGCACTG
This sequence comes from Streptomyces sp. NPDC048269, assembly GCF_040652395.1. Taxonomy (NCBI): domain Bacteria; kingdom Bacillati; phylum Actinomycetota; class Actinomycetes; order Kitasatosporales; family Streptomycetaceae; genus Streptomyces; species Streptomyces sp. NPDC048269. Next base: position 140,578 of record NZ_JBEZLW010000003.1, read on the forward strand.
CCAGTACAGGGTCTCGTCGTCCGTCCCGCAGGCGACCCCGACCAGGGCTATGCCCACTTCGCCCAGCAGCGCCTGGAGTCCGAGCAGTGCCTGCCGGACATCCGACACCTCCGTCAGCTGCGCGGCCCGCGGCGGATACTCGGGCGCGCTGCCCTCGCCGCGCAGCGCCGCCCGGTCGAGCACCCCGCAGCCTCTGCTTCCCGCTTCCCCCAGTCCCCGTGCCTCCGCTCTCATTTCCGGCGGTCCGGTGACCGCCAGATAGCCTCCTACACCCTGCGCGAGCGCCTGGGCCTGCCAGGCCTCGCCCACGATGTCCCACTCAGCCCCGCTCTGTGCCAGCGCGTGCCGGCCGACCGCGATGAGCCGTACCGCATCCATATGCCGTCCCCCGTCCGCACGACATCCCACCGTTCCTCACCACTACCCAGAGTGAGGGCAACGGGCCAGTAAAGCCAGGGGTATTCGGAAAATGTGGACACAAACGTGATTGTGCAGGAGTCCATCACTCCGAAGAGTGACAATTGGATGTCGAACCGCCCGGGACGGGGAAGCGGAGTTCGTTCCTCTCGATCTTCGCGGCGAGCGCATCCAGCACATCCACCCCGAGGACCTCACAGAACTGCAGCAGATACGCGAGAACGTCGGCCACCTCATCGGCCACGCGGTGGGCCGTCTCCGGCTTCTCCATGACCCTCGCCGACTGTTCGGGCGTCAGCCACTGGAAGATCTCGACCAGTTCCGATGCCTCCACGCTCAGCGCCACCGCCAGGTTCTTGGGCGTGTGGTACGGCTCCCAGCCGCGCGCCGCCGCGAAGTCGACGAGCCTTCGCCGCAGTTGGTCCAGCCGGTCACCGGCGGGCGGCGCGGGGGTCTCGTCCGTCCGGTCCTGGCCCGCGCCGCCCCCGCCGTCCGCGCCGCCCGCGCCGTCCGTGCCGCCCGCGCCGTTCATGTCGTTCATGTCGTTCACGGGTTCAGGTCTACCACCGTGACCCCCGGGAGGCGGCGGGCTGCCGCCGCGGTCCCCTCCCCCACCGCCGCCGCCAGCCGGACGTGCCCACGTCCGCAGGACAGCAGGGCCAGGCGGAGCAGTTCGGCGCTCTGTGCCCGGTCGAGGCCCCGGTCGAAGCCGTCGGCCAGGACCGTCAGCGCCTGCCGCGCGGAGAGCAGTTCGGCGGCCGGGTCCATGGCGAGCACGCCGGGCCCGGTCAGCAGGACCAGCGCCAGCGCGAGGAAGCGCAGTTCGCCCGCGCCGAGGCGGGCCAGTTCCGTGGCGGGCCGGGCGGGGCCCCGGTCGAGGACCGCCGTGACGGGGCCGCCCGCGAGGACCCGTACGTCCAGCCCGGCGACCGGCCCCGCGCAGCCGGTGCGGGCCGCCTCGGCCAGCAGCGCGTGCCGGGTGCCGCATTCGTGGCGGGTCCGGCGCAGTACGTCGGCGAGGTTGGCACAGTCCCCCAGCAGCCGGCCCTCCCCCGGCGGGACGGGCGCGCGCATCCGCGCGGGGCGGGGGTCGCAGGGGAACACCGAGCGCAGCGCCACCACGACCTGCTCGGCGGAGGCCAGGACCTGGCGCTGGCCGGCCGTGGCACCGGCCACGCGGAGCGGGAGCAGGGCGGTGCCGAGCCGGTCGTCGGGCAGCGGGGCCCGGGTGACGCCGACGGCGCCGCCGGTCAGCCAGGCGGCCTGCACGCAACGCCGGCCGGGGTCGCGCAGGGCGGTGGCGAGCAGGATCCGCCCGTCCTGCGAGAGCCGTTCGCCGACGATGCGCAGGGTCGGCTCGGCCTGGACGGCGAGGTCGAGGCGGACCGGACCGACGGGGCCGTCGACCGTGCAGCCGATGCGGAAGCCGCGTCGCCGCTCGGCGTCGGGGACGGCCAAGTCGGGGATCCGGGCACCGGGGTCGGGGAAGACCTCCTCCAGGGTGGCCCCGGAGGCGAGCGCTGCGAGGGCCTCATAGGCGGCCAGCGCCTGGGACTTGCCGCTGCCGCTCGGCCCGGTGAAAAGGGTGACGGGCCCGAGCCGGAAGGCCGCACCACGGTGCGGCCCGAAGGCGGAGAGCCGTAACTCGGTGACCACGGGCCGCGGCTGCGCGCGGCCCGCCTGCGCGGGAACGGCGGGAACGGCGTGCGCGGGTTCGCCGCCGGAATCGGCGGGAAAGGCGGGAGCGGGGGGAAGGGCGGAACCACCGAAGTCGGCGGAACCACCGAAGTCGGCGGAATCAGCGGAGTCGGCGGGATCGGCGTCGGCTAACGCGACCGCGGCGGGGGCGAGGCCCGCCGGCGCGTCGAGGGGGGCGTCCATGCGCGGGACGGTACGGGCCGCCGGACCCCCCGTGGACCCGGCGAACCGTTCCGTCGCGGCGACCTTCCTACGATCGGGGGACGGCGGCGGCCGCGATCCCCTCGACCTCGGTCCCGACGGGCGCCAGCAGGAAGACGTTCCGGTCGACCCGGTGCATTCCGCTGCCGAGGCCGAAGACGACACCACTGCTGAAGTCCAGGATCCGCTTGGCCACTTCGCTGTCCGCGCCGGTGAGGTCGAGCAGCACCGGGATCTGCGCGATCAGATACTCCGCCACCTCCCGCGCGTCCGCGAAGATCTGAACCCGGATCACCACGAAGCGCCGCTGCTCCGCCGCCGACGCCCCGGGCGCCGTGGGAATGGTGCGGTGGTCCACCCGGGAGGGCCATTCGTTGCGACTGCGCAGGGGGACCACCTGCGCGAGCCCCTCCCACTGTTCGTCGGTGACGTCGTACCTGCTCACCGGGCCGCCTCGGCCGCGTGCTTCATGTGCATCCCCCCATCCTCTCGCGTTTCACCCGTTCAGCCCAACACCGACACGACCGGACCGGTCTACTCCCCGCGAACGAAATAGGTTAGGTTAGGCATACCTAACCAACTCGCGATGATGGAGAAGATCCAGATGCGCATGTCCGGTGCCCCTGCCCACCCGGCCGCCCGCCCCACCGATGCCGAGCGGGTGCGGTCGGTCCTGGCCGCCGCCCACTCCATGACCGTGGTCACCGACGGGCTGCGCACCGAGGTCCGCCACCTCGACGGCACGGACCCCATGGGCCGGCTGCACCTGCATCCCGCGGAGCCCGGCGGCGACGCCGAGCTCCGGCCCGCGGTCCGGCTGGAGTTCACCGACGTCGCCCCCACCCCCGTCCGCGACCGGGTGCGCGCCCGGGTGACCCTCCTGGGCCGCCTGCTCACCCCGTACGCCCATGACCCGGACGAGAGCGCCGACTCCACCTGCGTGGAGTTCGGACAGGCGGTCCTGGAGACCGCGGACGGCTTCTCGTACGTCGGACTCGACGAGCTGGAGACGGCCCGCCCCGACCCGCTGGCCCCGTACGAGGCGGGCATGCTCACGCACCTCCTAGACGACCACGCCGACCTCGTCACCCTGCTCCTGCGCCTCGTCCAGCCGCTGCCCGCCGCCGCCGTGGTCCGCGCCCTGCCCGTCGCGATGGACCGGTACGGGATCACCTTGCGGCTGGAGGAGCGGCGCGGCCATCACGACGTACGGCTGCCCTTTCCCTCGCCGCTCGACGACGTGGAGCAGTCGGGTGCCCAGATCCAGGCCCTGTTCAGCGCGGCCAGGCGGCGCTCGCACCGCAACACCCTGCCCGCCTGACCCCGTCCGGGAATAGCGGGGCGCCACGCCGGGTTGGCGGTGATCATGAAGGCCATCGCATACAGCGCATACGGAACTTCCGAGAACCTCACGCTCGTTGACGCACCGGAGCCCAAGGTCGGACCGGGCGAGGTACTCGTCCGCGTCAAGGCCGCGGGCGTGAACCCGGTGGACTGGAAGCTCGCCGCCGGATACCTCGACCCCATCCTCGAAGTCCGCTACCCCGTCATACCCGGCTGGGACGTGGCCGGGATCGTCGAGGCGGTCGGCCCCGACACCTTCGACTACGCCGTGGGCGACGAGGTGTACGGCTACGTCCGCAAGGAATGGGTGGAGCTCGGCACCTACGCCGAACTGGTCACCGCCCCCGTCCGCACCCTCGCCCGCAAGCCCCGTGAGCTGACCTTCGAGCAGGCTGCGGGCATCCCGCTGGCCGGGCTCACCGCCTACCAGTCGCTCACCCGCGTGGGTCTCAAGGCCGGCGAGACGGTCGTCATCCACTCCGCGGCGGGCGGCACCGGCTCCTTCGGCGTGCAGATCGCCGTCGCGCTCGGCCTGCGGGTCATCGGCACGGCGGGCGCGCACAACCACGACTACCTGCGCGCGCTCGGCGCCGAACCCGTGCTGTACGGGGACGGCATGGCCGACCGCATCCGCGAGCTGGCGCCCGAAGGCGTCGACGCGGGCCTCGACTTCTTCGGGGACGACGTCATCGGGACACTCCAGGCGCTCGTGAAGCAGCGCGACCGGGTGGTCTCCATCGCCGACTACGAGGCCGCGGCCAAGGGCGCCCACCAGCTGTGGGTACGACCGGACACCGCCGACCTGACCTTCCTGGCGGAACTGGCCGACGCCGGCCGCCTCACCGTCAACGTGGAGCACGCGCTGCCGCTCGCCGAGGCCGCCAAGGCCTGGGAGCTGAGCGCCGCGGGCCGCACCCGGGGCAAGATCGTCCTCACGGTCTGACGCTCCGGCGCTCTTCATGCCGCCAGGTCTGCAGACCTGCCGGCATGAGGAGGGGGCGGTCCGCCGCGGGCCGCCCCCGTACTCACTGGGTGACGGGCCGCGCCGCCGGACCCGCGGTCATGCGCTCTGCCCGGTACTGACGTAGCGGTTGGCCGGGCGCGGAAGGCCGTAGTGCTCGCGGAGGGTGCGGCCGGTGTACTCGGTGCGGAACAGCCCGCGCCGCTGGAGGATCGGCACGACGTGGTCGACGAAGTCGGTCAGGCCGGTGGGCAGGACGGGCGCCATGATGTTGAAGCCGTCGGCGGCGCCCTGGGTGAACCACTCCTCCAGTTGGTCGGCGATCTGCTCGGGGGTGCCGGCGAAGACCCGGTGGCCGCGGCCGGCGCCGAGGCGGGCGATCAGCTCGCGCAGGGTGAGGCCGTCACGGCGGGCCAGTTCGGCGACGAGGGTGAAGCGGCTCTTGTTGCCGTTGATGTCCCGCTCCTCCGGGAGCTCGGGCAGGGTGCCGTCGAGGGGGTGGCCGGTGAGGTCGACGCCGAGCATGGTGGAGAGCTGGGCGAGGCCGTACTCCGGCACCTGGAGGTCGGTGAGCTGCTGCTCCAGTGCCTTGGCCTCGGCCTCGGTGGAGCCGATGACGGGCGCGATGCCGGGCAGGACGAGCAGGTCGCTCCCGGTGCGGCCGTACTTCGCCAGACGGGCCTTGAGGTCCTTGTAGAAGGTCTGGCCGTCGGCGAGGGTCTGCTGGGCGGTGAAGACGGCCTCTGCGTACTGGGCGGCGAACTCCTTGCCGTCCTCGGAGGATCCGGCCTGCACCAGGAGCGGGCGGCCCTGCGGGGAGCGGGGCACGTTGAGCGGGCCGGCCACGCCGAAGTGCTCGCCGCGGTGGGCGGCGGGGTGCAGCTTGTCGGTGTCCGCGTAGATGCCGCGCTCCTTGTCGAGGACGATCGCGTCGTCCTCCCAGCTGTCCCAGAGCTTGGTGGCGACGTCGAGGAACTCGCGGGCCCGGTCGTAGCGGAGGCTGTGCTCCAGGTGCTCGTCCCGGTTGAAGTTGCGGGCCTCGTCGACGCTGCCGGAGGTGACGACGTTCCAGCCGGCGCGGCCCCCGCTGATGTGGTCCAGGGAGGCGAACTTGCGGGCGGTGTGGAACGGCTCGTTGAAGGTGGTGGAGACGGTGGCGATCAGCCCGATGTGCTCGGTGACGGCGGCGATCGCGGAGAGCAGGGTGAGCGGCTCGAACCCGCCGACGGCGTTGTAGCGGGCCTTGCCCCAGAGGGCGACCCCGTCGGCGAAGAAGACCGAGTCGAGCCGGCCGCGCTCGGCGGTGCGGGCCAGCTCCTGGAAGTACCGCAGGTCGGTGACGCGTTCGGGGGTGCTGTCCGGGTGGCGCCAGGCGGCGTCGTGGTGTCCGGCGTTCATGAGGAAGGCGTTGAGGTGGAGGGTCCGGGGCGTCTGGTCGGTCATGTGGGTTTCCCTAGGAAGAGGCGGGGACGCGCCAGAGGCTGAGGCGGCGTTCGACGGTGACGAGGAGCTGGTTGAAGGCGACGCCGATCGCGGAGATCGTGATGATGCCCGCGTACATCTGCGGGATCGCGAAGTTGAACTGCGAGGCGTTGATCAGATAGCCGAGTCCCGCTTTCGCGCCGATCATCTCGGCGGCCACGAGGACGAGGATGGAGACGGCGCCTGCGAGCCGGATGCCGGTGAAGATGGCCGGGACCGAGGACGGGAGGATCACCTTCTGGAACAGGCGGGGCGTGGAGAGGTCCATCGACCGGGCGAGCCGGATCAGGGTGGGGTCGGCGTTCCGGACGGCGCTGATGGTGTTGAGCAGGACGGGCCAGAGGCAGGCGTAGACCACGATCGACACCTTCGAGGTCTCGCCGATGCCGAGGAGCAGCACGAAGACCGGGAGCAGCGCGAGGGCCGCGGTGTTGCGGAAGACCTCCAGCAGCGGCCCGAGGAAGTCGGCGAGGGGCCGGTACCAGCCGATGAGCAGGCCGAGCGGGACGGCGATGGCCACGGCAATGCCGAAGCCGCCGAAGGAGCGGATCAGGCTGGCCCGGGTGTGCTCGGCGAGCTGGCCGTCGCCGGCCAGCTCCCACCAGGCGACGGCGACCTCGCTGATGGGAGGCAGGAAGGTGGCGTCGACCAGGCCGGCGCGCGGGGCGATCTCCCAGAGGGCGATCAGGGCGAGGATCGCGGCGGTCCGGACGGCGACGGCCTTCAGGACGCGTACGACCGCCGGTGCGCCGGACTTCGTACGGGTGGAGGCAGGGATCGACGCCGGGGCGGGGGCCGCGGCAGGGGTGGGTGCCGGGGCAGGGGTGGGTGCCGGGGCAGGGGTGGGTGCCGGGGCAGGGGTGGGTGCCGGGGCAGGGGTCTTGATGACAGGGGCTCCGGCCGGGGCGGTCCCCGCGGCGGCCGCGGTGGTCCCGGCGGCGGGGGCGGGCTCGGACGGGGCCGGGGCCGTGGGGCCCGCGGCCGCCGGGGCGGTGGTGTCGGTTCCGGTGGTCATGCGGCTGCCGCCTCCTTCTCCAGTTGCTGGGCTCGGGCCACCTCGTCGTGGAGGAGGTTCCAGATCTCGTGCCGGTAGCGGGCGAACTCCGGGCTGGACCGCAGGGCCTCCCCCAGCAGTCCCTCGCGGTCGCCGAAGGAGACCGGGACGACCTCCTTGACCCGGCCGGGCCGGGAGGTCATGACCGCCACCCGCTGCCCGAGGTAGACGGCCTCCTCGATGCCGTGCGTGATGAAGACGACGGTCTTGCCGGTGCTCTGCCAGATGCGGCGCAGCTCGTCCTGGAGGGACTCGCGGGTCTGCGCGTCGAGCGCGGCGAACGGCTCGTCCATCAGCAGCACGTCCGGGTCGTACGCCAGCGAGCGGGCGATGGCGACGCGCTGGCGCATGCCGCCGGACAGCTGGTGCGGGTGCCGGTCCTCGAAGCCGGTCAGCCCGACCAGGTCCAGGAACTCCTTCGCCCGGGCAGCGCGTTGCCGGCGTGGCACACCGGTGGCCTCCAGGCCGAACTCGACGTTGCCCTGGGCGGTGCGCCACGGCAACAGCGCGTACTGCTGGAAGACGATGCCCCGGTCCAGCCCCGGCCCGGTGACCTGCTTGCCGTCGAGCAGGATCCGCCCGGCCGTGGGGGCCGACAGTCCGCCGAGGAGGTCGAGGAGCGTGGACTTGCCGCAGCCGCTGGGGCCGACGACCACGAGGAACTCCCCGCTGCGGATCTCCAGGTCGATGCCGTCGAGAGCGGTGAAGTCCCCGAAGGTCTTTCGCACTCCCTCGAACACGATCTTCGCCATGTCGGGTCAGCCCTTTCCGTAGCCGTTGAACTCATTGGTGTAGAGGTCGGACGGCTCGAACCGGCCCTGCTTGATCTCGCCCCGCTCGCCGAGCCAGTCGAGCCAGAGCTGGAACTCCTTGTCGGGTATCCGGCCGCCCGTCTCGGCGATCCCGTACGAGCGCCAGTACTGCAGGGCGGAGGTGTCCTCGTTGCGGCCGCGCTTCTTGACGATCTCGGTCATCCGGGCGACGGCCTCCTCGCGCGGAGTGGTGCGGGACCACTCGATGGCCTTGGCCACGCCCGTGACGAAGGTCCGTACGGTGTCCGGGTTCTGCTTGATGAAACGCTCGGTCATGATGTAGGTGCCCGCACTGAACGGGCCGAGCAGATCCACATCGGTGAACAGCGGGCGGATGCCGCCGGAGGCGATGGCCTTGTCTCGCAGGATGCCGGTGAGCACCCCGACCTCGATCTGCTTGGCGCGCAGGGCCTGTTCGGTGTTGACGGGCGGTACGACCAGGGCCTCGACCTTGGCCGCGTCCGCCTCGGACAGGCCGTTGCGGCTCAGGTAGGTGTCGAGCAGGGCCTGGTAGTGGGCGCCCAGGGTGTTCATGCCGACCTTCTTGCCGATCAGGTCGCGGGCGGAGCGGATCGGGCTGTCCTCCAGGACGAAGTAGCCGGCGTAGGAGTACTGGTCCGAACCGTAGGAGGAGATGACCGCCTTGATAGGCGCGTTGCCGGCGGCGAGCTTGATGACCGCGCCGTTGAAGGCGCTGCCGAAGTGGGTCTGGCCGGTGGCGGCGGACTGGATGTCCTGCGGGCCGCTGATGGTGTTGCCGACCCATTCGAGTTTTACGTCCTCGAAGTAGCCGAGGTCCGCGGCGAGTTCGGGGAGCGTGACCGCGCCGACCGAGCCCTGGTACTTCAGGGTCTTGACCTGCGGGCCGGAGCCGGATCCGCCGCCGGTGGCGGTGGCCGTGCCGCAGCTCACCGCGGCCGCCGAGATGCCGAGCAGGGTCAGGAACTGGCGCCGGGAGGTGGAGGTCGAGGCGAGGGCTGCAGGCATGACGGTTCCTTGTGGGTGCTGGTCGCGGAGCGGGCTGTATTACGGGGCGGCGGTGAGCGCGGTGGTGTGCGTCGCGGAACGCAGGGCGTCGGCGAACTCGTCGACGGCCTGGAAGAGGTCCAGCTCCGCCTCGGGCCGCAGCCGGTCGGGGCCGGAACCGCGCTCGACCGAGGAGTCGAGGACGAACCTCCCGGCGGTGACGTGCCGGGCGCCGAGGGCGGCGAGCACGGGGCGCAGGGCGTAGTCGATGGTCAGGACGTGGGCGAGACTGCCGCCGGTGACCAGCGGCAGCACCGTCTTGCCGGCCAGGCCGTCCTGCGGGAGGAGGTCGAGGAAGGCCTTGAGCAGGCCGGTGTACGAGGCCTTGTAGACCGGGGTCGCGATGACGATCCCGTCGGCCCCGGCAACGGCTTCGAGTGCCCGGCGGATCTCGGGCTCGCCGCGCCGGGCGGAGAGCAGGTCGGCGGCCGGGAGGTCGCGGACGGGGAGGTGCGCGGTGTCGAAGCCGGAATGGGAGAGGCGGCCCAGCACGTGGTCGGCGACGACCTCGGTACGGGAGTGGAGCGACGGGCTGCCGGTGAGGGCGAGCAGGTGGGGCACGGGGGCTCCTTGGGTGTCGTACGGGAGCTGGACGGTCAGGCGGAGGCGGTGGAGGTGGTGGAGGCCGTGGAGGCGTTCGAAGCTCCGGAGGCGATGCCGAAGGAGGGGTCCGGGACGGCCTCCGGGCTGATCAGCCGGGAGGGCTCGCCGTTGGGGCCGACCGGGATGTCGCCGTCGACGGTGACGCGGCGCAGGATGCGCTCGTGCTCGTCGGAGTCGTCCACGCCGTAGTGCTGGGTGGCGCGGTTGTCCCAGATGGCGACGTCGCCGGCCCGCCACTGCCAGCGGACGGTGTTCTCGGGACTCTCGATGTGGGCCTGGAAGAGGTCCTGGAGGAGGCGGGAGTCGCGGCCCGTGAAGCCCTGGATGCGCTGGACGAAGTTGCCGAGCAGCAGGGTGCGTTCGCCGGTCTCGGGGTGGACGCGCACCACGGGGTGCTCGGTGCGGAACGCGGTGGAGGTGAAGACCTCGCGGTACTGGGCCAGCGCCTCGGGCAGGGCGTCGGGCTTCAGCGCGGCGTAGTCGTACTCGTTGGAGTGGACGGCGCGCAGGCCGTCGGCGAGCGCCCGGAGGGGCTCGGGGAGGTTGCCGTAGGCGGTGGCGGTGTTGGCCCAGAGGGTGTTGCCGCCGTACGGGGGGGATGGTGACGGCGCGGAGGATGGAAAAGGCCGGGTAGGCGGGGACGAAGGTGACGTCGGTGTGCCACTGGTTGGCGCGGGCGCCGTGGTGGGAGTCGATGCCGAGGGCGTAACGGCCGTCGGCGGAGGGGACGGTGGGGTGCGCGACGGGCGTGCCGAGCAACTGGGCGAAGGCCTCGTGGCCGGCTTCGTCGAGGTGGTCCTGGCTGCGGAAGAAGACGACCTTGTGGGCGAGGAGCGCGGCGCGGATCTCGGCGACGGCGGCACCGGGCAGATCGCCGCCGAGGCGTACGCCGCTGATCTCGGCGCCGATGCGGCCGCCGATCTTCGTGATGGTGACGGGGGTGACTGCGGTGGCCATGGGGACTCCCTGGGGTCGATTCCGGCAGCGGAGTAAACGGGCATACGGGGCGGGCCGGCGGGCGGAGGGGACACGGAGCCGGCCGGGGGCGGAGCCGGCCGGGGGCGGAGCCGGCCGGGGGCGGAGCCGGCCGGGGGCACGGCGGGGCGGGCGGGCGGGCGGCCACGGCCTCCCCGGACGGTGGGCGGGCCGAGCTTGCGGTCGGGCCGTGGGGACGGGGCCGTGGCGTCGACCCTTCGGTCCGGACCTTGACGCCGGGCCGTGCGGGCGGAGCCTGGGGCCGGGCCTCGGGGCCGAGCTTGAAGCCGGAACCTTGGAACCAGGCCTCGGAACCAGAACCTGGACCGGACCTCGGAACCGGACCTTGAACCAGGCCAAGGACCCCAGCCGTAGAGCCGAGACCTCGGAACCGGAGCCTGAGACCGGACCTTCGAACCAGGCCTCGGAACTGGCGCCTGAGACCGGACCTTGGAACCAGACCTCGGGACAGGACCTTGAACCAGGCCACGGAACCCGGCCGTAGAGCCGAGACCTCGGAACCAGAGCCTGAGACCGGACCTTCGAACCAGGCCTCGGAACCGGAGCCTGAGGCCGGCCCCTCGAACCGGCCCTGGGACGGGGCCCCGGGACGGGCTTCCGAGCCGGACCATGGAACCGAGCCATGGAGAACCGGGCCGGACTTCGGAACCGGGGGCCTGAGGCCGGACCTCGGGGCCGAGCCCGGCCCGTGAAACCGGATCATGAGGCGGACCGAGGCCGGTCCACGAGGCTGGGCTCAGGGCCGGACGTAGGGCTGGGCCTTGGACCGGGTCTTGGGGGCAGCCGGGTCAGGCGCGGCGCGGGGCCGGACAGCGGCGGCCCGGACACTCGCCCGGCCCAGTACAACAGAGGCCGGTGGTGTGGAGCCGCGGGGCGAGGAGTTCGTTCGCGGACATGGCTCGGAGCGTGTCAGCGCTCCCGCCACCGGTCAACCCTCGGCGGGCGGCCACCCCTGAGGCCTCGGCCGGGCCCGTTCACCCACTGCGACCTGGGCTTTCCTGTACCGAGAGAGGTACGTCGTCCTGGTCATGGCGGCCGAAAACCGTGGCCGGATTTCATGGCCCCGCAACGCGGCGGCCACGCACTCGCCGAGATCCGGCCGCCGCAGCCCGGATCCCTCCCCCACCCAGCCCCTTCCCGGAACCGTGGGCTCCGCCCCCGGACACCCGCGCCTGGATCCCCCCAGCTCCCACCGGGAGGTGCCCCCGGGCGCGGCTCCAACACCTGACAAAGCTGCCGGGCGCGGCCACCCCCACACCCCGTCAGGCTCCCGGCAGGGGCCCGCACCGCCCCGCCGCCTCCGGCGCAGCCGAACCCCGCCCCGTCCCCGGCCCCGCGAAGTCCTGCCAGGACACCGCCGAATCCCGGACCGCCGCAGCCGAGGCGCCCTGCCCCGGGCCGGCGAACCGAACCCCCACCCCGCCGAGCCCCCGGCGTAGCCGGACCGACCGTCCGGTCCTCGGCGGTCCTTCGCCAGGCGGCCGGTCGACGGTGGGCCCGGGCACGGGGGTTCGTCATGCTCTGAGGGGACGCCCCCAACCCCCGCCCCCGCCCCCGAGGACCTCGTGACGCGTACGGCCGGTGCTGGTCGGGCGGCCGTCAATGCCCCGGCTCTCGGCAACGGGGGGACCGTGCACCAGGGCCCCGGCCCGGGCTCGGCCTGCGGGCGGCCTTGCCCAGCTGCAGGTGCCCCGCTCATGGACTCCCGGTGCGTGTGGACGTACCGGCTGCCTCCGGGCGACGGCGTCCGGCACCGCGATCGGCGCCGAGTCGGTGCGCCGCGGCGGTGCGCCGCGGCGGTGCGCCGCGGCGTCATGCCGGCGGACCCGTCCGGCGAGCTGCCGGTGGCCGCGGCCGCCACCGGCGACCCTGTGGACGCGCCCGATCGGCTGCTGCTGCGCGAGCGCGCCCGCGTAGAGCGCCGCGTGGCGGCTCTTCTGTGGGATGTCTTCAATCCGGCGGTCATGGTCGTGACCGAGCGGCCGGGTGTCCTGCACGAGGGACATCCTGAGGAGATCCTGCGGAGATCCGGGGCGCCGCGACGGAGCTCCCGCACGTCCGCACCGGCCTCCCACGGATCGTCGGTACCGCGCGCGGGACCTGCCGTACTCCCGGAGAGGCGGCAATCGTGCTGCTCAGCCTGGTTTCCAGGATCCGTTCGGTACGCCGTGAGAGGGCGAGATCACACCGCTCGGTATGGTGCCACCTGAGCGCCCTCCCCTACATTCGAGCCATGACGGTCCTGCCTGACGACGGGCTCTCCCTGGCCGCCGAGTTCCCTGACGCGACGCATGAGCAGTGGCAGCGCCTTGTAGAGGGCGTACTGCGCAAGTCGGGCAAGGAAGCCTCCGGCGAGGCCGCTGAAGAAGCGTTGTCCACCCCACTCGAGGACGGGCTCACCACCCGCCCGCTGTACACCGCGCCGCCCGACGGGGCGGCTCCCGACACCGGTTTCCCCGGATTCGCCCCCTTCGTACGGGGCGGCAGGCCGGAAGGCACCACCGCGAGCGGCTGGGACGTGCGCCAGCGCCTCGCGGGCACCGATCCCGCACGCGTGAACGAGGCGGTCCTCGCAGACCTGGAGAACGGGGTCACCTCCCTCTGGCTGACCGCGGGCCGCGGCGGCGTCCCGGTCGACGGGCTCGCCCGGGCGCTGGACGGGGTCTACCTGGACCTCGCCCCGGTCTCCCTGGACGCCGGAGCCGAATACGCGGAGGCCGCGCGGGCGTTCCTCGGCCTGTGTGCCGAGCGCGGGATGCGGCCCACCGCGGTACGGGCGAGTCTCGGCGCCGACCCCCTGGGCCACGAGGCCCGTACGGGCGAGGCCCTCGACATGGCCGACGCCGTGTCCCTGGCCCGGGAAGCCGCCTCCGGTTACCCCGGGGTCCGCGCCCTGACCGTGGACGCCCTGCCGTACCACGAGGCCGGCGGCAGCGCCGCCGAGGAGCTGGGCCTGTCCCTGGCCACCGGCGTCGCCTACCTGCGCGCCCTCACCGAAGCCGGCCTGAGCACCGCGGCGGCCCTCGGCCAGCTGGAGTTCCGCTACGCGGCCACGGCCGACCAGTTCCTCACGATCGCCAAGCTGCGCGCCGCGCGCCGCCTGTGGGCCCGTGTCGCCGAGGCCTCGGGGGCCCCGGAGGCGGGCGCCCAGCTCCAGCACGCGGTGACCTCGCCGGTGATGATGACCCGCCGCGACCCGTGGGTGAACATGCTGCGCACCACCGTGGCCTGCATGGCCGCGGGTGTGGGCGGCGCGGACTCCGTCACCGTGCTCCCCTTCGACAACGAGCTGGGGCTGCCGGACGCGTTCGCGCGCCGGATCGCCCGCAACACCTCCACGATCCTGCTGGAGGAGTCGCACCTGGCCCGCGTGATCGACCCGGCGGGCGGTTCGTACTACGTCGAGCGGCTCACCGACGAACTCGCGAACGCTGCCTGGGAGTTCTTCCAGACCGTGGAGAAGGCGGGCGGCCAGGCCGCCGCCCTGCGCTCCGGGCTGGTCGCCGAACGGCTGGCCGCCACCTGGGCCGTCCGCTCGAAGAAGCTGGCCAAGCGCCGCGAACCGATCACCGGTGTCAGCGAGTTCCCGCTGCTGTCGGAGAAGCCGGTGGTCCGCGAGAGCGCACCCCCCGCGCCCACCGGGGGGCTTCCCCGGGTCCGGCGCGACGAGGCGTACGAGGCGCTGCGCGCCCGCAGCGACGCACACCTGGCGGCGACCGGCGCCCGGCCGAGGATCTTCCTGGCCGCGCTGGGTCCGGCGGCCGCGCACACCGCGCGGGCCACCTTCGCCTCGAACCTGTTCCAGGCGGGCGGCATCGAACCGGTGCACGACCCGGTGTCCGTGGACCCGGCGACGGCCGCCGAGGCGTACGCCGCGAGCGGCGCCGACGGCATGGCCGTGCTGTGTTCCAGCGACGCGCTGTACGAGGAGCAGGCCGAGGCGGTGGCCGGGGCCCTGCGCGACGCGGGTGCCACGACCGTGTTCCTCGCCGGCAAGCCGGGTACCGCAGAGGCTTCCGTGGACGAGTACGTCTTCGCCGGCTGTGACGCCGTCGCCGTGCTGTCCTCCGTACTCGACCGGATGGGAGTGCCGTCTTGAGCATCCCCGATTTCTCCGAGCTGGCGCTCGGCCCCACCGCCGCCGCCGGGGTCTGCGAGGACCAGTGGCGCTCCGCGGTGAAGGAGTCCACCGGCACCGCGGCCGCGGACCTGCTGTGGGAGACCCCCGAGGGCATCGGCGTCAAGCCGCTGTACACGGGCCGGGACCTGGAGGGCCTGGACTTCCTCCGGACCTACCCGGGCGTGGCCCCGTACCTGCGCGGCCCGTACCCGACGATGTACGTCAACCAGCCCTGGACGATCCGGCAGTACGCCGGTTTCTCCACGGCCGAGGAGTCGAACGCCTTCTACCGGCGCAACCTGGCGTCCGGTCAGAAGGGCCTGTCGGTGGCCTTCGACCTGCCGACGCACCGCGGCTACGACAGCGACCACCCGCGCGTCACCGGCGACGTGGGCATGGCCGGCGTGGCCATCGACTCGATCTATGACATGCGGCAGCTGTTCGACGGGATCCCGCTCGACAAGATGTCGGTGTCGATGACGATGAACGGCGCGGTGCTGCCCGTTCTCGCCCTGTACATCGTGGCGGCGGAGGAGCAGGGCGTCTCCCCCGACAAGCTCGCCGGGACCATCCAGAACGACATCCTCAAGGAGTTCATGGTCCGCAACACCTACATCTACCCGCCCAAGCCCTCGATGCGGATCATCTCCGACATCTTCGCGTTCACCTCGCAGAAGATGCCGCGGTACAACTCGATCTCCATCTCCGGCTACCACATCCAGGAGGCCGGGGCCACGGCCGACCTGGAGCTGGCGTACACCCTCGCGGACGGTGTGGAGTACCTGCGGGCCGGGCAGGCCGTCGGACTGGACGTGGACGCGTTCGCGCCGCGCCTGTCGTTCTTCTGGGCGATCGGCATGAACTTCTTCATGGAGGTCGCGAAGCTGCGCGCCGCCCGCCTGCTGTGGGCGCGCCTGGTCAAGCAGTTCGACCCGCAGAACGCCAAGTCGCTGTCGTTGCGCACGCATTCGCAGACCTCCGGCTGGTCTCTGACCGCGCAGGACGTCTTCAACAACGTGACCCGCACGTGCATCGAGGCGATGGCGGCGACCCAGGGCCACACCCAGTCACTGCACACCAACGCCCTCGACGAGGCGCTCGCGCTGCCGACGGACTTCTCGGCGCGCATCGCCCGCAACACCCAGCTGCTGCTGCAGCAGGAGTCGGGGACCTGCCGGTCGATCGACCCGTGGGGCGGCAGCGCGTACGTCGAGAAGCTGACGTACGACCTGGCCCGGCGGGCCTGGCAGCACATCGAGGAGGTCGAGGCGGCCGGCGGCATGGCGCAGGCCATCGACGCGGGCATCCCGAAGCTGCGCGTGGAGGAGGCCGCGGCGCGGACGCAGGCGCGGATCGACTCGGGCCGGCAGCCGGTGATCGGCGTGAACAAGTACCGCGTGGAGACGGACGAGCAGATCGACGTCCTCAAGGTCGACAACTCCTCGGTCCGCTCCCAGCAGATCGCCAAGCTGCGGCGACTGCGCGAGGAGCGCGACGAGGCGGTCACCCAGGACACCCTGCGGGCGCTGACGAACGCGGCCGGGCGCGGCGACGGCAACCTGCTGGCCCTGGCGGTCGACGCGGCGCGCGCCAAGGCGACGGTGGGTGAGATCTCCGACGCATTGGAGAAGGTGTACGGGCGGCACGCGAGCCAGATCCGTACGATCTCGGGTGTGTACCGCACCGAAGCAGGCGAGTCCCCGTCCGTGGAGCGCACCCGCGCCCTGGTCGACCGGTTCGAGGAGGCGGAGGGCCGCCGTCCGCGCATCCTGGTCGCCAAGATGGGCCAGGACGGCCACGACCGCGGCCAGAAGGTGATCGCGACCGCCTTCGCCGACCTGGGCTTCGACGTGGACGTCGGCCCGCTGTTCCAGACCCCGGCGGAGGTGGCCCGCCAGGCCGTCGAGGCGGACGTCCACGTGGTGGGCGTCTCGTCGCTGGCGGCCGGCCACCTGACCCTCGTACCGGCGCTGCGCGAGCAGTTGGCGGCGGAGGGCCGCGAGGACATCATGATCGTCGTGGGTGGGGTCATCCCGCCGGCCGATGTCCCCACGCTGCTGGAGATGGGCGCCACGGCGGTGTTCCCGCCCGGCACGGTGATCCCGGACGCCGCCCACGACCTGGTGACGCGGCTGGCCGCGGATCTGGGCCACGAGCTGTAGGCGGCTGCCGGTGCCGAAGATCGACATCCAGGCCTACGCGAAGGGGGTGCTCGACGGGAAGCGCGCGTTCATCGCGCGCGCGATCACGCTCGTCGAGTCCACCCTGCCCGCGCACCGGGCCCTGGCCCAGGGCCTGTTGACGGAACTCCTCCCGCACGCCGGGAAGGCGCGCCGGATCGGCATCAGCGGGGTGCCGGGGGTGGGCAAGTCCACGTTCATCGACGCGTTCGGCACGATGCTGACCGGCCTGGGCCACAAGGTCGCGGTCCTGGCGGTCGACCCGTCGTCGAAGCGCACGGGCGGCTCCATCCTCGGCGACAAGACGCGGATGGAGCGGCTGGCGGTCGACCCGGCGGCCTTCGTCCGCCCGTCGCCCTCGGCCGGGACGCTGGGCGGGGTCGCGAAGGCCACGCGCGAGTCGATGATCGTGATGGAGGCGGCGGGTTACGACGTGGTCCTCGTCGAGACGGTCGGCGTGGGCCAGTCGGAGACCACGGTGGCGGGGATGGTCGACTCCTTCCTGCTGCTCTCCCTGGCCCGCACGGGCGACCAGCTGCAGGGCATCAAGAAGGGCGTCCTGGAGCTGGCGGACGTCCTCGCCGTCAACAAGGCGGACGGCCCGCACGAGCGGGACGCCAAGGCGGCCGCCCGTGAACTGTCGGGCGCGCTGCGCCTGATGCACCCGGCCGACGCGGCGTGGACCCCGCCGGTCCTGACGTGCAGCGCCCGCGAGTCGGCAGGCCTGGACGAGGTGTGGAACCGCCTCGAACAGCACCGCACCCTGCTGGCCGCGGGCGGGCGGCTGGCGGCGAAGCGGGCGTCCCAGCAGGTGGAGTGGACCTGGTCGATGGTCCGCGAGGAACTGCTGGAGCGGCTTCGTTCGGACCCGTCGGTACGGGACCTGGCGCCCGAGCTGGAAGCCGCGGTGCGGGCGGGCTCGGTCACGCCGACCTCGGCGGCGGACCGGATCCTGGCGGCCTTCGGGAACTGAACGGCCGGACGGCGCCCACCGGGCGCCGTCCGGTCAGGTGCAGCGCAGGGTGACGTACTAGGCCCCGACCAGGACCGGGCCCTCGGCGGAGAGGGCTTCGCGCAGGACGCGGGTCTGCTCCGCGCTGTCCGTGGAGGACAGCAGTGCGGAGAGGACTGCGATGCGGGCCTGGCCCGCGCGCAGGGTGCCCGTCGGTACGGCTCCGGCCGCGACCAGGTCCACCGCGCCACCGTGGGTGTATATCTCGGTGACCGGGCCGGCCATCACACGCGTGGTGAGCGCGACCAGCACGCCGCGCCCGATGGCGGCCTTGACGGCGTCCACGATCTCGGGGGTCGCGTTGCCCGCGCCGGTCCCGACGAGGACGAGGCCCCGCGCGCCGGCCGCGACGGCGGCGTTCAGCAGCACCGGGTCGCCGTCGGCGTGGTGCACCACCACGTCCACGCGCGGCGGGAGTTCGGGCATCGCGGGCAGCGGGAGGGGGGCGGGGCGCTGGGGGGTGCGCAGGACGGCGACCTTGCCGAAGCCGACCTTGCCGAGGAGTTCCTTCGAGGGGTCGGCGAACGCGTCCAGGTCCACGGCCTGGGTCTTCACGGTGCCGCGGGCGGCGTGCACCCGGCCGGCGAAGGCGATCAGCACGCCCAGCCCGCGGGTGGTGGCGGCGGTGAGCAGCGCGTCGTAGAGGTTGCCCGGTCCGTCGCCGTCGGCGGTGCCCATGGGCCGCTGCGAGCCGGTGAACACCACGGAGCGCGGGTCGTGGTGGTGCAGGTCGACGAGGAACGCCGATTCTTCGAGGGTGTCCGTGCCGTGCGTGACGACGATGCCGTCCACGCCGGGGTCGGCGAGGACCTCGTGCACGGTACGCAGCAGGGTGAGCTGGTGGGCCGTGGTGAGCCGCGGGCTGTTCACGCTGAACAGGTCCACCAGCTCGACGCTGATGCCCTCGGGCAACGGCGCGGTGGCCATGACCTCGCTGCCGTCGGCGTCCGCCGCGAAACCCGAGCCCTGCCAACGGCTGGCTATCGTCCCGCCGGTGCTGATGACGACGATCCGTCCCATGGCCGTGGCCGCCCTTTCCTCGTATTCCTGGTCACTCGCGCGCGCGAACTCGCACACGTGTACTGAAACGGCAATCATAGGGATATCTACGCGCAATGCGATTGCTTCTTTGGCCCCCGTTGTCACACTGGGTGGGTGATAATTGCGCAATGGATGCCATCGACCGGGATATCTTGCGCGAGCTCCAGGCGGACGGCCGGCTCAGCAACCAGGAGCTCGCCCAGCGCGTGGGACTGACCCCCTCCCCCTGTATGCGCCGGGTGCGGCAGCTGGAACAGGACGGGGTGATCCAGGGATATCGCGCCGTGATCTCCCCCGAGGCGGTCGGCCGTGGGTTCGAGGTGCTCGTCTCGGTGGAGGTGCGCCGTGACCGTGAGGCGGTCGAGGCCTTCGAGGCGGCCCTGCAGGACATCCCCGACGTCATCGAGGCGTACCGCCTCTTCGGCAGTCCCGGCTGCCTGCTGCGGATCGCGGTCGCGGACCTGCGCGCGTACGAACGCCTGTGGATCGAGAAGCTGACCGCACTGTCCGGGGTCACCGAGGTCAACTCGCAGATCATCATGAAGCGCATCAAGGAGCCGACCGGTCTGCCCGTCGAACGGTGAGCGGAGGCGAGGACGCGAGACGGGGCGGCAGCTGCCCCCCGGCCGCTGCCGCCCCTGCGTTCCCTTCCTCCGGGCTACCTGCCCAGGCGGTGCCGGTACGCGCGCATCGACAGCGGGAAGAACACCGCGAAAAAGGCCGCCATCCAGGCCAGACCGCCCAGCAGCGGGCCCGTCAGCGGGCCCTCGCCAAGCAGCAGCGAACGGTTGACGTCGGTCATCAGGGTGACCGGGTTGATGTTCACCCAGGTCTGCAGCCAGCCCGGCATGGTCTCGGCGGGGGCGAAGACGTTGCTGCCGAAGCTGAGCGGCATGACCGCGCCGATCAGGACGCCGGGGACGGCCGCCGGGGTGCGGACCAGGATGCCGGCCAGGATCGAGGGGAGGCTGCGCAGCCGGTAGAAGAAGCCCTTGGAGATGTCCGTGCACAGCGCCACTGCCGATGGTGACGAACAGCGGGCTGAACACCAGCAGGCCCGGGACGAGTTGCTGGAGGTAGCCGTCCCGGTCGCCGCCGGCGATGGCGCCGCTGAACAGGAACGTGAACATGAACAGCATCAGCAGCGGCTGGAGCGTCACGTCGACCAGGGCGTCAGGGTTCTTCCTGAGCTTGGTGACGTTCCGGGAGGCCAGGGACAGCGCGTTCCCGACCGCTTCCAGCGGGCCTATGCGGCGGCGCGCCGCACGGGTGGGGGTCGTCATCGAAGCTTCTCTTCCGTGAGGGGGGCCCGTACGCCGCCCGGGCTGGTGATCGCGAGGAACGTCTCGTCCATCGTGGGCAACCGCAGCCCGAGCTCGTCGAAGGCCACGTCGGCCCCGTCGAGCTTGTGGACCAGGGCGGAGAGGATCATCGGGTCCTGCACCGGCACGGTGAGCCGGCCGGTGTCCTCGTCGCGTGCGGGCAGCTGGCCGGTGAGGCCGAGCATGATCTGGGCGACGGTGTCCACCTGGTCGCGCCGGGCGGCCCGTACCTCCAGCGTCTGGCCGCCCGCCATCCGCTTGAGTTCGTCCGGACGGCCCTCGGCGACGACCGTGCCGTGGTTGAAGACGGTGATGTGGTCGGCGAGCTGGTCGGCCTCTTCGAGGTACTGCGTGGTGAGCAGGACGGTGACCCCGCCCGCGAGGAGGCCCCGGACGGTGTCCCAGACCTCGTTGCGGCTGTGCGGGTCGAGGCCGGTGGTCGGCTCGTCCAGGTAGAGCACCAACGGCCGGCCGACCAGGCTGGCCGCGAGGTCGGCGCGGCGGCGCATGCCGCCCGAGTACGTCTTCACCGGGCGGCCCTCGGCCTCGGTGAGACCGAAGTCGGCGAGGAGTTCACGGGCGCGGGCCCGCGCGTCGGCGGCCGGCAGCCGCAGCAGCCGGCCGATGAGCGTGAGGTTCTCGACGGCGCTGAGTTCCTCGTCGAGCGCCGCGTACTGGCCCGTCAGGCCGATCACGCCGCGCACCCCGACCGGGTCGCGGATCAGGTCGTACCCGCCGACCGTCGCCCGGCCGGCGTCCGGGGTCAGCAGGGTCGCGAGGATGCGTACGGCGTCGTCTTCCCGGCCCCGTTGGGGCCGAGGACGCCGTGGACGGTGCCGGCCGGCACCGCGAGGTCGACGTCCCGCAGGGCCGTCGTCTCCCGGTACCGTTTGACCAGTCCCTCGGCCTCGATCGCGAGCGGCATGGGAGTTTCCCTTTCGTAGGCTGGCGTGCGAGATGTTTCCACCCGCCCGATCGGCGTCACAAGGTCCTTAAGTCCTCGCCTAATCGCCCGCTCAGGCGGAATACCCCGAGCGCAGCAAGTCGCCTACGGCAAAGGCGAGTTCGAGTGACTGCACGGCATTGAGCCGCGGATCGCAGGCCGTCTCGTACCGTGTGCCGAGCTGCCCGTCGACGATCTCCTGCAGATCACCGCCGAGGCATTCGGTGACGTCGTCACCGGTGAGTTCGAGGTGAATTCCCCCGGGGTGCGTGCCCTCTTCCCGGTGTACGGCGAAGAATTCGGCGACTTCGGCGGTGACATCGGACAGCCTGCGGGTCTTGTAGCCGCTGTCGGAGACGATGGTGTTGCCGTGCATCGGGTCGCAGGCCCACACCGGCGCGTGTCCGGCGGAGCGTACGGCTCGCAGCAGCGGCGGCAGCAGGTCGGCGGCCTTCCCCGCGCCGAGGCGGGTGATCAGGACCAGCCGGCCGGGCTCCCGGGCCGGGTCCAGCCGTTCGCACAGCTCGCGCAGGCCCTCCGGGGTGGTGCCGGGGCTGTCGGCGATCACCCTCAAGGGCGAGCTGATCCACCGGCTGATCCCCTCCCATCCGGGACGCGCGATGGAGGAGGTCAGCGAAGTGCTCGCCATATCCCGCCAGTCGCTCGCCGACGTGCGCGTGGTCTCCAGCGGCCTGCGCAGCATGTCCCTGGAACAGGAGATGCGTTCGGCCCAGTCCCTGCTGGAGGCCGCGGACGTAGAGGTGCGGGTGGAGATCCGGCTGGATTCCACCGTGGACCGGCAGGTCGACTCCGTACTGGCCGCCGTCCTGCGCGAGGCGGTCACCAACCTGCTGCGGCATTCCCGCGCCACCACCTGCACGATCACGGCGACCCAGGACGACGACTGGGTGCGCCTGTCCGTTTCCAACGACGGTGTGGACCCCTCCTACCGTGACGTGTCACCCCACAGCGGCAGCGGTCTGGGCAACCTGCGCGAACGGCTGCTGTCGGCCTCCGGCGTGCTCACCGTCACCCGCGGCTCCGGCGACACCTTCGAGCTGGTCGCCCGGGCCCCGGCACGGCCGCTGCGCAGACTCGCCGACCCCGACGACACCGAGCTCGGCGTCCGGGACCCCGCCGCCTGAACCGGGAGGACCCTTCCCCATGACGATCCGCATCCTGCTGGCCGAAGACATGAACATGGTGCGCGGCGCCCTGGTGGCGCTGCTGAACCTGGAGGACGACCTGGAGCAGCCGCGAGACCGAAGTGCTGCGACTGGCCGCGGACGGACTGGAGCCGGTCGAGATAGCCAGACACCTCCAGCTCTCCCTCGGCACCGTTCGCAACTACCTGACCACCACGGTGACCAAGCTGCAGGCCCGGAACCGGGTGGACGGCATCAAGATCGCGCGCGACGCCGACTGGTTGCTGTAGTGGCCGCAGTTGCCGTCGCCGCCGTGGTCGCTGTCCCGCTCGATCATCAAGAACGAGTATGCGGGCGGGACTTCAGCGCGCGGTAGCGCCAGACTCACGTTTCCGGCATGAATATTTCACGTACGGAACCTCTTGTTCAGGTAGGCGAGGACCGCCAGGACCCGACGGTGGCCGCTGTCGCTCGGCGGGAGCCCGAGCTTGAGGAACACGTTCCCGATGTGCTTGCTCACCGCCCGCTCCGTGACCACCAGGTGCGCGGCGATCGTGGCGTTGTCCCGCCCCTCCGCCATCAGCTGCAGGACCTCCCGCTCGCGCGGGGTCAGGGAGTCGATCGGATCGTCCTTGCGTTTCGCGAGGAGTTCCGCCACCACCTCCGGGTCCAGCGCGGTACCGCCCGCGGAGACCCGGTCCAGGGCGTCGAGGAACTCGTCGACCCGGCCGATCCGGTCCTTGAGCAGATAGCCGACGCCGCTCGCGCCGCCGCCGAGCAGTTCGGCCGCGTAGGTCTCCTCGACGTACTGCGACAGCACGAGCACCGGGAGTCCCGGTATCTCCGCCCGCGCCGCGAGCGCCGCGCGCAGCCCCTCGTCCCGGAAGCCGGGCGGCATCCGCACGTCCAGCACGGCCACGTCCGGCCGGTGTTCGAGCAGCGCCGGGAGCACCTCGGGGCCGCTGGCCGCGACGGCGACCACCTCGTGGCCCGCGGAGGTGAGCAGCAGTACGAGTCCTTCCCGCAGCAGGGCGTTGTCCTCGGCGATCACCACACGCACGGAAGCTCCACTTCGATCACGGTCGGCCCCCCGACGGGGCTCGACACCTGGACGATGCCGTCGAGCGCCGCGATCCGCCGCCGCATGCCGAGCAGCCCGCTGCCGCCCGCCTCGTCGGCGCCCCCGTGTCCTTCGTCGCGCACCACGATCTTCAACGCGCGGGTTGCCCGGGACAGTTCCACCCGGGCTCGCTCGGATCCGCTGTGCTTTGCGGCGTTGGTCAGCGCCTCGGCGACCGCGAAGTACGCCGCCGCCTCGACCGCGGCCGGCGGGCGCGAACCGCCCTCCAGGTCCTCCTCGGCCACCTCGACCTCCAGCGCGCTGCCCGCGGCCAGCGCCCGTACGGCGCCGGTGAGTCCGCGGTCGGTGAGGATCGGCGGATGGATGCCGCGCACCACGTGGCGCAGTTCGGTGAGGGCTTCCTGGACCTGGTCCTGCGCGTCGTCGAGCAGTTTGCGAGTGGCGTCCGGGTTGTTGTCGTACGCCCTCCTGGCCAGCCCCACCCGCATCGACAGGGCGACCAGGCGGGCCTGGGTCCCGTCGTGCAGGTCACGCTCGATGCGCCGCAGTTCGGCGCCGTGCGCGGCGACCGCCCCGGCCCGGGTGGCGGTCAGCTCCTCGACGCGCTCGGCGAGTTCCGCGCTGCGCCGGGCGTCCGGGGAGGGCTCCAGCAGAGTGCGGGACCAGGCCGCGTCCAGGGCGGCCAGCCGCCCGATGTGGGGCAGCAGCACGGCCCGGTGCCCCAGCACCCCGCACCAGATGCCGTCGACCATCAGGCCGATGATCCAGACGAGCAGGGCGGCGTAGGCCAGCAGCCAGCCGTAGAGGAAGTGCGCGGCCAGCCACCGCAGGTCCCGGTAGGTTCCGGGATCGGCGACCGCCGTCCGTACGCGGACCGAGAGTCCGCCGACGAGGGGTACGTACGCCTCCGGGACCTGCTCACCCGTCCAGTTCTCCACCTCGCGGCGCTTGAGCCCGGCGACCCTGCGCAACAGCAGGACCGTTTCGGGCAGTACGCCCGCGCCGATCACCAGCAAGGTGGCGACCGCGGTGAACCCCGCGACGGGCAGGAACAGGAGCGAGGCCAGGGCGAGGCCGGCCGATCGCAGCAGCTGCCTCGTCGCCCGCCATTCGAGCCACAGCCTCTCTTTCATGAGCTTCAGATTAGGCGAACGCCCTGGCCGGCGAAGGCGTGCGCGCCACCCGGCCCTTGGTGTAGCGGACTACACCAAGGGTCCGGTACACCGCCCCCTCGCTCCCGCGCCCGGCGAGCGGGCATCGTGGTGTCCACAAGGGGCAGAACGGCCCCGACCCCCGACGAAAGGAACGGCCATGAAGGCCCTGCTCTGGATCCTTCTCGTGGCAGCCGTCGCCGTGAACGTCTCCACCAGCTTCGCCTTCGACGGCGGCAAGCAGATCGCCATCAGCGTCAGCACGGGCACGGTGGCCCTCGCCTCGGCCCTGGCCCTCTTCCTCCTGCGCACCAAGCGCCGCACGAACGCCTGACCGGAGCGACAGGTCAGGCAGCCCGCCCGTGGTTCATGCGGCTTCGGCGCAGCTGACCGCCAGTGCCGCGCGCACCAGGTCCGCCACGGACCGGTGGGACGCCCGGGACGGAGGATGTGACCGCCGGGCCTGCACCGGGAGCTCCGTGCCTCCTTGGAGCACCTGGAGGAGCAGGCGGTTCTTGTCCACGTCCGGGAGGCGGTGGATCCACTGGCTCAGCTTCTGTTGATGCGCCTGGGAATGGGACTGGGCATCGGGACTCGCGCTGCCGGCGACCTCCAGCAGCCGGGGGTCCACACAGAGGATCTCCGCGAGCGAGCAGAGGCCGGGCCCCAAGGTGGTCAGTCCGGCCGGAACCGGCGGCTCCTCCTCGGCTTCCAGTTCCTGCACCTCGGACGCGCTGTACTGGTCCGGGTTGCCCAGTGAGGCGAGCCATGCGAGGTACAGGGCGCGGCGGCCTCCGGCCGCGAGCTCCGCGCGTACACCCGCCAGCCGGCTGAGCGCGTCCTCGCCGTGCGCGTACGCCGCGCCGCCGGCGAAGTCGGTGCGGAGCACGACCAGCGTGTGCTCGTCGACGGTCCAGGCCTCCACGCCGTACCGCCTGGCCAGCGGGACGGAGAGGCATTCCTGCGGCAGCCTGAAGATGACCTCGCGGGTTCCCCACGGGGAGACGGCGAGATGGACGTCGAAGTACCGCTCCATCAGTGCCCGCGGGTCCGCGTGGAACGGCCTGACGGCCGAGCTGGCCACGAGGGTCTTGGGACTGTCGCACGACCAGTTGGCCAGCATCTGCACATCGGCCAGTTGCATCTCGTCGAGCGGTGCGTCGACGGCCATGAATTCGTATGTATGGGATTCGATCATTTGTTCACGCCCAGAGTTGCTGGTGGGGGCTCCATGGCGGTCCGTCGGTTCAGAAACCGGCGACCGCGTTGATGAGTTGTTCCTGCTCGGCAAGGGTGTTGTAGTAGTGGACCGACGCTCGGACGACGACCGCGGGCTTGTCGGGCCGGGTGTCGAACCGGGCTCGGGACGGCAGGGAGAAGTCGGTGGTCACGCCTTCCTCCCGCAGCCTGGCGACGAGGTCCTCCGCGCTCCAGCCGTCCTTGACGAACGTCACGATGCCGCTGCGGACCGCGCCGCGGTCGCAGACCGTCACCCCCGGCAGGCGGGAGAGACCGAACCGCAGGCTGTCCGACAGCAGCGCGATCCGCTCCCGAACCGCCTCGATGCCGAGGTCGAGGACGTCGTCGACCGCGGCTCCCAGTCCGAGCAGCCCCGCCACGTTGCGCTCCCAGGTCTCGAAGCGCTTCGCATCCGCCTTCAACTCGAAGGACTCAGGACCGGTCCAGGTGGCCGCCCGCAGATCGAGGAGCGGCGGGTCCAGTTGGTCCACCACCTCCTCGGACACGTACAGGAAGCCCGTGCCGCGGGGTGCCCGCAGATACTTGCGCCCGGTCGCCGAGAGCAGGTGGCAGCCGATACGCCTGACGTCCACCGGCAGCTGGCCGACCGACTGGCAGGCGTCCAGCAGGTAGAGGGCGCCCGCGCGGGCGGCCAGCTCTCCGATTTCGGCCGCCGGGTTCACCAGGCCGTCGTAGGTCGGCGCATGGTTGACGGCCACGAGCCGGACCCCGCCCTGGCCGAGCCGTTCGGCCAGGGCGTCGAGACAGAGCTGCCCGTTCCCGTCGTCGGGGACGGCCTCGACCTCGACCCCGAAGCGCTCGCGTGCCTGGAGGAAGGCGAGGGCGTTGCTCGGGTACTCGCTGCGTGACGTGAGGATGCGGTCACCCGGCTTGAACGGGATGGCGTAGAAAGCCATGTCCCATGCGCGTGTCGCGTTCTCCACCAGGGCGATCTCATGTGGCTTCGCGTT
The DNA here is from genome assembly GCF_040652395.1 of Streptomyces sp. NPDC048269. Lineage (NCBI taxonomy): Bacteria > Bacillati > Actinomycetota > Actinomycetes > Kitasatosporales > Streptomycetaceae > Streptomyces > Streptomyces sp. NPDC048269. The sequence goes on from NZ_JBEZLW010000003.1 coordinate 167,377, forward strand.
GATCAGACGGGCCACGGAGGTGTAGACCGCGTCCAGCCGGCCCGCGGCGGCGTCCGCGGCGACGTAGCCGCCGACCCGTTGCTCCAGGAGCAGATGGTCGATGACGGTCCTGGTGACCCGTTCCGCGGGAAGTGCGGAACCCGCGTTGTCGAAGTAGGCGGATTCCGCACAACCCGGTGTCTGCACGCGCAGCTGTGCAACGTCCATGATCTATTCGCCCGACGCGGAGACCAGGTCCGTAACGATGTCCGCCGCGCGGGTCGCCATGGTGCTGAGCAGGGAGTCCGCGATGCCGTGGGTGGTTTCGTTGACACCCTGCAGGTACAGGCGAGCGCTGTCGGCGGGCCCGTCGTCACCCTTGGCCGTCCTGACCCGGTAGTTGCGCGTGACCTCGAGTTCCGTCAGGCCCAGTTCGTCCCCGAGACGCCGCACGCCGGCGGGCATGGACGGTTCGTAGCCGGTGCCCAGGAGGACATGGTCGCAGCGCAGCTCCGATTCCAGACCGGTACGGCGGTCGCGCAGGGTCAGTACGGCGCAGTCCTCTTCCTCGACGGCCGAGACGACGTCGGTGGCGGTGAGGATGCGCAGGGCTTCCTTCCCGTCCAGCCGGTCGCGGTACATCTGGTGGTAGAGGCTGTCGAGCAGTTCGGGCGTGACGCCCGAGTAGTTGCTGCGCGCCATTTCCGAGAGGACGAGTTCGCGTCCCTCCGTGCCCAGCTCGAAGAACTCCTCGGAGGCGGCCGCGGAGTAGAAGCGGCTGGTGAACTTGGACGACACGTACGGAGTGAGTCCGATGCCGCGGACCACGAGGACCGGGGAGCAGTTCGGCACGTCCTGCCGGACCGCCTGCACCATCTCGACGGCGCTCTGGGCACCGCCGATGACGGCGATCCGCTGCGGGACGTCCCTGGGCAGCTCCGCGATCCGTACGGAGTATTCGCTGCTGTGGACGACCCGTTCGGCCGGGAGCCCCTGGAAGACCTCCGGTACCCGCGGGTCCCGGCCGCCCGCCACCACGAGATGGCGGGCCCTGACCTGTGAGCCGTCGGAGAAGTGGACGTCCCAGCGGGAGAGCGCGCCCGACTCGTCGCGTACGGGGTCCACGCGTACCGCCCGGCGGTTGTACTGGACCCGCACCCGCTCCAGGGAGGCGACCACCCACTGCAGGTAGTCCGATATCTCACTGCGGTACGGGGTGAAGGTTCCCAGGCTCATGAAATCGTCGAGCCGGCCCGTCTCGTGCAGGTAGTTGACGAAGGTGAAGCGCGAGCGGGGGTTGCGCAACGTGGCGAGGTCCTTGAGGAAGGAGACCTGGCTCTGCGCCCAGGGGATCAGCAGGCCCCGCTGCCACACCGTGCCCTCGCTCTGTTCCACGAGGAGCGTCTCGCCCGCCAGTTCGGGGGCCAGTTCCTCCAGGGCGACCGCCAACGCGAGGTTGGCGGGGCCCGCACCGATGCCGAGTACTGCTACTTCGCTGCCTGCCACGTTCAGCCTTCCTCGGTGTGTACGTCGATCTTGTAGTGCGCGCCGACCGCGGCGATGCGCTGCTGGACCTGTTCCTCGGAACCGGCCCTCACCAGTACCAGGCCCGCGAAGGTCGCCGAGTGGACCACGCCCGTCTCGGTGTCCCCCGTCGTGGCCCGGACATCGGCGTGGACGACACCGGGCACCTCGAGCAGCTCCTCGGCGGTGCTGATGTGCGTGATGGTGCCGGGCGGGCGCGGCAGCATGTACTGGATGAGGTGGTCCTCGGGCTCCAGTTGGACGCCCGTGACCGGGTCGTCGAGGGAGGTGGCGAGGAACTCCATCCAGATGTCGACGCCGTACTGGTGCAGAAGCTGTTCGGCGATGCCGCCACCGCCCGGGCGGCAGGCCACCTCACCGATCAGGTATCCCCGGGAGCACTTGAGGACCTCCAGGTGGGTCACCCCGTCGCTGAGGCCGAGGGCCTTGACCGCGGCCGCGTGCTGCTCGGCGACGGCGATGGCATCCGGGTGGCCGCCGGGCAGGGTGTACGAGCCGACGAGCGCGCCGACACTCTTGAGGACGGGGGTGAAGTACCGGGAGACGGCGGCGAAGTGGACCTGTCCACCCACGACGACGGCGTCGCAGTGGAATTCCGCCTCGATGTCGATGAACTCCTCGGCCAGCATGGGGTACGGAGACTCCCGGAGCTGGGCGGTGAGCTCCGCGGTGGCCAGGTCCTGGACCTGCGCCTCGTCCCGGAGGACGAAGACGTCCTCGGAACCGCCACCGATGGCGGGTTTGACGGCGACCGGCCAGCCGAGCGTCCGCGCCGCCTCGGAGGCATCGGTGAACTGGCTCAACTGCTGGAAGCGGGCCACCGGCAGCCCGGCCTCGGCGAGGCGCTGCTTCATCACGTGTTTGTTGGAAAAGGCGTTGGCGACCTCGTACCCCGCGCCGGGCAGGCCGAAGTAGGAACGGATGTATCCGCCCGCCTGAAGGCTCAGCTCCGAGGGCGAGACCACGTACTCGAACGGGTTGCGCCTGCGGATCTCCAGGGCTGCGTGGCGGACCTTGGTGAGGTCCTCGACGCTGTCGACGACCACGACGTCCGCGTCGTCCGCGTAGAAGCGCCGATAGCCCGGTGTGGTGATCACCGACAGCTGGATGCCGGCGCGCTCCTGCATCAAGCGGGCTGCGGGCTCCGAGCTGGTGTTGATCAGCAATACCCTCTTCATGCCCCAGCCCTCGTGTCGGTTGCGGAAATCAGGTCCGGTGCGGGCTTCTGTCCCGCTCCGCCTCGTGCGAACGCCCAGACACAGACGGCCAGGAGGGCGGTGATGGTCACCGGGAAGAACACCTGCAGCGACCCGGACAGGTTTGCGGTGAGGCCCAGCAGCAGGGCCGAGACCGGCACTGCGCCGGTGATGAACGTACGGATCACCGCGTTGACCCGGCCGGACAGTTCGTCAGGGATCTCCTGCTGCCGGTAGGCCATGGTCGCCGCGTTGACGCCTCCCTCACCCAGGCACAGGATGCAGAATCCGACGACCACCGCGAGGGGGGCGCTCACGAGCAGGCCCAGCGAACCGACCGCCGCGACGCCCAGCCACAGGGTGACCTGTCGTCGGCGGTTGTCACCGACCAGGGCACGCGGACTGAGCCAGGCGCCGAGCGCGGCGGCCACGGCTCCGCACGAGACCGCGACACCGAGCGCGGTGGGGGACCAGTTCCAGTGGTCCCCGCCGACCGTGAGGAGGGTGGGTTCCAACGCGCCCGCGCCCAGGTTGTACAGCGCGACCGCCATGGTCAGTCTGCGCAGGTCAGGCCTGGCGCGGAAGTACGCGATCCCCTCCTTGAGCATCGTGGTGAGGGACGCGGTGACCGTTTGGGGCTCGGCCTTCGGCATGAAGACGACGACGAAGGCCGTGAGGAGGAACGTCGCGGCGTCGATCTCGAGCGCCCACGTGGTTCCCACGGCCGCGATGGTGAAACCGGCCAGGGCCGGACCCACGAAGCGGGCGACCAGGAGGATCGAGGTGAACTGGCTCGACGCCTTGTCCAGGCGGTCGCGTGGGACGAGGGCGGGGATGAGGCCGTAGTCGCCGGCGACGTCCGAGATCACGTTGGCCAGGCCGAGGACGAAGAGCGATACGAAAACCGCCGCGACCTGGTGATAGGCGAGGAGGAGCGGGATGATCGCGACGGAGGCGCCCTGAACCAGCTCGCCGCCTGCGAACAGGACTCGGCGGTCGTAGCGGTCGATGAACGTGCCGAGGAACGGCGCCGCGAGGTACGGCGCGGTCTGTGCGGCAACGCTGAGGACCGCGAGCAGGCTCGAGTCGGTCGACTCCAGGAGAGCCCACGGTATTGCTATGTAGAGAAATGTGTTGCCTACCGTGGAGACCGCGGAGGCTCCCGTAAGCAGCCAGAAGGCTCTCATGAATGATTCCTCGAGTCTGGAGCTGGACCCGGTCCCGCAGTCCGTGGGTGCGGGACCGGACCCGTTTGACCGGTGATCAGACCGCGGCGACCTGGCTCAGCAGCCGCACGGCCTCGTCAGCACGCTCGTTGATCGTGGCCGTGAGGGCGTCCACCCGGTCCGACATGAAGCCGTCGGCACCGACGAGTGCCGCTTCGGCCGTGCCCAGACCGCTGAACAGGCGTGATGCGAAGCGGTGGTTGGCCGTGTGGCGGTGACCGGAGGCGTCGAGGATCTTGTCGATCGAGACGGCGTGGTCCCGCGGGTGCCAGATGTACCGCTTGAGGCGGAACCGCAGCTCGACCGGACCGAGCTCCCACCAGGCGGACCTGATGCCCAGTTCGTTCTCGGTGATGCCCGAGTAGTCCTGGGTGTTCCGCAGGTGAAGGCGCTCGTACAGGGCGAGGAGCTCGTGCAGGCTCTCGTGGCTGCCCAGCGGTTCGCCGTGCTCGGCCACGGTGTCGGTGGCCGGCACGACCTCCGGCGACAGGCCCGCGCGACCGCGTTCCAGCGCGTGCAGGATCTGCGGCCGGTACGCCCACCACTCGGCCATGATCACGTGTGCGAGGTTCTCGCGGATCGACCGCTCGGAGCGCAGCGGAGTCTTGTCCAGGAGCGAGTCGGGCACGCCGACGAAGAGCGACTGGAACTCGCGGTACGCGAAGCGGTGCTGGCCCAGCAGGCGGTGCGTGTCGTTGAACTCCGGCCCGTGCTTGGCACGTTCGCGCTCGGCGACGACGGCGAAGTCGCACAGCTCCTGGTAGCCCTGGAGCACGACCTCACGCAGGCAGTCGGAGTACCACTGCCAGTCGCCCGGACCCGGCTTGCCGATCCAGTCCTTCATGAGGACGCTGTCCGGCAGGGCGGCCACGGTCTGCGCGAAGCGCTCCACCGCGGCGGCGAGCGGAGACGTCGTGACCTGCTGCCGCATGTCCCACGAGGTCTCGATCGTGCCGCTCTCGCCGGCGACCTTGCGCCAGCGCTCGGCCTCCTCGACGGTGACCCGGTCGTGGGGGTGACGCGTGATCGCCTCGTCGAAGAGACGGATCGCCTCCCCGTACTTCTTCTTGCGGAGGGCCGCCTTGCCGCGTCCGACCAGCAGCTGGGCCCGGAACGACTCGGGGGTCAGGTGACCGGCGGTGTCGTGGAAGACGGACTGGTAGCCGACGGAGAGCCGGGTACGCCGCGGGGCGCCGTTCCACTCGTGGTAGCGGGTCTGGTCGGGTGCGACCAACTGCACGGTCGGCGACCAGATGAAGATGTGGTTGTTGATGATGTCGGTGCTGGCGCGGTCCGGGTTGGTCGTGACCACACGTACCGGAAGCGTGTATTCCATAATGTCCCGAGCTATCTCGGGGTCGGAATAGATACTCCGGTCATGGCCGGTACAGCCTGAACACTCCGGCGAATGAAGGTCCAGTAGTACGGGCTTGTCTTCGACCTCAGAGCGCTTCAGAAGAGCCTGAAAATCATGCTGGTCGGCCCACTTGATTGCCAAGGTATGTCCTTTTCTGCGGCTTTCTCCGATACCGGCGGGGAAGGAACGGAGCAGACTCTCTCCCCCCTCCGCGATCACGAACCTACAGGTCCGGGATCATGGACTGTCAAGCGACATACTCACGGTTGCTCATGAAAAATGTCCACCACGTGGACGGGAGTAACAATCACAATAAGTCGGACATCTTGCCGAATAGTGGGCGGTAGCATTCACTCCGTTTGTTTTATGTCTGCAGCATTAACGCATCCAAAGCGGCAGGTCAAGTCTTGATCGACATCATTACTCTCAGGTAGAGATGGGGGCGATCACGTCAGGGGCGGAAGCTACGGGCTCATTTACTGGAGGTTCACGTTAGCGAAGTCGCTCCCTGTTGAGACTGTCACTGAGCGTCGCAGGACTGGCTCCTGGGCTGCCTTGAGCGTTGGGTCTGCATAGCATGAAGATTCAGATCAATTCGGACCATCTTCCGCATTCATCGATAGATTCACCGAATGCGGTGCGAGCGCCCCAGCCATACGAGTACACATTTCGGCCACTGGCGGAACCGGACTGGTCGAGGTTTCCGGGATGGGCCGACGTAACTGCCGACGAATGGGCCTCGGCTCAATGGCAGCGGTCCAACTGCATCAAGAACATCCGTCAGCTCGAGTCTGTTTTCGGCCAACGGCTCGACCCGTCGTTCGTGGCCGACCTCACGCGGGACCAGAGCGACCGGGCCACCATGTCCATGCTGATCACGCCTCAGATGGTGAACACCATGGTGGCGGACCTGGCCCCGGGCGACTCGGGCTACACCGAGCGGCTGTACGCGGATCCGGTGCGCCGCTACATGCTGCCGGTCTACAGCGACCGGCACGCCGAATGGCCCTCGCACCCGTTCGCGAGCCGCGACTCCCTGCACGAGGCCGAGATGTGGGCCGTCGAGGGACTGACCCACCGTTACCCCACGAAGGTCCTGGCAGAGTTGGTCGCCACCTGCCCCCAGTACTGCGGGCACTGCACCCGCATGGACCTGGTCGGCAACTCGACCCCCCAGATCACCAAGCTCCGCCTGGAACTCAAGCCGAACGACCGCCTCGAGCGGATGCTGGAATTCCTGAGGTCCAGCCAGAGCATCCGCGATGTCGTGGTGTCCGGCGGGGACGTGGCCAACGTGCCGTGGCCCCGGCTGGAGGCCTTCCTCTACGCGCTGCTGGACATCCCGAGCATCCGCGACATCAGGCTCGCGACCAAGGGTCTCGTCGGACTCCCGCAGCACTGGCTGCAGAAGGACCTCCTCGACGGACTGGCGTCGGTGTGCGCGAAGGCCCGCCAGCGGGGCGTCCAGATTTCGGTGCACACGCACGCCAACTCGGCCCAGTCCGTCACCCCGGCCGTGGCCCGTGCCACCACCGCGCTGTTCGAGGCGGGCGTCCGCGATGTGCGCAACCAGGGCGTCCTCATGCGCGGAGTCAACGACTCCGTCGAGGCCCTCCTCGACCTGAGCTTCGCCCTGCTCGACGGAGCGGGCATCATGCCCTACTACTTCTACCTCTGCGACATGATCCCGAACAGCGAGCACTGGCGGGTGGCCGTGTGGGAGGCGCAGGCGCTGCAGCGCGGAATGATGGGCTACCTGCCCGGATTCGCCACCCCGCGCATCGTCTGCGACGTCCCGTTCGTCGGGAAGCGCTGGATCGACCAGGTGGACTCGTACGACCGCGAACGCGGCATCTCGTACTGGACGAAGAACTACCGTACCCCTCTTGAGATCAGCGACCCCTCAGCCGCCCAACAGGCCTACCCGTTCTATGATCCGATCCCGACCCTCCCCCAGAGCGGCCAGGACTGGTGGAGGAAGAACGATGCTTCCGTCGCGTCCGGAAGCGAGGCGCAGACATCCGAGGACACAGCATGAAGATGATCGATGAGCACGGACTCTCCGTTGCCCTGATCGAAGCCACCGATCTGACCGCGGAGCCCTGGCTGTCGTCGGACCAGCACATCGACGTGGTCAGAATGCTCAAGCCGCCGGCCGACGTCTGGGACGACCTCATCGCCCGCGGGTTCATACGCAAGCCGGAGATGCTCACTTGGCTCGCCCGGCTCGAATCCGACGAGGAGCAGTTCCTCGCCCGCCTGGACAACAAGTCCCGCCAGGACATACGGCGAGCGCAGCGCAGGGCCGCCGGATCACTGCGGGAGGTCGTGCAGGACCAGGTCGACGCGGAGACACTGGACCGGTTCCTCACGCTCTACGAAGAGCGGGTGGCCGGCATGCAGTTCGGCGTCCCGTACGCCCGGCGGCACCGGGAGGCCGTGCTGCACGGACCCCAGAAGTACTTCGCGCACTTCGCCTTCGACGGTGACGAGATCGTGGGCGGCTGCCTGGTGCTGGAATGCCCGGAGGAGGACGCGATCCGCATCCGCTTCTCGGCCGTGAGCGAGTCCTGGCGGAAGTCGAGCCTGGCCCGCACCCTCTACTTCTCGGCCATGCAGACCGCACGGCGCAAGGGGTACACCTGGGCAACGCTCGGGGACGAGCCGAATCTGTACGGCCACCTGACCCAGGCCGGGCTCTTCTCGTTCAAGGTCAACATGGGGTTCACGGCGGTCCCCTCACAGGATTTCGCCGACCCGACCGGCTGCGACGAAGCGGATCTCGTACTGAGCCTCACGGCCTTGAACGATCCCTGCCTGATCCTCGGCTACGCACATTCTTCGGACGCCACGGACAGGGCGCTCGACGGAATTCTGATAACCGAGTCCGCCATCGACTCCAATAAATTCTCCGCGCCGTTCCTCGCCGCAATGGAAACGCGTCCCCCGGGGGATCCCCGGGGAACGCGGAACTGACGTTACGATGCGTTCGGATTCCCGGATTCGACCGGGAATCCGTCACGCTTCCAGTATTCGAATCCGCCGATCATTTCCTTGACCCGGAAACCCAGGACGGCGAGCTTCGCGGCACCCTTGGTGCCGGCGTTGCAGTCGGGCCCGAAGCCGTAGGTGACGTAGGTGACATCGCGGTCCAGGCCCACGACGTGCTCCGACGACAGGTCGCGGTGCGGCAGGTTGAGAGCACCGGGGATGTGGGCTTCCTGGTAGGACTCCGCGCTGCGCGTGTCGATGACGGCCACTCCCGGAATCTTGTGGGAGATGTCGTGTTCGACGTCCGACGGGTCGCATTCGGCGGCCAGCTTCGCCAGAAAATACGTAGCCGACAGCTCTGCCGTAGTGGGTACCCCGGCTATCTTGCTCTCGGCCTTGAGAAGCTCGAAGAGCTCGTGACTCTCGGACACTTTTACTCCTTGACGAATCATTTCAGTTCGGTCCGTCACAGGCTATGAGCTTGATCAGCATCTTTGCAAGCAGCTGCAGAAAATGGATGCGGCCGTATCGAGAAGGAGTTGGGGGCCGAGCAGCGATGTGACAAGCGCCGGGCTCATACGCGAGGCTCGGCGCCATGCGGATCAGAGCAGGTTCACCGGGCGACATCGAGCAGATCGCGACTCTTCACGCCGACAGCTGGCGCACGGCTTATGCGGGAATCATGCCGCACAGCTACCTGAGCCGCTCATTGTCCGGGGACAAACTGGCACTCTGGCACGGGCGGTTGACCGTGCCCGATCCGGCTGCGGGGCTGTTCGTGGCCGTGGAGGAGGGCGTGATCGCCGGGTTCGTGTACCTCACCCCGTGCCCCGACGGCCGCCTCCTCCTGGACAACCTGCATGCCCGGCCGGGCCGTACGGGTACCGGAATCGGCGGCCGGCTGCTGCGGCACGCTCTCGCATGGGCCGTCACGGAGCACCCCGGGCGGGACGTCTACCTCGAGGTGCTGCGCGCCAACACGCGCGCCATCGCCTTCTACGTGCGCCACGGCGCCATTCGTACGGCTGAACGCGTCTGCCGGTTCGAGCAGGGCTTCGCCCTGCCCGAGCTCGAGTACACCTGGGCGGCGCAATCACTGATGACTTCGGGCCCGTCCTTCACGCTGACCGGCCAGGGCCCCGACCCCCACGCGTGAGACGGCATCAGGCAAACCCCGCCCGGACCCGGCCGGCAGGCTCGTCCATCGCAGTCCGGGGTAATCGCTGTTCGGTTGGAATCCGCGCAGGTCACTTGGTGACGAGGCGAACGGCTCGTCCTGCGCGGGTTCCAACCGATGACAGCAGGGTCCTCAGCCGCGTGGGCTTCGGCGGGGTCCCTCCTCCGACAGCGCCACCCCGATCCGGTCGAACGCCTCGCCCAGGACCGCTGGATGGCCGGCGGCGTTGATCCGGAAGTACCCGGCGTAGGCATCGCCCCCGAAAGCGGCTCCGGGAAGGACGTGGACCCGGGCGGCGGCGAGGGCGTCGGCGAAGCGCTCCGCCTGGCCCGGCGCGTGAAATCCGGCCCACACCAGATAGGTGGCCTCGGGTGCGACGACGTCGACCGTCAAGGGGAGCCGGGCGAGTTCCATACGGACCGATTCCACGCGCTCGGCGAGTGCGGCACGCAGTGCGGCAAGCCATCCGCTGCCCTGCTCGTAGCAGGCGACCGTGGCTATGGCGCCGAGGCTTCCGGGACGCCCGAGCAGGCTCTGCGGCAGCCCGGCGAGCGCCCCGGCCGTGCGGTCCGAGGCGTAGACCGTGGCGCTCTTCAGGCCGGCGATGTTGAACGCCTTGGACGCCGAGGTGAAGCCGAAGACCCGGGCCCGGTGGACGGCGGGGTCGGCGAACACCGAGCGCGGCTGGCTCGCGAGGCCGAGCGGCATGTGCACTTCGTTCGCGAGCAGCAGCAGATCGTGTTCCAGGGCGAGGGAGAGCGCCGCGGCGATCTCCTCGGTGTCCCAGGCGCGCCCCACCGGATTGTGCGGCTGGCACAGGATCCAGGCCCGGCCACCGGCCGCCGCGGCAGCGGCGAGTGCGCCGAAGTCGTGCCGGTAGCCGGCCGCGTCCCGCAGCAGGGGCACGCCCACCGGGCGCATGCCGGCCTCTTCGATCACCGTGAACAGGTCGCCGTACACCGGTGTCTCCACGATGACCCGGCTGCCGGGCGGCAGTTGGTCCCGGAGGAGCGACCGAAGCCCGGTCAGTATGTCGGTGGTGCAGCGAAGCCCTGCTGTGGAGGCGTCGTGCTCACGCGCCAGATGGCGTGCGCAGGCCTGTTCCTGTTCGCCGGTGAGGCCGTATCCCGTCTCGCCGTCCCGCACGGCGCGTTCGAGGGCGTCCCGGAGGAACTCCGGCATCTCCAGATCCATTTCCGCCACGCCGAGGCAGATCCGGTCCGGGTCGGGCGCGCCCACCTGCCACTTCAGGGTGCGCCGGCCGCGCAGGACATCCGCGTCCGCTATGAACCGGGGGACATCTGCACGCGGCGGGGCGACCGCTCGGACCGGCGATCCCTCCTGCGTGCGGCAGTCGTCAGTCGGCATCGCGGTCCAGCTCGACGTAGAGGCGGGTGCCCCCCTTCCCCTTGGTGCGGCGGCGCACGGTGATGCCGCCCCGGATCTCCTTGGGGTGCCGCACGTGGGTGCCGCCGCAGGGGATCTCGATCTCTCCCGAGCGCCAGACGAAGACGTCGTCGGCCCCCGGCAGGGGGGTCACGACCGCTTCCCCGGCGGACCCGAGGAGGGCGAGGACGCGCTCCTGGATCTCCGGCACGGCCTCGGTGGGGATCGCACAGCCGAAGTCGAAGCGGGCGGCGCTGTCGCTGATGTGACAGCCGCGGGTCGAGCGCGTCTGGCCGTGCGCCATGAGGTACTCACCGGTGGCGTGGAACAGGAAGTGCGCCAGGGTGTGCATCTGCATGTTGCGGAAGCGGCGTTCCCAGTCGATCTCCATGGTGACCTCCGCTCCCACCTCGAGCGAGCAGGGTTCCTCGAACACGTGACAGAACACCGCGTCGATCGTGGCGACCTCACCGTTCGGCAGCTGGTAGGGCCGCCCGCCCGCCTTCTGTACGTCCACCACTCGCCGTCCGTCCACGGTTCCCTGGTCGGCGACCTGTCCGCCGGACTCGGCGTAGAACAGCGAACGGTCGAAGACCGCGTGGTGCCCCTCGACCGCCAGTACGACGGCCGTCGCGGTCGTCGCGTACGGGTCGTGGTGGTAGAGCTGGGCCGTGGCGGGAGCCTTGCTCCACAGGGCGGGGTTAAGCATCCGTCCGTCCTCCGTTCAGCAGTGTGGTTCCGTACAGTTCGCCGCGGTCGGCGAAGAAGGTGAGTATCTCGCCGTCGTCGGACGGTCCCAGGTCCGCAGCGAGTTGGCGCGCGCCCATGAAGCAGACGCCGGACGATCCGCCCACGCTGAGCCCTCTGGCGGCCAGCTCCCGGACGCCGTCGCAGGCTTGTGCGTCGGACACCTGGTACACGCCCGCGACCCGGGCCCTGGCCGCGTCGATCACGGCGGGGATCCGATTCTGATTGCCTGTGCCGCGCAGGATGCTCCGGGCCGGCGAGCCGCCGAAGGTGATCGAACCGTCTCGGTCCGCCACGTAGGACGGGATGCCCTTGGCCTCCAGCATCGCGGACAGCGCGGAGAAGTGGCCGCCGCTGCCCACGCAGAAGATTCCGGCGGTGATCCGGGAGAAGTCGAGGACGGCCATCAGGTGCGGCACGACCCAGCGCGTGTAGACCTGCGGGTTGAGCGGGCTGTCGTTCTGGTTGGTCCAGTAGTAGTCGGGGTGCTCGGACAGGATGGTCCGCAGCAGGTCGTCGCGGGCCTGCTGGCTGCCGAGGACCGGATGAGGGGTCCCGGCGATGTGGAGCACCCCGCCGACCAGTTCGATCTTCCGTCGGGTGATGTCCGGGATGCCGGGGTCGCTGACGAGGTGAACAGGGTGCCCGAGCAGGCGGCCGGCCACCGCCAGGCCGAGTCCGAGGGAACCCGAGGTGGACTCGATGACGGTCTGGCCCTCGGCGAGCAATCCCTGCTCACGGGCGAGGAGGAGCAGTCCGAGGCCGAGGATCGACTTGAAGCTGGACTCGGTGGCCGGGCTGCCGTGGATCGCGCGCAACCGCGGTCCGCCCGACTCGAAGCCGCCGCAGTCCACGGTGGTCAGCCGACTGAGCTCTTCGATGAGTTCGTAGGGGTCGGGGCCGCGGTGGTGCGGCACCGAAGAGCGGGACGGGCTCACTTCTTGCCCTCCAGGAGGTTCTTGGCCCAGAAGATCGAAACGAGCAGCACCCCGATGCCCGCCATTTGCACCAGGCTGAGACGTTGGTCGAACAGGACCAGGCCGTAGACGGCCGCGGCGACCGGCTGCAGCAGCACGAAGAGCGCGGCGAGCTGGAGCGGGAGGAACTTCACGGCGTGTGCCATCAGGGTCTGGCCGAGCAGCTGCGACGTCACCGCGAGGGCGATCAGCACGAGCCAGCCCTTCACGCTGTGGGGCCACATGCTCTCGCCGAGCAGGGCCGCCACCCCGAAGCAGGCGACTCCGCAGACCAGGCTGAGCGTGGCCATGATGCGGGTGGCTTCGTGGCGTTCGCGCAGCCCCTTGGCCACGACGAGGAACAGCGCGTAGAAGACGGCGGTGGCCAGTGCGAGGAGGTCACCGCGCAGATGCTTGGGGTCCAGGCCGGTCCCGAGGATGACCAGGATGTACAGGCCGACCAGCGCGAGCAGGGCGGGCAGGGCGAGCCGCCAGGGCAGTCGGTCGCCGAAGAGCAGGAAACAGAGCGGGGCGATGATGAACGGCACCAGGTTGGCCAGCAGGTTCGCCTCGGCCAGCGAGGTGTAGAGGAACGAGATGTTCCACAGGCACAGGTCGGCGGCGAGGAACAGCCCTCCCAGGACGATCAGGAGCTGGTCCCGCCGTCCGATCCGAGTGGCGCCGCCGGGCGCGCCGTCGCCGGAGGCAGTGGGGGTGAGGGCGTTCACGCGGCTGCGCCGGGCGGCCGCCAGGGACATGCCGAGCAGCATGGGCGCGGCGAGCAGCGAACGGTATCCGCCGGTGGCCACCGGGCCCACCTCGCTGATCCGGACGAAGACACCGCCGAGGGCGAGGCAGCAGACCGCGAGGAGCACCATGAGCTGGGAGCGGGCCCGGTTGCCCGGCGTTTCCTCCGCCGCTGGTTCCGCCCCGGCCGGGACGGGTCCGTCCGGGACCGGTCCGGGGAGCTCGTGGGCCGGTTCTGTCGTCGAGTCCGTCGTGACTGTGCGGCTCATGAGCGCCCCGACTCCTTCAGTGTGTAGAGGTCGCTGTCGTAGCCGAGGGAACGAAGTGCCCTCCGGGATTCAGCGACACGAAGATCGTGGTCCGTCTGGTGTCTCGAGAAGATGAGTCCGGCCACCGTTCCGCTGTGTGCCACGCACACCCCGAGTGCCCCCCATTCCTCCTTGACCGCCATGAGGTCCCCCAGGGACTTCTTGGGGAGCCGGTCGTTGTGCAGTTCGCTGCTGAGGGTCGCTATTTCCGCGGCCGCCTCACCGTCATTCGCGAGGAGCGCCGCGTCGAGTTCGCCGAAGAGCCGCTCGTAGACGCGGGCCTTCCCCGGGTCCTCCGGGACTTCTCGGTGGAATTCCTCCGTGCGCACCCAACCGCCCTCGTCCACCCCCACGATGCTCCATCGCAAGTCCGTGTGGTATTTCGCGATCAGGTTCTGCGACCGCTGGGCGCAGGAGGCGATTCCGGGGTGCAGCAGATAGTCGCCGTATTCGAGCCTCCGGGCCACGGAGAGCGCGAGCGCGTGCGCCACGGGCGCCGGGGTCGCCGGGTAGGCCTCCCGGACGCACAGCAGGGCGACGGCCAGGATGTCGGCGGTCGAGCTTGCATGTCCCTTGGCCACGGGGATGTTCGACGTGATGTCGATGGCGAGGCCGGCGCTGGAGAACCCCAGTTCGGCGCTGAGGGTTTCGAAGGCGGAGAGTGCCTTGGTCCGGTCGGCCGGGCTGATCGTGAGCGCCTGCGTGCCAGGGCCCTCGGCCCGCCGCAGCTGCGCTGCGCAGCGCAGCTCCTCGACCGGTGCCGTGAAGAGAAAGTGCTCGAACCCCTGCGCACCGACGGTGTATCCCTGAAGTATTTCTCCGAATGAGCCGTGGACGGCGCTGTCGATCTTGTCGTGCATGGCGTCGTTGTACGCGCCATCGAGCACACCCGGCAACCAAAGCCAAGCTGCTGGCTGCCATAAGCGAGGGCATCGCCGAGCCGACGGCGAGTCCCAACGCGCGGACGGTTTGCTCCAGTTGCCCTGATAGGCGCCCCGTTCAAGATCATCTTACTTATGGACACAGAAAGGGCTTCTTATGCGAACCCCTCCCTCGGGACTCATGTTCAAGACTTGGCAAAAACACCTGTGTACCCACCGGCCTATCCGCGCATAACGCCCCATATCCCCGTGCCATAGCGGCAAGTTGCTCGCTGCCATTCCTCCTGCTTACGTTTCGCCCCATGATCGAAACGCGTCACCTCCGCACGCTGCGCGCCGTTGCGCAAACGGGCTCTTTCGCTGCCGCGGCACGGCAGTTGAGCTGTACCCAGCCCGCCGTGAGCCAGCAGATGAAGTCCCTCGAACTGGCCATGGGCACTCCGCTTCTGATACGCACCAGCCGTGCGGTGCGGGTCACCGAGGCCGGCGCGGCCCTGGTGCGCCACTCGGCCGGAGTGCTGGCCGGGCTCCACGCGGCCGAGGAGGAGATGGCGGCGTTCGCGGGGCTACGTACCGGCCGGGTCCGGCTCACCTCCTTCCTGAGCGGTACGTCGGCACTGATACCGTCGGCCATCGCCGCGATGCGCGCCGCCCACCCGGGCATCGAGGTCTCTCTGGTGGAGGCGCCTCCTCCGCGCTCCATCGACCTCCTCCGCAATGCCGACTGCGACATCTCCCTGGCCTTCCGCTACCCGGAGATCCCCGGCGCGGGCGCGAAGACCCAGGCCGAGTGGCAGGGCCTCGCGGTCCGCCCGCTCCTCGCCGACTCTCTGGTCGTGTTGGTGCCGGAAGGGCACCGCCTCGCGGAGAGTGGGCAGGTGGAACTGGCCGAACTGGCCGACGAGCCCTGGGTCATGGGCTGCCACCGCTGTCGCCGCCATCTGGTGCAGCTGTGCGAGCACGCCGGTTTCGAGCCGCGCGCCGAGTACAGGACGGACGACTATCCGACCGTGATCGGACTGGTCGCGGCGGGCCTGGGGGTCGCCGTCCTGCCGGAACTGGCCCTGAGCGGAGCGCCGTCGACGGCGATTCGGCTGCTTCGTCTGCAGCCCACGGTGCACCGGGAGGTGGTGGCCCTGTCCGTGCAGACCTTCCCCTCCGTCCCGGCGGTCGGACTCATGCTCAGTGAACTGGAACGGTCCGCCGCCCGTCTGCGGGGGACGACGGTTCACGGCGGCCCGGGCTAGGTCGCTCGAATGAACCCCGGGCCTTCGCTCGGCGGCAACACTCAGCCGCGCTGTGACTTCGCCAGGCTCCGAGCCCGTTGTCCAGGCGGTGTCTTCACCGGTGTCCTGTGGGACCACGGGGAGCAGGAGGGGCGGTGGGCGTGGAGGACGACCAGCGCCAGGGCACCGGTTGCTGCGGACCAGGTGAGGGAGAGCAGGCCGTGGGACCAGGGGATGTGTGAGGTGAGGGCCGAGCTCAGTGCCAGCTGGTTCACGCCATACAGAGGAAGCGCGGACACGCCTGCCACATCCATGAGCGTGTTGAAGACGGGGTTCTGCAGGCCGGTGTCGACCAGGCTCAGCATGATGATGAGGAAGAAACCCTCCAGCTCGCCGCGGACCAGGGAGCCGAGCAGAAGGCCGATGCCCCCGTAGGCGAGGCCGGCGCCTGCAAGGGCCAGCGCCAGGGGGCCTGCGTGGCGTACGGGCATGGAGATCCACAGCAGGATCGTGGTGTAGAAGGCCAGCAGGGCGGCGGTGAGGGCGACGGCAGCAAGTTTGGCCAGCAGTATCGGCAGCCGGGGGTAGCCGGCCAGCAGCAGACGGCGGTCCATCTGCCGGGACTGAAAGGTCTCTGTGAAGGTGACGAAGCCGGCGACCAGGGTGACGGCGCCCAGCGCACTGGCCACCTGGCCCACCCGGCTGGCCCGGGCGGAGGCGGAGGCACTGATGGCGTCCAGCCAGATGCGTACCACTTCGTCCGAAGTGCACAGGCGTGCCACGGCGATCCACACCGGGATGAACGCGACCGCCAGAGACAAGGCCAGCCGGTTGCGCAGGTGGCCCAGCAGAGTGCAGCGCAACAGTGCGGTGAATGCCGTCCAGGAGAGCCTCAACGGCTGGTCTCCTCGAAGTGCAGACGCCCCTGGCGCAGATGAGCGATCGCGTCGAAGTGGTGCAGGTCGTGCAGCAGATGCGAAACCACGATGATCGACCGGCCCTGATCGCGCAGATCGGCGGCCAGGGTCCAGAACCGCTGATGGGTCTCCCAGTCGAAGCCCTGATAAGGCTCGTCCAAGACCAACAACTGCGGATCATGCATGAGAGCGATCAGCAGGTTCAGTTTCTGCCGCGTTCCGCCACTGAGCTCGCCGGCCTGCTGTCGCCGGCAGCCGGTCAGTGCCAGCAGCTCCATCAGCTCGCCGGCGCGCTCCAGCGACGGCAGCCGGTAGGCCATCTGGAACAACCGCAGATGCTGTCCGACGGTGAACGCGTCGTTCAGTACCGCTCGCTGCGGGCAGTACCCCACGGCACCCGTCCGTGTCACTGTTCCGCGGTCGGGTGCAAGTTGTCCCACGGCGATCTGCATCAGAGTGCTCTTGCCCGCCCCGTTCTCGCCGACGACTCCTACCAGCGTCCCGGCGGGCACATCCAGGTCGACGTCGCACAGGACCTGCCTGCCGCCGTACGCCTTGCGGACTCCGCTGATCCGCAGCCGTGGCCGGTGGCTCGTCGTTACTGCCTGCACATGAGCCCCTCGAAAGATCGGATAGGCGTAGCGAGCCGGCCCCGGAGGTGAAGCCCGCCGCAGAGGCCGGGGCCGCACAGGCTTACGCCCACCGGATTGTCCGGATCCTGGCCGATCAGCTGCGCTCGGCCCGGGACGGCTCAGCCCTGGGCGGACCTGTTCGCCTGCGCGAGGTGGCGCGCCGGTGCCCGGTCTCAACGAGTCCGGACGGCCGGTGTAACGGCAGACACGGCCATTCGGGTGGCCATGTCAGCAGCAGCCGCCAAGGGACTCTGTCTCCACGACGAGCGTGACGTGAGCGGCGGTCCGCCGTTGTAGGAGGCGATGCCCCCGACACCACAGCGAGACTTCAGCGCTCCCACGATCGTGATCGGAGCCGGTGCCCACGGCCTGGCGGCCGCCGCGCTACTGCGCCGCTCCGGCGCGCCGACCGTGATCCTGGAACGGTCGGACCGAGTAGGAGCGAGCTGGGCGCAGCGGTATGACCATCTGAGCCTGCACACCACTTCAGGCACCTCGAAACTCCCCGGCCTGCCGGTGCCGCGCCGGGCGGGCCCGTGGGTGAGCCGGGACGACTATGTGCGATACCTGGAGCGTTACGTCGCCCATCTCCGACTCGACGTCCGGGTGAGCACCCCGGTGCAGCGCATCGAACGGGCCGAGCCCGGTTCGGGAGCACAGTGGCTGGTCCACACCCCCGACGGCCCAGTGCCCGCGGGTGCGGTCGTGGTGGCCACCGGCCGCTGCCATACCCCGAACCTCCCCCACTGGCCCGGGCGTTCGACCTTCACCGGCACGCTGCTGCACTCGGCCCACTACCGCTCTCCGGCCCCCTACCGCGGGCAACACGTCCTGGTGGTCGGCGCCGGCAACAGCGGTACCGAGATCGCCGGCTTCCTGGCCGGGGCCGGAGCCGAACGGGTACGGATCGCAGTCCGTACCCCACCCAACATCCTGCCCCGCTCCAGCGCCCGATGGCATGCGGTCGGCCGGCTGACAGAGGTCCTCCCGCTCGCGTGGCGCGACCGCACCTCCCTGCTCACGCAACGTTTCGCGGTGCCCGACCTGACCTCACGGGGACTGCCACGGCCCCGCACGGGCCTGTACACCCGCAATGTCCGCGAAGGGGTCAACCCGGTGCTCGACCACGGCTTCGTGGACGCCGTCCGGTCCGGGCGGGTGGAGCCGGTCGCGGCCGTCCAGTCCTTCGACGGCCCCGACGTGTTGCTGGCCGACGGCACCCGGCTGCGACCCGACACGGTCATTGCCGCCACCGGGTACCGGCCCGGCCTGGAAGGCCTGGTCGGGTCCCTGGGCGTGCTCGATGAGGCCGGGCAACCCCTCGCCGTTGGGGCACAGACCCATGCCGAAGCCGCGCGCTTGTACTTCGCGGGATACACCAATCCCCTCACGGGCGTCCTTCGCCAGGCGGGCATCGAGGCGCGCGCCATCGCCCACGCGTTCCGGCGCGAGACGGCGCGGGCACCCCTCCCAGCCCCCCGCGTTGGCGACCGCGGGGCCGACACGTTGCACAGAGGGCACACTCCCGCGCCATACCAAGGGCGCGAAGAAGAGCAGGCGTCCATCGCCCGCGACCGTCATGCGGATGCTGCACGACCACGATGAGTAGACGGCCGCGGCCGCGCTCGCCGAGAGGCTGAGCGACCCCCGAGCAGCAGTCAGCCCTTGATGGCCCCAATGGCTGACACCGCACCCGCGCAAAGGACTGGAACGCAGCTGGCCGATTGCAGGAAGTGGGACTCCGAGGCGAGGCCACCGGACGCAAACGGCTGGCCGGCCTTCAGGCAGCACGGGAGAAGCGGCGGCAGTGGGAAGCCGCAGTGCAACAGGCAAAGATCGGTTACGCCGAGGCAGCCCGCGTCCAGCGACTCGAAGCGCAAGAAAAAGCATGGCGCCGCGCCGCCTTCCGACGCCGCCACGTCGGGGACGGGCGTCACCCGTGTGCCTCGCTTCGTAGTCGCCGTGATGCAGACCGTCACGGTGCGTGTCAGCGTGATCCGAGAGCAATCCGTACCCCACACATCAAGAGGAGTCGCCGTCATGGACGGTACGCAGGACAAGCGCCAGGAGCCGGGCAAGGGCCGCGAGGCACAGGAGCACCACCGCCCCGGAGACCCCGCGCACCCCCAGCCGGGCAAGCCGTCCCGCGAGCAGGCACAGAAGCAGGGCAAGCAGGGCCAGAAGGAGACCTCGCGCCGCCGCGAGGACGACCTGCTGCGCGAAGAGGACCTGCACGACGAGAACCTCTGAGCAGAGCACCACTCGCCCATACACGCAGGCCCGGCCGGTCCACAGCCACCTGGCCGGGCCTGTCACGTCCCTGCAAGCTCAGTAACAGGGCTGGCGCTCCACGAACTCTGCAGGCTGCTTCACCTCGGCCGGTACAGCCGCCGATCTTCTCTTCACCGTTGGACAGCACGGGGCGTGCCCCAGTGGCCGGGCGTCGTCTGGACTGCGGCCATGACTTCTGGGACTGTAAGGGGGACAACCAGCCTGGTCTGGTGGGAGACCCCGCACCGCCCCTACGGCCATATCCATGGCCAAGGCCTGGTACGGGTGGTCTCGCTCGGCTGCGCGCGGCCCTACGCCGCGCGCTCAGCGGCCCTCTTTCCCGCATCGGCGGGCGACCGTGATGGGCTCGACCCCTGAACGGGGGCGAACCATGAACGACGGCATCCGCATCACCATGAGCCACGATCCAGAAGGCACAGTCATCACGGTGGCCGGCGAACTGGACATGGACACCTGCCCGAGCCTGCACCAGGCCACCACCGCCGCGGCAGCCAATGGCGCCCCCTTACACCTGGACCTCATCCGCGTGCCCTTCATGGACGTCATCGCACTGCACCTGCTGCTCGGCCTCCAGCGCGACTTCCAGCGGCGTCAGCCACCGTTGACCATCAGCGGATTCCAGCGGCAGCCCGCACGGCTCCTCACCCTCACCTCCAACGATCACCTGCTCCGCAGCACCCCGCCACGCGACGTCATCTTCCCGCCGGTCTTCTCGGAGTCGGGGCCCGGTCCCATCAGGGCGTGTTGCACGGGCTCGCTTATGTGACGGTGCAGGAACTGGCGACGCGGGTGGCGTACCGCAATGCCGACCGGCACAGCGGCGATCCGGTGTGCGAACGGCTCATGATGCGGATCGCGGCGGACGAGAATTTGCACATGGTGTTCTACCGGGAGCTGTTGCGCGCAGCGCTGGAGATTGCGCCGGGGCCCGCGCTGGCCGCGATTTTGCAGGACGTGCGCGATTTCCGGATGCCTTCCTATGCGTCTCCGGACTTCGCCCGGCTGGCGATGGACGTCGCGCTCGGCGGTATTCATCACGTCGGGCACTTCCATGAGGAGGTCGCCGTACCGCTGCTGCGGTCGCTCGGAGTGCTCGATCTGGTGGCCGTGGGGTCGGCGGGCCGACGGTGCCAGGAGGAACTGGGTGGTTTCCTGGAGTCGTTGCGGGAGGAGGCACATGGCTTTGAGGAGCGTCGTCGCCGGTTGCTGGAGCGCCGGGCCAGGTGGGAAAGGTCATCCGGGGTCGACGGGCCCGCCCCTGCCGGAGTCGGCGGGCCCGCACCCGTCCGCCAGCCGTGCGTGAGGATGACGACGACGTTGTGGCCGCCGAATCCGAAAGAGTTGCTGGCCGCGGCTCGGATGTTCTGGGCGGCGGCTCGTTTTTGTGACCGGTGAACGCAGCCGATGTCGGCCATGAAGGCCGCCGGGTCGACACCGACCAGTACCGGCGCGGGGTCGTAGTGGTCGGACACCGCGCTCACGCCGATCCGCGGCTGCCACAACTCCACCAGGAACGGCAGGACATCAAGCTCCGGCGGCAGGGTGAAGACGACGTGGGGCTCCCCCATCGCCCGCCGGATGGCCATCAGGTCCTGGCGGAGGATCACCACCGGATCACCGGTCGCCCCACACGTCAGGCGCACTCCCAGCTCCGCATCCGCCCCGGCACCGAAACGCTGCACAACCGGGTATCCGGTGCTGCGGCCATGGATCGAAACGGACAGCACCACCGCATGCGGGCTGCTGCCCAGCAGTTGATCCACCACCAGGCCCCGGGCGTACGGGGAGTTGCCTGCCACCACGCTCAGCAGACCCTTGGACATTCGGTTTCCCATCAGTTGAGGCACGCGACACGCCGGGTGGTGCGCGCGGGCGCCCACATCCCGCCGGAGATGTGGGCCCGCGCGCGCTCACCCGGCAGGCAGCACTACCAGGACGACTTGGTGACTCCGGGGAGGAACCCGGCGTGCGCCTGCTCCCGCATCCGGACCCGGGAGAGCCCGAACTTCCGCAGGTGGCCGCGGGGCCGGCCGTCCACGCTGTCCCGGTTGCGCACCCGGGTGGCGCTGGCGTTGCGGGGCTGCTTGCGCAGCTCCGCCACAGCGGCACGGCGCTCGGCCTCCGTCGAGGACGGCCGCCGCAGGACCTCCTTCAGCTGGGCCCGCCGGGCCGCGTACCGCTCGACGATCTCTTTGCGCTTCTCGTTCTGCGCGATCTTGCTCTTCTTCGCCATCAGACCTTCACCCCTCGGGCCCTGATCCGGGCCACGGCCGCCTCGACGCCGATCACGTCGACGGTCTTGATCGCCTTCGCGCTGAGAGTGAGGCGGACGTGCCGCCCTTCGCTCGGCAGCCAGTAGCGCTTGCGCTGGATGTTGGGGTCGAAGCGGCGGGAGGTGCGCCGGTGCGAGTGGGAGATGCTGTTGCCGAAGCCCGGCTGGGCCCCGCGCAGTTGGCAGTGGGCGGACACGGTGTTACCTGACTCTCTTTGAACCGGAACTGTTATTGGAAATGATTTCCATTCCCGTATAGTAGCGGCATGGCACGCAACGAAGTACGCCCGATCGTCAAGCTCCGCTCCACCGCAGGCACCGGCTACACCTACGTCACCCGCAAGAACCGCCGGAACGACCCGGACCGGATGGTGCTGCGCAAGTTCGACCCGGTGGTGCGCCGGCACGTCGACTTCCGCGAAGAACGCTGATCCCACTCCCCTGCCTGAAGGACACCGTCATGAAGCCTGGAATCCACCCCGCCTACGGCCCCGTCGTCTTCCGCGACAAGGCCGCCGACTTCGCCTTCCTCACCCGGTCCACGGCGACGAGCACCAAGACCGTCGAGTGGGAGGACGGCAACACCTACCCCGTCATCGACGTCGAGATCTCCTCCCAGAGCCACCCCTTCTACACGGGCACGGCACGGGTCCTGGACACCGCCGGCCGCGTCGAGCGCTTCGAGCGCCGCTACGGGAGCAAGGCGTGAGCCTGCCCGTCGTCATCGTCGGCGGGCTCCACTCCGACGCCCGCAAGGAGGTCGTGGACCGGTTGCTGCACGCCGTGCCGGGCAGCGTCGCGGTCCACCACGACCTGGCCACTGCGCCCACGGGCACGGTGCTGCGCCTGGTGCGCGACGCTTCTGGCAAGCTGTCCCGAGGGGAGGCCACGCTCTTCAACGACTGCGCCTGCTGCGCGCTGCGCGAGGACCTGGTCCCCGAACTGGAACGGCTGGCCGACAGCGGCATGGCCCGGCTGGCTGTCGTCGAGCTGTGGGACTCCGTCGAGCCCAAGGCGATGGCGGAGGTCGTCGTGGAACACGGCGCCGACATACTCGAGCTCACCGGCGTGATCACCGCAGTCGACCCCGCCCTCGTCCTGCCCTACCTCGTCAACGGCGACGACCTGGCCGACGTAGGCCTCGCCGCGGCCGCCTCGGACCAACGAACCGTCGGAGACACCTGGGCACGGCAGCTGGAGTACGCCCCCGTACTCGCCCTCGTCGACAGCGAAGAAGCCGACGCTGAGGACCGCGCCCTCCTCGCCCAGCTCCACCCGACCGCCCGCCAGGTGCCGGCCGGATCCGGAGAGCTCGCCCAGCTGGCCTTCGCCGGCTTCGACGTGGAGACGGCGGCCGCCGCCCAGCACCCGGCCTGCGCCCTACTGCCCCAGGAGGCCGACGAGGCAGGAGTCACCACCCTCGTCTGGCACCGCAGCCGCCCCTTCCACCCCGAGCGGCTCTACCAGGCGCTGGAAGACCTCTGCTGCGCGGCCGCCCGCAGCCGCGGCCGCTTCTGGCTCGCCGACCGCCCCGACACCCTGCTGGCCTGGGACGCCGCGGGCGGCGCTTTGTCCGTGGAGAACGCCGGCCCCTGGCTCGCCTCCCTCCCGGACGCCGCGTGGGAGATGGTGCCGCCGATGCGCAGGGCTGCAGCCTCGCTTGACTGGCACCCCGAACACGGCGACTGCTGCCAGCACCTCGTCTTCACCTCACCCGGTCTCGACCGCGACGGAGTGGAGCGGCTCCTGGAGTCCTGCCTGCTCACCGACGCCGAATACGCGGCAGGACCTGAGGCGTGGAGATCCCTCCCCGCCGCCTTCGACTCCCTCCTCGACCCCGTCTCCTGACCACCCACGCTCCTCAAGGAACCCCGATGGCTCGCCGCCAGATCCCGAACAAGCCGCTCAAGTCCCGTCCCAACCCGCTGGACGCGGCAAAGATCACCTACATCGACTACAAGGACACCGATCTGCTGCGGAAGTTCATCTCCGACCGGGGGAAGATCCGCAGCCGCCGCGTCACCCGCGTCACCGCGCAGCAGCAGCGCCTACTCGCCGCAGCGATCAAGAACGCGCGTGAAATGGCCCTGCTCCCCTATGGCAACAGCCGGTAGGGCCGGTACGTCTTCCTCGTCGGGGAGGAACAGCTGGGATGAGCAGGGCCCCTTTGCCCCTGGAACCCCGCCTCCGAACCGCGATTGACGTCCTTGCTCGAGTCGGCGTCACTCCTCCACACACTCGTGGGCGCCGTCGGATCGCCCCTCAACATCGTGCTGCCGGAACGGATCGCGGGGAACGTGGAGCCCGGATCACGGCGACCGGGCCCAAGGACCCGGAGTTCTTCCGGCTTGCCGCACGTTCGGGATCCAGCCCCGTGCTGGTGGCCGTGCGCTGAGGGTCACCGGAATTCGGGGGCGGGCGCCGTCCCTCGCTGCCGAGGCTCCGTGGCCTGGGCAGCCGCGTGCAGCAGGGCTCTGGTGAACGGGTGCTGCGGTTCATTGATCAGTTGGTGAGCCGGTCCTTCTTCGACCACGCGTCCCGCGTCCAGGACCGCGACCCGGTCGGCCAGGACCCGGGCGGCGGCGAGGTCGTGCGTGATGAACACCAGGGTGAGCTCCTTGCGTTCCCGGAGCGCGCCGAGCACGCCGAGGATGGCGTGCCGGGTGACGGCGTCGAGCCCGGAGGTGATCTCGTCACAGACGAGGACCTTCGGCTCCGCCATCAGGGCCCTGGCCAGCGCGGCCCGCTGGAGTTCGCCGCCGGAGAGAGCGCCGGGGCGTCGTTCGGCCAGGCTCTCGGTCAGGCCCAGCCCTTCCAGTGTCCGTACGGCCACTTGGCGCGCGTCGTCCTGGTCCACACCCTGCAAGCGCACGGCGGTACGGGCAATCTGATCGAGGACGGGCCGATGCTCGTCGAACGCCGCCTTCGCGTCCTGGAACACGTACTGCACGGCGGCCAGTTCGGCGCGGCTGCGGGAGCGCAGGCTGTGCGGCAGCGGGGCGCCGTCGAGCAGGACCGTGCCTTCGTACGCGGAGTGCAGGCCGGCCAAGCAGCGTCCCAGCGTGGTCTTGCCGCTGCCGGAGCGGCCGACCAGCGCAAGGCATTCGCCCACCGCGGCCGAGACCCCGATGTCGCTCAGTACCTGGATCGTGCCCCGCGCTGTGCGGTGCGTCGCGGTCAGGCCTCGTGTGTCCAGGCGCACGGATCCGTCCCGGCGTCCTGTCGGCCCTACGGCCAGCACCTCCTTCGTCGGGTCGGTGAGGACCGACGAGGCCGGTCCGCGGTCCACGACCCGGCCGTCCCTCATCACGACGACCTCGTCGGCCAGTTGCCGCACCACGTCGAGATCATGGCTGAGCAGGACGACGGCGATGCCCTGCTCTGCCACAGCTGCCAGTTCCGCCACGATGCCCTGCTTGGTGAGCACGTCCTGGCCGGTCGTGGGTTCGTCGGCGACGATGACCCGGGCGCCCAGCAGCAGCGCCTGTGCCAGGACGACCCGCTGCTGCTGCCCTCCGGAGAGCTGGTGGGGAAAGCGGCGCATCACGTCGGCGGGATCCGGAATCTGGGCAAGGCGGAGGGCCCGGTGGACGCGTTCGCGCATCTCCCGCCGGTGGCCTCCCTGACCGATGGCGATATCGCGCAGCAGCGCTCCGACCCGCCGTGCGGGGTTGAGGACGGATGCCGGGTGCTGGGGGACGTACCCCACCGCACCCCCCGCCGTACGCACCGTTCCTTCGACCTGGGCACCCGCCGGGTACTCACCCAGGAGGGCGAGTCCGGTGGTGGTCTTGCCGCTGCCGGAGGGACCGATGACAGCGATGACCTTGCCCGCATGGGCCTCCAGGCTCACACCGTCGACGATGGCCCTTCCGTCGATCTCCACCCGCAGACCCTGCACTTCTACGACGGGGTTCATCGTCTGGCTCCTTTCCAGCGGTCACGTTTTTGAAGGGCCGCGTCGAACAGCAGGTTGGTGCCCATCGACAGCGCCGCGATGAGGAGAGCCGGTACGACCACGGCCCAGGGCTGCAGGAAGAGCCCGGTCCGGTTGCGGTCGACCATCACCGCCCAGTCGGCAGCGTCGGGCTGCACCCCGACTCCCAGGAACGCGGCCGTGGACACCAGGTACAGGGCGCCGGTCAGCCGGATCCCGGCGTCCGCGGCCAGGATTCGCCGCATGGAGCGGGCCACGTAGCCGATGGCCGTGCGCCACCAGGATTCGCCTTGCATCCGCAGGGCCTCGACCGCGGGCCGGGAGGAGATCTCCACGGCGGCCGCGTGGACGACCCGCGCCGCGTCGGGTACGGCGGCCAGCCCGACCAGGACGGTCAGTCCGACGGGACCCGGTGTGAGGGTGGCCGCGACCAGGAGCACCAGGAGCAGCGAGGGCACCGCGATAAGTACATCCAAGGGCCTCATCAGGCTCTCCTCCAGCCAGGTGCGGCGGGTGAGGGCTGCAGCGAGCCCCAGGGGGATCGCGATGAGGTAGGTGAGGGCAGTGGCGGCAAGCGCAACGAGCACGACGGACCGGCCGCCGAGCAGCACCTGCCGCCAGACGTCACGGCCGGTGAAGTCGGTCCCGAGCCAGTGCCCTTCGCCGGCGCTGAAGGAGACGGATCGTGGCCCGGCGGAGCCTGCCAGGTGCGGCCCCAGGAGAGCCAGCAGCAGAGGCAGGGCGATCAGCGCAACGGCGAGCGCGTACCTCGGCAGGGTCTGCCGGGCGTGCTTCATGCCGCCACCTCCGAACGCGGGGCGAAGCGGCGCGCGACCAGGTCCGCGGCGAGGTTGACCAGGACGGTGACGACACCGAAGACGACGGCCATGCCCTGGACGACCGGTACGTCGCGGGCGGTGACGGCCTCGATCAGGACCGTGCCCAGGCCCGGGACGACGAACAGGGCCTCCACGACGATCACTCCGCTCAGCAGCCAGTCGCAGGTGCGGGCCAGTTGCTGGGTGGCGGGCGCCAGTGCGTTGGGCAGGGCATGCGTCCAGCGGATGCGCCACGGGGGGACCCCGTAGCGCCGTGCCTGCGCGACGTACGGCGAGGCCATCGCGTCGATCGTCCCGGCGCGCACCAGGCGGCTGAGGGTGCACACCGGCCGGGACAGCAGGACGAGGACCGGCAGGACCAGGACGGCGGGTTCGGAGAAGATGTCCGCACCGACGGCGGTGGGTGGCAGCCAGCCGAGCCACAGCCCGAAGAGCGTGGCCAGCAGCACCCCGAAGGCGAATTCGGGTACGGCGTGCACGGCGAGGGTCAGGGTGCTGACGGTCCGGTCCAGCAGGCCGCCTTCGCGGCGGGCCGCGAGCACTCCCAGGCCGACGGAGAGCGGGACGAGCAGCGCGAAGGTGGCGCTGGCGAGGAGCAGGGTGGGGCCGAGGCCTGCCGTGAGGTAGCCGGTGACGGGCCGTCCGGTGACCAGGGAGGTGCCGAGGTCGCCGTGCAGTATGCCGATGACCCAGTGCAGGAGCCGTTCGGCGGCGGGCCGATCCAGGCCCATGGCCTCGCGGATACGGGCGATGCGCTCGGGGTCGGGCTGGTCCCCCGCGAGGGCCACGGCGGCGTCGCCGGGCAGGGCCTCGGTGAGCAGGAAGATGAAGAGGACGACGGCCGCCGTCTGCCCCAGACCGAGGAGCAGACGGCGGCCGACCCATGAGAGGTGGAGTGTCACGCGAGCCAGATCTTGTCGAAGCGCGCCCAGTCGAGGGTGTTGGCGGGTGCCGCCTTGGACACCCCGCGCACCTTGGGTGCGGTGGCGACGATCCAGTCGGCGAATCCCCAGATCAGGAAGCCGCCCTCGTCGTACAGGCGGCGCTGCATGCGCTCGTAGAGGGCGCCGCGCTGCGTGACGTCACGGGTGGACTGGGCCTGCTGGTACAGGTCGTCGAAGTCCTTCTGCTGCCACTTGGTGGCGTTGGTCGTGGACCCGGTCAGCAGCCGCTGCGAGATATGGGACTCGATGGGCATGGCCCCGGACCGGTAGGAGGCGAAGGTGCCCGAAGACAGGATGTCCTTCCAGTACGTGTCCTTGTTGCCGACCTTGACCTCGACGGTGACGCCGGCCTTGGCGGCCTGCTCCTTGAAGATGCCGGCGGCCTCGACGAAGCCGGTGGCGGCGGGAGCGGTGTCGAGGGTGACCTTGAGGCCTTCGGCGCCTGCCTCCTTGAGCAGGGCGCGGGCCTTGTCCAGGTCCTGGATGCGCTGCGGGAGCCCCGCGGGGTAGTACTGGTAGCCCTTGCCGAACAGGTCATTGCCGACCTCGCCGGCGCCGGAGAGGGCTCCGTCGACGAGTTCCTTACGGTCGGTGATGAGGAAGAAGGCCTGGCGGACGCGCGGGTCGTTGAACGGCGGACGGTCGGTCTTCATGACGAAGCCCTGCATCGCGCTGCCCGCGAGGCGGACGATGTCGATCTTGCCCTTGCCCTCGTGCGTGCGAGCGGTGGCCGGGTTCAGCTCATGGGCGTACTCGACCTGACCGCCGAGCAGGGCGCTCACGCGTGCCGATTCCTCGGACGCGACGACGAATTCGAGTTCGTCGAGGTGCGGAGCGCCTTCCCAGTAGGCGTCGTTGCGCCTGACGACGAGGGAGCTGCCCGGCTTGAAGGAGACGAAGGTGAACGGTCCGGAGCCGATGGGCTTGTCGAAGGCGGTGGCGTCCTTGGGGACGATGTAAGCGCCGAAGGCGGCGAGGACGTTGGGGAATTCGGCGTACGGGCGCTTGAGCTGGAACTCGACGGTGGACGCGTCGATGGCTCGGCTGGCATCGAGGTCGATCGGCTCCAAGGATGCCTTGGCACGGAAGGTGCCCTTGGGATCGGCGATGCGCCGGTAGCTGTAGAGGACGTCTTCGGCGGTGACCGGATTACCGTCGTGGAAGGAGGCCTTGCGCAGGGTGATGCGCCAGGTGTCGAGAGCCTCGTTGGGCTCCCAGCGCTCGGCGAGCCTGGGGACGGCGGCGAGGTCGGCGCCGAAGTCGGCGAGCTTGTCGAAGAGGGCCTTGGCGCGGGCGGCGTCCACGAACAGGTTGGCGGCGTGCGGGTCGAGGGTCTCGTTGGCCCCGCCGCCGGCGAAGGCGGCCCGCAGCCGGCCGCCCGCCTTGGGGGTTCCCGCTGCGGCGTTCTTGGCATCGGGGGTTGTGGCGCCGGAGCCGCAGGCGGCGCTGAAGGTGAGGGCGGTGGCGCCCGTGGCGATCAGAAAACCTCGACGGGCGAGGCTGGAGCGGGCGTCGTTCATGGGGCGGTGTCTCCGTTGCTGGGGTGAGGCGTGAGCCGGGCGACGACGTGGAGGCGGTCAGAACTCGTGGTCGCGTGCTGGGCCTCGCCCTCGCTCCACGGCGGTTCGGTGCGCGGGCCGGGTCCGTCGTACAGCGCGAGGACTTCGAACCCGGCGGTGCTGAGGAAGTACCGCAGCTCCTGCGGGAAGAGGAGCCTCCAGGCGGAGTGCTGCTCGTCCGGAAGGGAGCCGTCGGCGGTCCAGGTCCGTCGGCGGCGCAGGAGTTGCGCGCCATGATCGATCCACAGGGTGGTGTGGGAGGTGTACGTGGTGCCGCGCCAGGCGAAGGTGTTGGTGCGCGGGCCGTCGAGGAGTTCGGTGTTGCCGAGGAAGAAGGCTCCGTTGCGCATTTCGGCGACGAGCAGGCCGCCGGGATTGAGGTGGGCGCGGCAGCGGGCCAGGAAGGCGGTGAGGTCCTCGTTGGCGTGGCAGTAGAGCAGGGCGCTGTCCAGGCAGACGATCGCGTCGAAGGTGGCGTCGAGGTCGAAGTCGCGCATGTCGGCCCGGTGGTAACCCGGGCCGGGGTGGCGTGTGCCTGCGTGGGCCAGCATGGCCTGCGATGTGTCTATGCCGGTGACCTCGCGGCCGGCCCTGTGGTGCAGCCAGGCGGCGTCGCGACCGGTGCCGCAGCCGACGTCGAGGACGCGGGGTCCGGCCCCGTGGCGTGCCAGCACGTCCTCGGTCCAGCGGGCCGCCAGGCGGTCTGGGTCGGGGAAGCGCTCTTCGTAGAGCTCGGGGTGGTCGGTGAGCAGGTTGCCAGTGGTCGTCTCTGTCATCGGGTCTCACTTCGGGGCCGGTCGGGGAGCGCGGGAGCCGTCGGATCGGGTGCTTCCACCGCGGGCAGGGCGCGTCTTCGCTGCAGGTACGCCACAGCCCCTGCCGAGAACAGCCCGAAGGCGAGGCAGCAGACATAGGGCAGCCAGGCCAGGCCCGTGTGGCGGGCGGCGGTGTCCATGGACCAGCCGATGGCCGCACTGCCGACCGCGGCCGCGACGCCGGAGATTGCGTAGAAGAGCCCGTAGAACGTGCCGGTCAGGTTGGCTCGGCCGAAGGCCGGTATCAGCTCCATCACGAACGGCGAGGCGATCATCACCCCGAGGTGCAGCAGCAGGGCCCCGGCGAGCACCGGCAGGAGGCGCAGCGGGTGTGCGGTAGACGTGCCCGCCACGAGTATCGGGGGCAGGAATCCCAGGCTCATGACGCTCAGGCCGGTGGCAATCCAGCATCCCCTGCTGCCCCGGGCTTTAAGGGCGCGGGTGATGCGGAGCTGGAACAGCAGGTTGGCGATGGTCCCGGCGAGGAACAGCAGGCTGACCGAGCCGCCCCAGTCGGAGGCGTCGGTCGCCGCGCGGGGCAGCAGCAGGTACAGCTGGCTCTCCAGGCCGTACATGCCGACCATGGCGAGGGAGAACGCCAGGAACCGCCGGTTGCCCATGACTTCGCGCCAGTCGCCGAGCATTCTGGTCTCAGGGGCCCGGGTCTCCCGAGCGGGCAGCACCAGCAGCTGCGCGAGGGTGAGGGCGGCGAACACACCGGCCGCGGTGACGGCGGCGGCCCGGAAGTCCACGAGCAGCAGCAGGCTGCCGAGCAGCGGGCCGAGCAGCGCCCCGGTGGTGGCGAAGACGTTGAACAACGCGAAGGCCTCGGCCTTGCGGTCGCCGGCCTCCTGGGCGACGTAGGTGCGTACGGCGGGGTTGAAGAGGGCCCCCGCCAGCCCGCTGAGTATGGACGCGGTGATCAGCAGCGGCAGGCTGTCGCCGAGGGCGAACAGGACGAATCCCAACGTACGTACGGCGCAGCCCGCGATGATGACGCCGCGGGCGCCGAGCCTGTCGGCGGCCGAGCCGCCGATCAGGAAAAGGCCCTGCTGGCTGAGGTTACGCAGGCCGAGGACGATACCGACGACGGCAGCCGACAGTCCCAGATCGTCGGTGAGGTGGGTGGCCAGGTACGGGATGAGCAGGTAGAAGCCGGTGTTGACGCCGAGCTGATTGACGAGGAGGAGGCGTACGGCGAGCGGGAAGCCGCGCATCGAGCTGAGGATCTTCACCGTACGACCGCCATGTGAGTGCGCCGGACGCCGAGTCCGGCCCGGTCAGCAGCGGCCCGTACAGTGCCGTCCGTGCCGCCGATGCCCGTCCAGGGGTCGTCGGCGAGCAGCAGGTGCCCGTCGAGGTCGACCCATCGGGCCCGGTCGGCGAGGTGCACGGCCGGGGCGATGCCGAGCGAGCTCGCGGTGAGGCAGCCGAGCATGAGGTCGGTGCCGCTGCCGCGCAGGGCCTCGTGGATGCGCAGGGCGGCCCGTACGCCGCCGCATTTGGCGAGCTTGACGTTGACGCCGTGGACCCGTCCGGCGAGCGCCACGGCATCCTCGTACGAGACCGCGTCCTCGTCGGCGATGACGGGGACCGGGGATTCCTTGGCGACACGGGCGAGCGCATCGGGGCTGCCCGGCGCGATGGGCTGTTCCACGGCGGTGACGCCGAGGTCGGCGAAGCGCGGGAGCAGGTCGATTGCCTGGCGCTCGGTCCATGCTCCGTTGGGGTCGAGAAGCAGGCTTACCCCTGGGGCTCCGACTTGTACCGCGCTCAGCCGGGCGAGGTCCTCCGCCGGATGGGGCGATCCGGCTTTGATCTTGAGGACGGTGAAGCCGTTCAGGGCGAGGCGGGCGGCCTGTGCGGCCGCCTGTAGGGGCGCGACGATGCCGATCGTACGGGCGGTCTGTGCGGCCGGCGCGGTGTGTGCGCCCAGCAGCTGGTGGGCGGGTCTGCCGGCCCTCTTTCCGATCAGGTCGAGCAGGGCAGCCTCCAGTCCGGCGAGTACACCGGCCGACAGCTGCGAGAAGTCGGGCAGCGTCTCGGCGACGTGTTCGTCCCAGGCGGTCTCGGGGTCGGGAAGGTGTTCGACGGCGGGCCGCGCCGTGGTGAGGTGCCGGACGATGCGGGCGGTGGGTAGGCCGAGGTAGTCACTGCTGACCACCTCACCCCATCCGGTCAGCCCGCCGTGCTCGATCGCGATCCAGACGGCGTCGCGGCGGGCCATCACGGAGCGGGAGATGCGGAGCGGCTCGGCCAGTTCCAGCTCCGTGGTGTGCCAGGTCAGTCTCATGCGGCACCGTCCCGGGCCGGTGCCGGCAGGAGCGGACGGCTCACCGCGAGCGGGTCGACGAGGGTGCGGCAGCGGGTCCAGCCCATGGCCTCGACCGCGTGCGGGTGGGGAATCTCCACGGGGCGGACGGCGAGGTCGGCCCGGTCAAGGCCGTGCGCGTGGCAGTAGTCGTCGTCATAGACGGTGCCGAGGTAGCGGTGTGGACCGTCGGGGAAGACCGTCGCGACCACCGCTCCGGTCTCGACGCGGGCCGCCCAGGCGGAGACCAGGGCGACGGCGCCGGTGCTCCAGCCGCCGCTGACGAAGCTGGTACGGGCGAGCCGACGGCAGGCGTCGACGGCCTCGGCGGGGCCCACCCAGTGGACCTCGTCGAAGGCGCGGTGGGCAACGTTGCGGGGGTGGATGCTGCTGCCGAGCCCGCGCATCAGACGGGGTCGCGCGGGCTGGCCGAAGATGGCGGAGCCGATGGAGTCGACGCCGATCACCTTCAGCCGAGGCCAGCGACGGCGCAGCGGGCCGATGAGGCCGGCACTGTGTCCGCCGGTGCCGACGCTGCACACCAGCACGTCCAGGTGCTCGATCTGCTCACAGAGTTCGGCCGCCATGGAGAGGTAACCCGCGGCGTTGTCCGGGTTGTTGTACTGGTCGGGCCAGTAGGCATCCGGCGTCCGGGACAGGACCTCGCGCAGCCGGGCGATCCGGGCGGCCTGCCAGCCGCCTTCGGCAGCGGGCCGCTCCACCAGTTCCAGCTGCGCTCCGTACGTCCGCAGCAGCTGCCGCATGGACGGCTCGAGCTCGCGGTCACCGATGAGGACGACCGGATGCCCGAGGGCCTGCCCGGCGAGGGCCAGCCCGATACCCAGGGTCCCGGAGGTGGATTCGACCACGGTGGCGCCCGGACGGAGTTCGCCGCGCTGTCGGGCACCGCGCAGCATGGACACGGCGGACCGTGCCTTCATGCCGCCGACGCCGAGGCATTCGAGCTTGGCCCAGAAACCGGGGTGCGGATAGGGCAATTCCGCGCGGATCCGGGCGAGGGGGGTGCGGCCGATCAGCGTCAGCAGCTCCGGGTGTGCGCTGCGGGCCGGCGGGCGGTGCAACGGGAGTGCGGTGGTCACCGGGCACCTCCGTAGCGGTGGATGACTCCCGGGCCGCCGTCGAGCCAGAAGAAGGGGTACGGCTCCGCGGACACGGCTCTGACCCCGGCGCCCAGGAACCTCGGCAGGATCGCGCTGCCCGTCTGCGCGAACATCACCAGGGGCTTACCGGTTGCGGCGGCATGGTCGAGCAGCGGCTGGAAGCTGCCGTTCCCCAGGGTCATGCCGGAGGCGAGGACGGCGTCGCAGTGCTCCAGCTCCGCGAGGGCATCGGTCCGTACGGACTCGCCCCACTCGGTGGCACCGCCCTTGAGGTCGCAGGGCACGTACTCCAGGCCGCGCGCACGCAGCTGTTCCAGCAGGGAGTTGACCACGCCGACGACGAGGATCCGGCGGATCCCGGTCGCGGGCAGCAGATCGACCACGGCGCGGGCCCGGGCTCTGGACCGGTGCAAGGAGCCGCCGGCCGGTATGGCGTAAGGGCGGGCGCCATGGTCGGGGGTGTGGGGGCGGACATGGCTCAGGTAGGCGTCGAGTGCGGCGACCTGCACGGGAAGGATCGGGTGGTCGAGGAGCTCGGCCACCGAGACGCCGACACAGTCGTCGAGTGCCGCCGCGGGCATGGCTCCCGGCTCCACGGCGCAGGATCCGACCGCCGCGTGCAGGCGCAGGCTGAGGACCTCGTTGCGGTATCCGCTGCTCCGGCCGGTATGGCGGACCGCCTGGGCGGTGGTGAAGGCGAGCGCGATGCGTTCCTGGGCGGGGTCGGGGCCGTAGCCGCCGCCGCGGACGTGCGCGATGAGCTGGTCGAGGGTGCGTACGGCGGGCTCGTGGAGCGTGGGCGCGGTCATGCGGGCACCGCCGAGGGGAGCTCGGCCGAACACTCCTCATAGGTGGGGTGCAGGTGCGCGAGGAGCCGCTCGGCGGCCTCCCGGGCGCCACTGCCACGGGCGTCAGCGGTCATGATGTGGCCGAGGTACTCGTTGTTGCTGGTCGCGGCACGTACGGCACGCCCCGGCTCGGCCAGGGTGAGCTCCAGCATCCCGGGCTGCGCCCGGACCTCGTCGGCGCCCTTGATACCGGTGAGGGTGCCGACGGTATCGGGGAGCAGAAAGGCGATGGCGGCGCTGCGCACGCCGGTCGGGCGCGGCGTGAGATCGGGCGTGCGGCCGAGGGCGACGTCCACGCAAGCTGCGGCCAGGTCGATGCCCGTGACGTGGCGGACCAGCTCGGTGATCCGGTTGCCGGCGGGCCGAGGGTTGACCTCGACCACCTTGGGCCCCTCGGGGGTCAGTTTGATCTCGGTGTGGCACACGACGTGGTCCAGGCCGAGGGCCTTGATCGCGGTCACAGCCGTGTCGGTGGCCGCCCGCTCCGAGTCCGGCGCAATGGCGGCCGGGAACATGTGACCGGTCTCGATGAAGGCCGGCGCACCGCCGATGCTCTTGTCCGTGACACCGACCACGCTCGGGGCACCGCCGAAGGAGACGGTCTCGACGCTGACTTCGGGGCCGGTGAGCAGCTCTTCGAGAAGGACGACGGGCATCCGGTCCTGGCCGCGTGCGTTGACCGGGAACTCGGCCAGGGCACGGCAGGCGAGCTCCAGCTCCCGCCCGTCCCGGACCTGACGGACCAGCATCCCGGCGCACAGGTCCACGGGCTTGACCACCAGCGGATAGCCGATCTCCCGGGCGGCGGCAGCGGCCTGCACCTCGTCCGCGCAAAGGGCGAAGCGGGGGCCCGGCACTCCTGCTTCGGCCAGCACCCGGCGGGTCAGGTCTTTGCGGCAGGCCGCCTCGACCGCTTCGGATACCGGGCCGGGCAGGCCCAGCCGCTCGGCAATCCGGGCTACAGCCGGCAGGTAGTAGTCGCAGGAGGAGACCACGCCGTCGAAGGCGAGCACCGCGTGCAGCCGTTCCAGGTGGGGCAGCAGCTCGCCGATGTCGTTGGTGTCCGCGGTGATGATGTTGCGCGCTGCGAGCAGCGGGTGTGGGCCGTCGGATCCGGCCGCGCGCAGGTAGTGGTGCAGGTCGCGGGTGACGAAGGTGAACTCGTGCCCGCCTTCACGGATCGCTCTGGGCAGCAGCCTGCTCATCGACCCCACCCAGCTCTCGACAACCAGCAGATGCGCCAAGGGACTTCCTCTCGAAATACCGCCGCGACCGCGGGGCATACCTGCGAAGCGGGCCGCCCGACGGGAGGCGGCCGTACCGAACCGAGAAGAAGCTATCTGAAATCGTTTTCATTTCCAATAGACCAGATTTCCGGTAGCCTGCCGCTCACGAGACCGGAGCACCGGAAGGGGCCCCCGAGCCATGAGAGACCTGACGCAGGGGCAAGAAATCGGGCCGTACGTGGTGCGGCACGCCAGGACCGAGGACGTACCCGGCGCGCGGAGCGTCATGCTCGACACGTTCTACCGGGAGTTCGACTACGGGTATGTGCCCCAATGGCACGACGACGTCGTCGACATCGAAAGCACCTACCTCGCACACCCTCGCCATGCCCTCGTCGTGGCAGTCCTGGGTGAAGAGGTGGTCGGCACCACCGCACTCAACTCCCGGGGCCCCGCCCACCCCCCGCACCCCCGCTGGCTCACCCAGCGCTACCCGTCCGGGCGCACGGCCCAGCTCCTACGGGTGTACGTACGCCCGGACCACCGCAGGCACGGCCTGGCGCGAGCCATGGTCAGGGCTGCCTGCGAGTTCGCCGCGGGCGTCCCCGGCTACGACACCGTCTACCTGCACACGAACGTCGACATCCCCGGCGCGGAAGCCTTCTGGCGCAGCATGGCCGACGAAGTCTGCGACGCGCGGACGACGGGCGAGCACGGCGGATACGGGACCGTCCACTTCGAGATCCCGATTCATGTCGCTGCCACCGTCGGCCAACTCTGCAGCTAGCGGACGAACCACTACTCCAGTGGGGCCCGCCTGACTACGTCGTCACCGACGCGAGGGAGGCGCAGGATGCGGCCGACCGCGCCGGTGCACCTTTCGGCGGCACGCAGGGCGACCTCGTCTCCTACAGCGGGCAGGGCCGCGGCCGGGGCGGAGGTCCGGACGGCGACCGATCGGCCGTCGTCCAGGCGCAGGCAGGCAGTGAGTCATGGCCGTAGTCCTCTCGGCGGCTCGGACACCACCGCCGGGCCATGGATCACTTGTGCCGGGCGAGCTTGACGGCGGACACAAGCAGGATCACGGCCAGCGCGGGGATGAGTATCAGGTCCGAGAACAGCCCCAGGAGCAGCCCACCCAGCACGGCACCGGCGATCGAGCCTGCGGCCATGACGAGCGTGAAGCGGAGGTTGGCGCCCAGCACCGCAAAGCTGCCATCCCGGCTTTAGCGGGCGAAAGCCACCAGCATCGTCGGTAGTGAGACCAACAGGGAAAGACTTCCGGCGGTCTTGATGTCCTCCCCGAACAGCAGCACGATCGTCGGGATCAGCAGCTCCCCGCCTGCCACGCCCATGATCGCCGCGACCACACCGATGCCGAAGCCCACCATCACCCCGATCGGAACCTGCGCGGCCGGGGGAAGGACAAGGGTTCTCAAGGTGGTGGCGTGGGTGGCCACCAGTGCCGCGGCCATGAGGACCATCAGTGCGGCCAGCACCTTATAGAGGGTGGAGCTGCGCATCCGTAGTGCCCACGATGCTCCGGCCCACGCGCCCAGCAGGCTGCCCGCCAGCAGGTTGACGGCGACGGGCCATCGCGCGGCCACCTCGGCGGCCGGGACCGCTGTCAGACGGGCGGGCAGCGCCACCAGTACGACGACCAGGCTCATCGCTTTGTTCAGGATGACCGCTGAGAGGGCGGCGAACCCGAAAAGTCCGATCAGCAGCGGCAGACGGAACTCCGCGCCGCCCAGCCCGATCGTCCCGCCCAGAACGCCGATGGTCGCTCCCGTGCCGAACACCAGAGGAAGGGAGCCCGTGGCACGTACGGGGATGAGGTTCTGGTCGGTGGCCATAGCAGGCATCCTTGCTGTCGTGGCCCCGCCCGCCACGAAAGGCCCCCAACTTGGGGAGAAGGCACCGACCCCCTCACCGCAACTCGTCCGGACCTCCAAGCAGCGGGGAGGCCGCCCCGGCCGGTGCTCCGCCGCTCGAAGCAGAAGTCGATCTCCTGCGGGGTGATCGGGTCCGGTAGGCCATTCGGAATGGCATGGGCCTCAGCGGTGGTGAGGGTCGGCTGTGACGGTGTCGGCGCGGGTTGGCCTGCTGGTTGGGCGGTTCGGGGCAGGGCGCCGAGCAGTTTCAAGCTCCACTGGAGCGTCCTGCGCACACTCGGCATCTGCGCCGCCCTCGGGCTCGGCCCAGCGCTCACCGGGGTTCCCGGCATCTGAGCCGCTGGCCACAACACCATGGGATCCCCGACGGGCGGCGCAACGAGCATCCGGCCCCAGGCGTGCCCCTCATCGGCCACCGGCGCAGAGTGCCGGGCGATGTCTCCAAGGTCTTCTCCGAGACCCTGGCCGGCGACAAGACGGCCAAGACCCTCGCGGCGGACACTGGCCTGAAGCCCGACATCCTCGACCCCCTCAAGAGAATCACCGACAGGCCCCAGGACGCCGACTACTTCGAGGTCATGCGGTCCACCGTGAAGAACCCCCAGAAGGCCCTCGGAGCCAAGTAGCGCGGCGAGTCCTGATGCGCCTCCCTCGGCTACGCCTCGGCGGGAGCGTCCCGCAGGCCGAGACGCAGGTGCTCGACGTGGAAGAGGGCCTGGTCGACAAGTTCGGCGACGTGGTGGTCATACAGGGCATGGACGATGGAGCGGCCCTGGCGTTCGCCGGTGACCAGGCCGAGGTTGCGCAGCAGGCGGAGCTGGGGGGAGCAGGCGGACTGCTCCATGCGCACGGCCTCTGCGAGGTCCCACCGCACAGGGCCCTTCCTGCAGGCGGGCCAGAATCCGCAGCCGGGAGGGGGTGGCCAGGGCCTGGAGCGTGGCGGCTACGTCCGCAGCCCTCGCCCCTGCCCGTGGCATCGCTTCCTACGCGTCCACACGGCGCCCTGGGTGCAGGGACCACCGCGACCTCGTGAGTGATCGGCCGTACCGGGGCGGGGCGGGCCGGCACGCCCCGTCGCCGTGGGCGTCGCCTCGGCCATCGCAGCGGATGCGTCGGTGAGGTCGGCATGCGCGTGGGTGCCGGCGTCGGCAACGGAGGGC
This sequence comes from Streptomyces sp. NPDC048269, assembly GCF_040652395.1. Classification (NCBI taxonomy): domain Bacteria; kingdom Bacillati; phylum Actinomycetota; class Actinomycetes; order Kitasatosporales; family Streptomycetaceae; genus Streptomyces; species Streptomyces sp. NPDC048269. Next base: position 205,867 of record NZ_JBEZLW010000003.1, read on the forward strand.
GGGGCGTGAGCCGCCACTCGGGTGTAGTTCGCCGGTGGCCAACGAGCAGCCATGCCTATGTCCGTCCGAAGCCTCCTCGTTGTCTGCCGACCCTTGAACCCCTCTCCAGCCCGCAAGCCGGGCGCCGTGACTGAGAGCATGCCGATGAGGCCTTCGCCACGGTGAGGAATACAGATGCCGCGACAGCTAAACGAACGGCAGCAACAGGTGCTGCAACGGTTTGGCCGAGGATGCCCTGACGGCGTCTGGGAAGGAACCGGGCACAAGCTCAGCTGCCAAGCCCTACAAAGCCGGGGGACTGGTCAAAATCTCCCCGAGACCAAGGAGCTGCACGCAGGCTGGTGCAACGACGGATACGAGATCCGGCTGGTCGACACCCCCGCCTGGCGCTTGGCCGTGCTGTCACCCGTTCCCGTACCGGTACGGCTCACCACGCCACACCCCAGTGGTCAAGCTCTGCAGGCGCACCCCAGCCCATGGCGCTGACGAAATCTGTGCAGGGTAGAGCCTTCCGTCTCATCCACGCATTGCTCACCGCAAACCAGAGGCTGGGGGTATGCCAGCGCGTTCGGCACGGCCGAGAGTGAGGCGCAAATGGTGCACCATCGTGGCGCCATGACAAGCTTGCCATGGCGCCACGATGGTGTCATGATTGCGCTATGGACCTCACTCCCTACGTCGACAACCTCCGGCACGAACTCGGCGTCGCCGCCGAGGCAGGTGGAGACGAAGCCCGCGCCCTGGCCGAGCGGCTCAGCGCCCCGCTCGAGTCGGCCGCCCGGCTCACCCTGCTGAACGCCCTGTCCGACGCGATGGAGGAGGTCACCCGCGACCTGGCCCCAGGCTCGGTCCATGTACGACTGCGCGGGCTCGACCCCGAGTTCATGGTCTCGGCCCCGCCCACCCCGGACACCTTCGATGAGGGCTATGCCCCGGTGGCGCCGCCGCCACCGGCGCCCACGCCGCCGGCCCCGGTGGACATCGAGGACGGCGCCACCTCGCGCATCAACTTCCGCCCGCCCGCCCAGCTCAAGGTCCGGGTCGAGGAGGCCGCGAGCCGCGAAGGACTCTCGGTCAACGCCTGGCTGGTCCGGGCCGTCGCCGCTGCCCTGGAACCCACGGCGAACCGCGGCACGGGCGACTCGGGCCGGGCGCCCGCAGCCGGACAGGGGTTCACCGGCCGGACGCCCGCAGCCGGGCAGGGATTCACCGGCTGGGTGCGCTAGCCAACCTCGCACCTCTCACGTAGTCCCGCGCAACACGTACTCCTGACAGCACACAACAGCCAAAGGACGGCTCAGCCATGCCTACTTTCGACACCCCCGGGCCCCTCTCCGCCACCCTTGACCTCGGCATGGGGCGGGCCCGGTTCATCGCGGGCAAGCGCACCGACACCGTGGTCGAGGTGACGCCGAGCGACCCCGGCAACGAGCGGGACGTACAGGCCGCCGAGGACACCCAGGTCACCTGCGCGGGCGGGGAGCTCGTGGTCAAGGGCCCCAAGAGTCGCTCGCCCTTCGGAAAGATCGGTTCGGTCGATGTGACCGTCGAACTGCCCGCCGGCTCGGACCTGACCGGCAAGACGGGTCTCGGTGACTTCATCGGCGAGGGGCGGTTCAGGAACTGCCATCTGACGACGGCCACCGGTGACATCCAGCTGGAAGAGGCCGTGTCGGTACAGCTGAAGACCCCGCACGGGGACGTCCTCGTGGACCGTGCGACCGGCGGGGTCGACATCCAGGGATCGGGTCGGGTGCGGCTCGGCCGGGCCGACTCCACGGCCACCATCAAGAACCTCAACGGCGAGACCGCGATCGGGGAGATCCGCGGGGAGCTGACAGTGCGCTCGTCCAACGGACCCATCAGCGTCCAGCACGCGGGCTCCTCCGTCACGGCCAAGTCCGCGAGCGGCGCCATCCGGCTCGCCGAGGTGGTGCGTGGGCAGATCACCCTGGAGACCTCGGCCGGGGCGCTCGAGATCGGGATCGCCGAGGGGACTGCGGCCTGGCTGGACGTACGGTCCAAGGCGGGGCGTGTGCGCAACGAGCTCGGGTCGGCGGAGGGGCCCCAGGCGTCCGAGGAGACGGTCGAGGTCCGGGGCCGGACCAGCGCCGGCGACATCGTGATCCGCCGGGCCTGAGCCACCCAGCGACCAAAGAGGACCCGAGCCGCTCACCGGCCAAGACGGCCGGAGCCGCTCACCGCTCCAAGAGCGCCTGCCTCGCCCACAGCGTGGGCACCCCATGGTGAGGCCGACGCCCGCCCCACATCCCCATAGCGCTGGAAGGGCTCGAAGACGCAGCCCTTGTCCTCGTCCGGGACGCCTGGAACTCGGTCGACGATACGGACCTCGACGCACTCGCCGAGGGTGCCGTCGGCGACCCCTACCACCCCGTCGAGGTCGATCTCGCAGATGAGCGGGATGACCGTACCGGTCTGCGGGCGGGACACATCGAAGAGGGCCCCGCTCAAGTGGCCCAGGCCGCCCGCGCCGATCCTCGTCCGACCGGTGCACGCTTCCGAGCGCAGAGACGTGGCAGAGGCCTTGATGCCGTGGCTGACCGCCGCGAGTAGCGCCGTACGGATCCGGTTGCCCTCCGCCAGGCCGCGCGCCGGCTGAGGTTCCCCCTGCAGCCGCCGCCGGTCCTGACTACCCCACGGAAGCCGTGGCGCCAACTGGTTCCCACATGGCGCCGCTCTCACACCATGACGACAGCCGCGGGCCTTGACCATTCCCCGCGCGCTTTACCGACACCACTCGTGCACCCAGTCAGGCACAGCCATGCGCTGTCCCGTGGCGCCATTCGTGCTGCCCGGATGCCGATCGCCGACCGCTCAAGCAACCACACGACCGATCCGACGGGAGTCCCACCGTGGCTACGTTCCTTTCCAAACTGGGCCGCCTCGCCTTCAGGCGCCGGGGGGTGACCCTGCTGCTCTGGCTGCTGATATTCGGCGGCATGGGCTTTGCCGCCTCCTCCGCACCGGCGCCACCCGCCGAGACGTTCTCGATGCCCGGCACCGAGTCACAGGAGGCCTTCGACCTGCTGACGGAGAAGTTCCCGGACGCGAGCGCCGACGGTGCCAGTGCCCGGGTCGTCGTCCGGACCCCCGAGGGCCAGAAGATCACCAACCCCGAACAACGGGCGGAAGTCGGCCGCCTCGTCGCCGAGTTGGGCAGGTCCTCCCCGCAGGTGGTGGGTGCCGCCGACCCCTACGCGACCCCCGAGGTAAGCATCAGCAAGGACGGTATGACCGCCTACACGGTGGTGACGTACAAGGTCCCCGCGATGGAGGTCAGCGACGAGGCGCACGACGCGCTCGACGCAGCCATCGCGAAGGCCGACGGGGCGGGCCTGACCGTCGAGGCCGGCGGTGACGCCGTGAAGATCGACCAGGCGATGGGCGGCACCGGTGAGCAGATCGGCATCCTGGTCTCCGCGATCGTCCTCGTCCTGACCTTCGGCTCGATGATCGCGGCCGGAATGCCGCTGATTACCGCGCTGATCGGGGTCGGTATCGGAATCTCCGGCATCACGGCACTCGGTTCCACCCTCGGCCTGTCCGGCACCACTTCGACCCTCGCGATGATGATCGGCCTCGCGGTCGGCATCGACTACGCCCTGTTCATCGTGTCCCGGTTCCGTGCCGAGCGCGCCGAGGGGCGCAGCCCCGAAGAGGCCTCAGGCCGGGCCGTCGGCACCGCGGGTTCAGCGGTCGTCTTCGCGGGGCTGACGGTCATCGTGGCCCTCGCCGGACTGGCCGTCGTCAACGTCCCGATGCTCACCAAGATGGGCCTCGCCGCGGCCGGCACCGTCGCGGTCTCCGTGCTCGTCGCGATCACCCTGGTCCCCGCCCTGCTCGGCTTCGCGCCGGTCAAGGTGATGGCCCGCAAGGGGCGCCTGCAGTACGCCGTCAAGCCGCTGTCGGAGCGGGCGCAGCGCAAGGCCGCCAAGCGCGCCGCAAGGCTGAAGAAGAAGAGCAAGCCCAACCTCGGCTCTCGCTGGGCCAGCTGCGTCCTGCGCCACCCCGTGGCCGTGCTGCTCATCGGCGTCGTCGGCCTCGGCACGGTCGCCGTACCGGCCGCGAGCCTCGAACTAGGGCTGCCCGGCGAGGGCTCGATGTCGACGAAGACCACCCAGCGCAAGGCGTACGACATGCTCTCGGAGTCCTTCGGGCCCGGGTTCAACGGACCCCTGATGATCACCGTGCAGGCCGAGGACGCCAAGAAGGCGGCCGAGTCCGCGGGCATGGTCTTCGCCCGGAACCCCGGCGTGGCCTCGGTCTCCCCCGCCACCGGCAACGAGGCGGACGACACCGCGGTCATCAGCATCATCCCGAAGAGCGGCCCGACCGAGAAGGAGACCGAGGAGCTGGTCCGCGAACTCCGCGACACCGCCGGCGGCTTGGAGCGGAGCAACGCGTCCCAGATCCTGGTGACCGGCCAGACGGCGATGTTCATCGACTTCTCGCAGACCCTGGACGACGCGCTGCTGCCCTACTTGGGCCTGGTCGTCGGCCTCGCCTTCCTGCTCCTGATGGTGGTCTTCCGCTCCATCCTGGTCCCGCTCAAGGCGGCCCTGGGGTTCCTGCTCTCGGTGGCCGCGGCCCTCGGTGCCGTCGTGGCGGTCTTCCAGTGGGGCTGGCTCGCGGATGTCCTCGGCATCGAGCAGACCGGCCCGATCACGAGCACAATGCCGATCTTCATGATCGGCGTGGTCTTCGGCCTCGCGATGGACTACGAGGTCTTCCTGGTCAGCCGGATGCGTGAGTCGTACGTCCACGGAGCACGTCCCGCCGAGGCGGTCGTCGACGGCTTCCGCCACGGCGGCCGGGTCGTCGCCGCGGCCGCGGTCATCATGATGAGCGTCTTCTCCGGCTTCATCGTGGAGGACAACGACTTCATCAAGATGATCGGCTTCGCCCTCGCGATCGCCGTCTTCTTCGACGCCTTCATCGTCCGCATGGCGATCGTGCCGGCGCTCTTCGCGCTGCTCGGCGAGTCCGCCTGGTGGCTGCCGAAGTGGCTGGACCGGATCCTGCCCCGGGTGGATGTCGAGGGCGAGAAGCTCGACCGATCCGCACCGCGCTCTCGACGGGAGGGCACCCTCGCCGGCTGAGCGAGCTGCAAGATGGCGCCATGATGGCACCCCCGTACCGGTTTCCTGCTGGTGCGGGGGTGCCATTGCGTGAGCCCTATCTGTGCAGGTCGGGCGGGGTGGCGTGCGCCAGAAGGAAAATGTGGCGCCATGTGGGCTCGCTATGGCGCCACACATGTGCCATCATGGTGACGCAAGCACGGCACGGAACAAGTGCATTGCGCCAGACTTGCGCCACCCTGCGCCATGGCCGGCCCGCCGGCCACTCGATCCGTCCCCGGACTCCCCGAAGAGAAGGGCCCGCCCACCATGAACACCGCGACCCAGGTGTCCACCACCACGCGAGCAGCCGCGATCTCAGCGATCGGTCTGCGCAAGTCGTACGGCGACAAGGTGGTGCTCGACGGCATCGATCTGCGGATCCCCGAGGGCACGGTCTTCGCCCTGCTCGGCCCCAACGGCGCCGGCAAGACCACGACCGTGGAGATCCTCTCCACGCTGGTCACGGCCGACGGAGGCCAGGCGCGGATCGCGGGCCACGACGTGGCCACCGAGGCCGACGCGGTGCGCCACCAGATCGGCGTCACGGGACAGTTCGCCGCCGTCGACGGACTGCTCACCGCCGAGGAGAACCTGCTCCTCATGGCCGACCTGCACCACCTGAGCAAGCGCGAGGGCCGCCGCCGCGCCGCCGATCTCCTGGAGCGGTTCGAGCTGACCGAGGCGGCGCGCAAGAACGTCGCCACCTTCTCCGGCGGTATGCGCCGCAAGCTCGACCTGGCGATGACGCTGGTCGGCTCGCCGCGGATCATCTTCCTCGACGAGCCGACCACCGGCCTCGACCCGCGCAGCCGCCGCGTCATGTGGGATCTCATCCGGGACCTGGTCGCGGATCAGAGCGTGACCATCTTCCTCACCACGCAGTACCTGGAGGAAGCCGACCAACTCGCGGACCGCATCGCGGTGCTGGACCACGGCAAGCTGGTCGCCGAGGGCACCGCCGACGAGCTGAAGCGCAAGATCCCCGGCGGCCATGTCCGCCTCCGATTCGCCGACGAGACCCACCTCGCCACGGCGGCCGGGATCTTCTCGATCGCCACCCGCGACGACGAGTCGCTCACCCTGCAGATCCCCAGCGACGGCTCCCTCACCAATCTCCGCGCCATCCTCGACGTCCTCGACACCACCGGCGTGCAGGCCGAGTCGCTCACCGTGCACACGCCCGACCTCGACGACGTCTTCCTCACCCTCACCGGCCAGCAGAACGCCGCCGCCACCTCCGCGACCGCCCAGAAGGAGTCGAACCGATGAGCACCGTCACCATGTCCCCGGCCGCCAAGTCCGCCAAGCCGACCCGCTCGTACGCGCTGCGCGACTCCATGACGATGCTGCGCCGCAACCTCAAGCACATGCAGCGCTATCCGTCGATGACGGTCATGATCGTCATGATGCCGATCGTGATGCTGCTGCTCTTCGTGTACGTCTTCGGCGGCGCGCTGGGCACCGGCATCGGGGGCACTGGCCGCGGCGACTACACCAACTACGTGGTGCCCGGCATCATCCTGATGGCCGTGACCTCCGGCGCCATCACAACCGCCATCACCGTCTGCACCGACATGACGGAAGGCATCGTCAACCGCTTCCGTACGATGTCGATCTCGCGCGGATCCATTCTCACCGGCCATGTGTTCGGCAGCGTCATCCAGGCCGCGGTGATCCTCATCCTCATCATCGGAGCCTCCTTCGCGGTGGGCTTCCGCCCCGACGCCTCGCCCGTCGAGTGGATCGCCGCCATCGGTCTGCTCCTCTTCTTGTCTTTCGGCCTGAGCTGGATGACCGCCGCGATGGGCCTGGGTGCCAAGACCATCGAGGCCGCGTCCAACGCCCCGATGCCGCTGACCTTCCTGCCCTTCCTCGGCAGCGCGGTCGTCACCCCGGAGTCCATGCCGACCGTTCTGCGCTGGTTCGCCGAGTACCAGCCCTTCACCCCGATCAACGAGACCCTGCGCGGCCTGCTGCTCGGCACGCCGATCGGCAACGACGGCTGGATCGCGCTCGCCTGGTGCACCGCGCTCGCCCTGCTCGGCTACCTGCGCTCGCGCGCCGTCTTCAACCGCAAGGTCACTCGTTGACCGTCACGTGTTGAGCCAGCGAGACAGACAGGCGAAGGGGCGGCTCCCAGATTCCACCGGGAGCCGCCCCTCTTGCTGCCTCTTTCCCTCTCCGTCTTCGAGGACTCCTGGGAACAAGTCGAGGCATCCGGCGCATGGGGAGCTCCGTCGAAGCTGACGCCAGAACGAACGTCGGCGCTAATTGATCACCTGCTCCACGACCGCTCATGCCCTTCCGGACCGCGCGGACTTGAGCCCTTCAGGTACGGCTTCAGCTCCTCGGGCTCGGGATGACGAGGCACAGGCATCCCGAGCAGCTCCCGCAACGGGTACAAGGATCTTACGTAGGCCCGGGCCCAGTCCAGCCACTGCCGGGTGGAGACTGCTTCCGGGGCTGCCGAACCGTCCGACGCGGCCAGCCGGCGCTCCATTGCATCGCAGTACTGGCTCAGCGACCTCGCCTGATGCCAGTCATCCGCCTGCTCACGCAGGACAGTGGCGAGCTGGGCCTGAAGCGCCTGCTCCCGCGCCGAGTCCATCGCCGCCTGCCACCGGACCTTCCGGTCCGCCTCGGCCCGCTCCTCGTCGATCCGGCGTTGAGCGTCTTCCCGCGAGCGGACTTCCACCTCGCGCAGGACCGCGCCCAGAACGTCCTCCAGCCTCCACCGCTACCGGTCGGCCCACTTGCCCTGTCGGCCCGATCGACCGTACGAGAGCTCGACCATCAAACTCTGCGCCCGGTCCGGGTCCTCGGACAGCGGGAACTCCTGCTTGATGGTCACCGTGTACGTGAAGTCGCCGACGACCAGGTCCAGCTCGCCCTCACGCCGGGACGGACGAGAGGGGATGTACGTGCCGCCGTATCCATAGGCACGGCTGCGGTAGTTCTCGTCCATCGGGTGCTCGCGTACCCCGTAGCCGCGTTTCACCGCTTCCGTGCACAGGCCCTGGATCAGGCGCAGAGCCCTGCTCCGAAGCGTCGCGGGCACGGCGAGACGGCGCCGCTCTTCCGCGCGCCGACAAACCTGCAGGTCAGGCGCCCTTCGCGATCGGTTCAAGGATCGCGACGCACTCCACGTGGTGGGTCATCGGGAACAGGTCGAAGACGCGCAGCGTGCGGATCCTGTAGCCGTTCTCCTTGAAGTAGCCCAGGTCGCGGGCCAGCGCCGCCGGGTCGCAGGCCACGTAGGCGATGCGGCGGGCGGAGAGGCCTGCGACGTGGCGGACCGTCTGCTTGCCGGCGCCCGCGCGGGGCGGGTCCAGGACGACCAGGTCGCATTCGGTGATCCCGGTCTTCGGGAGGATCTGCTCGACCTTGCCCTGCTCGATCCGGACCCGGGGGAAGTCGGCCAGGTTGTGCCGGGCGTCCTCCACCGCGCGCTTCGTGGTCTCGATGCCGAGCACCGCGCCCGTGTCGCCGAGGCGTTCGGCGAGGGCGCCCGCGAAGATGCCGACGCCGCAGTAGAGGTCGAGGGCCATCTCGCCCTTGCGCGGCATCAGGCCCTGCATGACGGCCTTGATCAGGGTGTCGGCGGCCTGCGGGTGGACCTGCCAGAAGCCGCCCATGCCGACGCGGTACGTACGGCCGTCCGCGCGCTCCCGTACGAAGGGGCGGCCGTGCACCCGGTGGACGCCGCCGTCCTTCTCCTCGACCCGCAGGACCGAGACCGGCTTGTCCAGCTCCACCAGGGGAAGGCGGCCGCCCGGGCGCGGGGTGAGCACGACCTGGCGGTCGCCGGAGCCGGAGGCCGCGATGGCCTCGACGGTGGCCATCTGGGGCCAGTCCTGCTTCTCGATGCCCAGCTCGCTGACGCCGGGCGCCGCGATCATGCAGTGGTCGATCGGCTCGATGTCGTGCGAGCGGTGCTTGCGCAGGCCGACGGTGCCGTCCTCGTCGATGGCGAACTGCACGCGGGTGCGCCACTGCGGGACCTGCCCCGCGGGCAGCTTGTCGCCCTCGGCCGGCATGACGGTGCCGTCCCAGCCGGCTTCCTCCGGGGTGAGGCCCGCGAGCCGCTTCAGCTGCTCGGCGACGACCTCGCCCTTGAGCCGGCGCTGTGCACCGGGCTTCGCGTGCTGCCAGTCGCAGCCGCCGCACTTGCCGGGGCCGGCGTACGGGCAGGGCGCCTCGACGCGGTCCTTGGAGGCCTCCAGCACGGTGATCGCGTCGGCGCGGAGGAACCGGGAGTCGACATCGCCCTCGGTGACCTTCGCGACGACCTTCTCGCCGGGCAGGGTGTGACGGACGAACAGGACCCGGCCCTCGGCGGTCCGGGCGATGCAGTGGCCGCCGTGCGCGACGGGCCCGACCTCGACCTCGTACTCCTCCCCGACCAGTGACTGCTTCTCGTTCTGCTCGGCGCTCGTCATGGTGGGGAGACTCCAAAAAACTGAAAAAGGGGAACGGCCGGACGACCGACCCACCAGTTTACGTGGATCTCGTCCGGCCGTTCGCCAACCCTGTACGGCGCTGCTCCGCCGCCGTTACTTGGCCGCCTGGTCCTTCGGCCGCGCGGTGTCCACCGGGCCGCGGCGCACCGCTCCGGGGGCGTTCCACTCCTGGCGCTTCTTCGCCCGCTTCTTCGCGAGCTCCGAGGACTGCAGCTGGTAGGGCACCGAGGTGACCATGACTCCGGGGGTGAAGAGGAGCCGGCCCTTGAGCCGCAGCGCGCTCTGGTTGTGCAGCAGGTGCTCGTACCAGCGGCCCACGACGTACTCGGGGATGTACACGCTGACCGCGTCGCGCGGGTTCTCGGTGCGCAGTCCCTTCACGTACTCCACCACGGGCCGGGTGATCTCCCGGTACGGCGAGTCGAGGATCTTCAGCGGGACGTTGATCCCGCGCCGCTCCCACTCCGCCTTGAGCGCCTTGGTCTCGTCCGGGTCGACGTTGACGCTGAGCGCCTCCAGCCGGTTGGAGTGCAGCAGCTTGGCGTAGGCGAGGGCCCGCAGCGTGGGCTTGTGGAGCTTGGAGACCAGGACGACGGAGTGCACCCGCGAGGGCCGCACGTACTCGTCGGGGCGCTCCTCGGCGGCGGCGATCTCGGTGGCCACCCGGTCGTAGTGCTTGCGGATCGCCGTCATCGTGCCGTAGAAGATCACCATGCCGAGCAGGGCGACCCAGGCCCCGTGGGTGAACTTGGTGGCGAGGACGACGACCAGCACGAGGCCGGTGAAGAAGGCACCGAAGGCGTTGATCGCGCGGGAGCGGATCATGTGGCGGCGCTTGGCGGGGTCCTTCTCGGCCTTCAGGTGGCGGTTCCAGTGCCGGACCATGCCGGTCTGGCTGAGCGTGAAGGAGACGAACACGCCGACGATGTAGAGCTGGATCAGCTTCGTCGAGTCGGCTCCGTAGAGCCAGGTGAGCAGCGCGGCGGCGCCCGCGAGCAGCACGATGCCGTTGGAGAAGGCGAGCCGGTCGCCGCGGGTGTGCAGCTGGCGCGGCAGGTAGCGGTCCTGGGCGAGGATCGAGCCGAGCAGCGGGAAGCCGTTGTACGCGGTGTTCGCGGCGAGGAACAGCACGAGCGCGGTGGCGGCGGCCAGCAGGATGAAGAGGAACGAACCGTCGCCGAAGACCGCCTCGGCCACCTGGGAGATCACCGGGTTCTGGACGTATCCGGCGCCGACCGCCACACCGTCGTGGAGCAGGTCCTCGGCGGGGTTCTCGGCCATCTTGACGTCGGTGGCCATGGCGAGGCCGATGATGCCGCAGAACATGGTCACGGCCAGGGCGCCCATCAGGGCAAGCGTCGTCGCCGCGTTCTTGCTCTTGGGCTTGCGGAAGGCGGGCACGCCGTTGCTGATCGCCTCGACGCCGGTCAGAGCGGCACAGCCGGAGGAGAAGGCGCGCAGCAACAGGAAGACCAGGGCGAACCCGGCCAGTCCCGCGTGTTCCGCCTTGATCTCGAAATCGGCCGTCGGTGCCTTCATGTTCTCGTCGAGGACGATGCCGCGCCAGGCACCCCAGACGATCATGATGAATACGCCCGCGACGAAGACATAGGTCGGAATCGCGAAGAGCTTGCCGGATTCCTTCATGCCCCGCAGATTCATCAGCGTGAGCAGCACGATCATCCCGATGGCGCAGAGCACCTTGTGCTCGACCACGAAGGGGACGGCCGAGCCCAGGTTCTCCACGCCCGAGGCGATCGACACGGCGACGGTCAGGACGTAGTCGACGAGCAGGGCACTCGCGACGGTGAGACCGGCCTTGGGCCCGAGGTTGGTATTGGCGACCTCGTAGTCACCGCCGCCGCTGGGGTAGGCGTGGACGTTCTGCCGGTACGAGGCGACCACGGTGAACATCAGCACCACGACCGCCACGGCGATCCACGGGCTGAAGCGGTACGCCGACACGCCCGCGATCGACAGAACCAGCAGGACCTCACCCGGGGCATATGCCACGGAGGAGAGCGGGTCGGACGCGAAGACAGGGAGGGCGATCCGCTTGGGAAGGAGAGTTTCCCCGAGGCGGTCGCTGCGTAGCGCCCGGCCGATCAGGATCCGTTTGGGCACGTCGGTCAGTTTGGACACGCAGAGGATCGTAAGCGTTCGAAATCCGGCTGACGAACCCCCCACCCCTTCCCGCCGCGATTCACCACCGACTGCACACCAAGAGGTCACACTGGTGACCGCCCGTGTGTAGCTTGGGCCATGGTCTGAGACCCTGTTAAGCCAGAGCATGCAATAAGGCTGGGAACCAGCGAGCGCTGACAGCCGGAAGGACGGCCGTGCACATCGTCATCATGGGCTGCGGAAGAGTGGGCTCCGCCCTCGCGCAGACCTTGGAACAGCAGGGGCATACGGTCGCTGTCGTCGACCAGGACCCCACCGCATTCCGCCGGCTGGGAGCCGGATTCGGCGGCCGCCGTGTCACCGGGGTCGGATTCGACCAGGACACCCTGCGCGAGGCGGGGATCGAGGAGGCGGGAGCCTTCGCCGCGGTCAGCAGCGGTGACAATTCCAACATCATCGCCGCGCGCGTCGCCCGTGAGATGTTCGGCGTCGAGAACGTCGCCGCCCGCATCTACGACCCCAAGCGCGCCGAGGTCTACCAGCGCCTCGGCATCCCGACGGTCGCCACCGTGCGCTGGACCGCCGACCAGATGCTGCGCCGGCTGCTGCCCTCGGGCGCCGAGCCGCTGTGGCGCGACCCGAGCGGCGGCGTGCAGCTCGCCGAGGTGCACACCTCGGCCGCCTGGATCGGCCACAAGGTCAGCCAGCTGCAGGAGGAGACCGGCGTCCGCGTCGCCTTCCTCACCCGACTGGGCGAAGCCATGCTGCCCACGTCGGCGACGGTCCTGCAGGAGGGCGACCTCGTCCACGTGATGATGCGCACGGACGAGATCGACAAGGTCGAGGCGGCCTTCGCCGAGGGGCCTGAGGAGGCACACGCATGAGGGTCGCGATCGCCGGAGCGGGCGCGGTGGGCCGCTCCATCGCGGGCGAACTGCTCGAGAACGGCCACGAGGTGCTCCTGGTCGACAAGGCCCCGACCGCCATTTCGGTGGAACGGGTGCCGCAGGCCGAGTGGCTGCTGGCCGACGCCTGCGAGATCACCTCGCTGGACGAGGCGGCGCTCCAGCGCTGCAACGTGGTCATCGCGGCCACGGGTGACGACAAGGTCAACCTGGTCGTCTCCCTCCTGGCCAAGACCGAGTACGGGGTCCCGCGCGTGGTGGCCCGCGTCAACAACCCGAAGAACGAGTGGCTCTTCAACGAGTCCTGGGGCGTCGACGTCGCGGTCTCCACGCCGCGCCTGATGTCGGCCCTGGTCGAAGAGGCCGTCAGCGTCGGCGACCTGGTCCGGCTGCTGCGCTTCAGCCACGGCGACGCCAACCTCGTCGAGCTGACCCTGCCGGCCGACTCCTCGTTCGCGGGGACCCAGATCAGCGAGATCACCTGGCCCGAGGACACCTCGCTGGTCACCATCATCCGCGGCAACCGGGTCCTCACCCCGAACGCCGAGGAGACCCTGGAGCCCGGCGACGAACTCCTCTTCGTGGCCGCGCAGGCCCGCGAGGAACAACTGGAGGACCTCCTCCAGGCCCGCCGCTAGCCCTGCGGGCACGCTCGCACGACGAAGGGGGCGGGACGACCGACCGGTCGTCCCGCCCCCTTCGCACTGCCGCGGACTGCCCGGTACCGCCAGCGGTACCGCCAGACACCACCGGCCCGGACGGACCGGATGACCCGGACGGACCGGCGGACCGGCGGACCGGCGGACCGGCGGACCGGCGGACCGGCGGACGGAATCAGACGCCCGGTTCCTTCGTGGCCGCCTTCGCCGCCTTCGCCGCCTTCTCGGCGGCCTCCTCGGCCTCCCACTCCGCGATCACGTTGATCGGCGGGGGAGCCTTCGCGAGGAACACCCACGTGAAGTACACCGCGAGCACCATCGGCGGCAGCTTCAGCGCGATCAGCACCCAGCCCAGCTGCGTCGCGTCACCCCACCAGTACAGCGGGAAGAGGATCGCGTACTTGGCGAGGAAGATCAGCCCCCAGGCCAGGCTGGCCTTGGTGTACGCCTTCTTGCGGCCGGGGTTGCGGGTGCGCCAGGACAGGTTCTCCTTGAACACCGGTCCCAGGATCACGCCCAGCAGCGGGAAGCCCACCAGCGCCGAGAGCGTGAAGGCTACGCCCAGGCCGACGCCGTAGATCATGCCGGGCAGGTAGAAGCCCTTCGCGCTGCCCGTGAACAGGGCGAAGGCCACGCCCACGCCCACGCCGAACACCCCGCTGAAGGCGTGCTTGACCGTGTCCTTGCGCAGCAGCCGCACGATCACCAGAAGGACCGCGACCGCGCCCGCCGCGATGGCGGACAGCTTCACGTCCTTGTTGATCGTGTAGATCATGACGAAGAGCAGCCCGGGGAGCATCGTCTCCACGGTGCCCCGGATGCCGCCGAAGGCGTCGAAGAGCGCCGCCTGCGTCACCGCCTTCTGGTCCTCGGCGGGAGACGCGGCGGGGTCTGGGGGGGTCGGTTTGTCGAGTGACGTCACCGGTCAGTGCTCCTGTCCGAGCGGTCGGAGTTCGTACTTCGGGTTGAAGAGCACCCGACGGCCGTGGGCCATGGAGATGCGTCCGGAGGCGATCATGCGGCGACCGGGCTCGATTCCCACGATCGAGCGACGCCCGAGCCACACCACGTCCAGCGCGGCCGAGCCGTCGAACAGCTCCGCCTCCAGCGCGGGGACGCCCGCGCGCGGACGCAGGGTGACGGTACGCAGAGTCCCGGTCACCTTGACTATCTGGCGATCGTGGAGGTCGCAGATCCGCGTGCATCCCGCAGCTTCTGCGTCCTCCTGCAGCTCCGCCGAATGCAGCTCCTCCTGCGAGGTGGACAGCCGCTCTATCATCCGGCGGAACCGGCCCGCCGGCCTGGCAGGCTTCGCGGGCTTCTCGGGACGCGGTTCAGCACTCATACAGGAAGCGTACCGGCGCCCCCACTACCTCTCGAAGCGGTATCCCATGCCCGGTTCGGTGATGAAGTGCCGCGGATGCGAGGGGTCCGCCTCGAGTTTGCGGCGCAGCTGCGCCATGTAGACGCGCAGGTAGTTCGTCTCCGTGCCGTACGAGGGCCCCCAGACCTCCTGGAGCAGCTGCTTCTGGCTGACGAGCTTGCCGCCGTTGCGGACCAGCACCTCCAGCAGGTGCCACTCGGTGGGCGTGAGCCGTACGTCGCGCCCCTCGCGTACGGCCTTCTTGGCGGCCAGGTCCACGGTGAAGGCCTCGGTCTGGACCACCACCTCGTCCTCGCCGGTGCCGGCGGCCGGCTCGGCCCGGCGGACGGCGGCGCGCAACCGGGCCATCAGCTCGTCCATGCCGAACGGCTTGGTGACGTAGTCGTCGGCGCCCGCGTCCAGCGCCTCGACCTTCTCGTCGGAGCTGTGCCGGGCGGACAGCACGAGGATCGGCACCCGGGTCCAGCCGCGCAGCCCCTTGATCACCTCGACGCCGTCCATGTCCGGCAGTCCGAGGTCGAGGACGACCACGTCGGGGTGGCGGGCCGCCGCGAGTTCCAGGGCGCCCGCACCGTCGGTGGCCGCGTCTACCTCGTACTTGCGTGCCTTCAGATTGATCACGAGGGCTCGGACGATCTGCGGCTCGTCTTCCACCACGAGCACCCGGGTCATCGAGGTCCTGCCTTCTGTCGCGTCCGATCACGTTCGTGATCACGTTCCACCATGTCTGCCGGGGCGTCCGCGGAGGCCGGTGTCCCGTCCCGGGCGGCCGCGCGCAGGGTGAGCACCATGGTCAGCCCGCCGCCGGGAGTGTCCTCGGCCGTCAGCGTGCCGTCCATGGCCTCGGCGAAGCCCCGGGCGACGGCGAGACCGAGTCCGACCCCGGACCCGCGCGGGGCGTCCCCGTACCGCTGGAAGGGCGCGAAGATCCGGTCCTTGGCCTCCTCGGGCACGCCGGGCCCCCGGTCGACGACCCGCACCTCGACCCGGTCGCCGAGGAAGCTGGCCGCCACCAGCACCCGCTCCCCCTCCGGGCTGTACTTCACGGCGTTCTCCACCACGTTGGCCACGGCCCGTTCCAGCAGCCCCGGGTCCACCGCCACCATCGGCAGCGTCTCCGGCACGTCCAGCACCACGCTGTCCTCCGGTACGCCGCCCAGCGCCATCGGGGCCACCTCGTCGAGGTCGATCTCCCGGATCAGCGGGGTGACGGTGCCGGTCTGCAGCCGGGACATGTCGAGCAGGTTGCCCACCAGGTGGTCGAGGCGGTCGGCGCCGCCCTCGATCCCTTCGAGGAGCTCGGCCCGGTCCTCCTCGGACCATTCCACGTCGTCGGAGCGCAAGGAGCTGACGGACGCCTTGATCGAGGCCAGCGGCGTACGCAGGTCATGGCTGACGGCGGCGAGCAGCGCGGTCCGGATCCGGTTGCCCTCGGCCAGCCGGCGGGCCTCCTCGGCCTCCCCGACCAGCCGCTGCCGGTCCAGTACCACCGCGGCCTGTGCGGCGAAGGCGCCGAGCACCCGGCGGTCCTCGGCGGGCAGCACCCGCCCGGACAGCGCCAGCGCCATGTGGTCCCCGATGGGCATGTCCACATCTGCGTCCTCGGGCCGGGCGGCGGGGTTCGGGCCGACGCTGCCCGCCCGCTTCCAGGGCTCGGTGTCGCCAGCCCGCTCCAGCAGGGCCACGGACTCCATGGCGAAGGTCTCGCGCACCCGCTCCAGCAACGCGTTCAGCGTGGTCTCTCCGCGGAGCACGCTCCCGGCGAGGAAGGACAGGATCTCGGACTCGGCGCGCAGCCGCGCAGCCTGGTGCGTGCGCCGGGCGGCCACTCCGACCACCGAGGCCACCGAGACGGCCACCCCGAAGAAGACGGCCACGGCGACGATGTTCTTCGGGCCGGCGATGGTCCACAGGTGCAGGGGCGGTACGAAGAAGTAGTTCAGCAGCAGTGAGCCCAGGGCGGCCGAGGCGAGGGCCGGCCAGAGCCCGCCCAGCAGCGCGGAGGCCACCGTCAGCCCCAGGAAGATCAGCATGTCGTTGGCGAGCCCGAGGTCCGCGTCGACGTGCGTGAGCAGCAGGCACAGGAGCACCGGGAAAACCACGCCCACCACCCAGCCGGCGACGGTCCGGGGTCGCCCGAGCCGGGTCGCCGAGCGGACCACGGGCAGACCGCGCCCCTTGGCCACCTCGTCGTGGGTGACGATGTGGACGTCGAGGTCGGGTCCCGAGTCGCGGGCCACGGTGGCGCCGACGCCGGGGCCGAAGACGTACTGCCAGGAGCGGCGGCGGCTGGAGCCGAGCACGATCTGGGTGGCGTTGACCCCGCGCGCGAAGGCGAGCAGCGCGTCGGGGATGTTGTCGCCGATCACGTGGTGAAACGTTCCGCCTAGGTCCTCGACCAGGGTCCGCTGGACCGCGAGTTCCTTCGGCGAGGCGGCCGTCAGGCCGTCGCTGCGGGCGATGTAGACGGCCAGGATCTCGCTGCCCGAGCCCTTGGCGGCCATCCGGGCGGCGCGCCGGATGAGCGTGCGCCCTTCCGGGCCGCCGGTGAGCCCGACGACGATCCGCTCCCGTGCCTGCCATGTGGAGCGGATGCCGTGTTCGCCCCGGTACTGCTGGAGGTACTCGTCTGCCCGGTCGGCCACCCACAGCAGCGCGAGCTCGCGCAGCGCGGTCAGGTTGCCGGGGCGGAAGTAGTTGGCCAGGGCCGCGTCGACCTTGTCGGACTTGTATATGTTCCCGTGTGCCATCCGCCGGCGCAGCGCCTGCGGGGACATGTCGACGAGCTCGATCTGGTCGGCCCGCCGGACCACCTCGTCCGGTACGGTCTCCCGCTGCCGCACTCCGGTGATCGACTCGACCACGTCCCCGAGCGACTCCAGGTGCTGGATGTTGACGGTCGACACCACGTCGATGCCGGCCCGCAGCAGCTCCTCGACGTCCTGCCAGCGCTTGGCGTTGCGCGAGCCGGGCACATTGGTGTGCGCGAGCTCGTCCACGAGGGCGATCGCGGGTCTGCGGGCGAGGAGCGCGTCCACGTCCATCTCGGTGAAGACGGCGCCGCGGTACGTCAGCTCCTCGCGCCCCACCTGTTCCAGGCCGTACAGCATGACCTCGGTACGCGGCCGCCCGTGGTGCTCGACGAAGCCGACGACGCAGTCGGTGCCCCGCTCCGACCGGCGGTGGCCCTCGGAGAGCATCGCGTAGGTCTTGCCCACACCGGGCGCCGCGCCGAGATAGATCCTGAGCCTGCCGCGTCCCATGCGCCCATTCTCGGGGACGTCCGGCCGCTCCACGTGCGGATGAGGGCCCCGGCGCCCATTCCTGACGGATCCCTGACGCCTCTGCCGGCGCGTGCACCGGCTCGCGGACCGTCACGGGCGCGAAAAGGCCGGGGCCCGAAGGAAGGCCGGTGAGCCCCACCCCGAAGGAAGGCCGTCCGCCCAAGGAAAGGCCGGTGGGCCCCACCCCGAAGGAGTGGGGCCCACCGGCCGAAAACGCACGTCTGCCCCCGCGCGCGGGGGTGACACCGGGGTCAGCGGACCTCGGTGATCTCCGGGCCGCGCTCCAGCTGGCCCATGCCGCCGCCGAAGCGGGAGCCTTCCTGCTCCTCCGTCTGCACGCCGTCCGGCACCATCTGGGCGTCGTTCGGCAGCTTCAGGACGATCGGGTCGCGCGGGGCCATCGGGCCGTCGCCGCGGACCACGACGGTGTCGCGGAGGATCTGCTCGAGGACACCCGCCGACTCGGGGCGCACGGCGCCCTGGCCGGAGATGACACCGCGCAGGAACCAGCGCGGACCGTCGACGCCGACGAAGCGGACCAGCTGTGCGCCGGTCTGCCCGTCCGGGAGCGGTACGGGCACCTGCGCGCGCAGCTCCCAGCCCAGCGGCCCCTCGACCTCGTCGATGATGCCGCCCTGCTGGGTGATGCCCGAGGCGATCTCCTCGCGGACCTCGCCCCAGATGCCTTCCTTGCGGGGCGCGGCGAAGGCCTGCAGCTGTACGGCACTGTCGCCCAGGACGACGGTCGCGGCGACGATCGCGTCACCGGCGACCTCGACCCGCAGCTCCATGCCCTCGACACCGGGTACGAGGATGCCGCCGAGGTCGACCCGGCCGTCGGCCGGGTTGCCGAGCACCTCGGAGATGTCCCAGGGGCCGTCGGGCCGCGGGGCCGGAGGCAGGTTCACCCGGCGCGGCTGGGCGTCGAGTTCCTCGGCACCGTCGTCCTCGCCGGAGTCCAGACCGGACACGCGGCCATCGACCTGCTCGGCCGCGCCGCCGTCCTTGGCGGAGTCGTTCTTCTTGCGACGTCCGAACACGTCACTGTCCTTCCCGGTCGGTTACGACCGAAGCGTAGCCATTCCCACCCTGCTGACCAGCGCCGGATCCGGCCACGGCCGCATGACCGCCGGTGGAGCCGAAACCCCCCTCGGCCCGGGCCGAGCCGGGAAGTTCCGCCACCTCGTGGAAGCGCACCTTCTCGACCCGCTGGACAACCAGCTGGGCAATGCGGTCGAAACGCTCGAACCGGACGCTCTCGCGAGGGTCGAGATTGACCACGATCACCTTGATCTCCCCACGGTACCCGGCATCCACCGTCCCCGGGGCATTCACGAGCGCGAGCCCGCAGCGGGCGGCCAGGCCGGACCGCGGGTGCACGAACGCGGCGTACCCGTCGGGCAGGGCGATGGACACCCCGGTGGGCAGCACGGCCCGCTCGCCGGGTGCCAGCTCGGCGGCCTGGGTGGTCACCAGGTCGCAGCCGGCGTCGCCGGGGTGACCGTAGGCGGGGAGGGGCACCTCGGGGTCGACGCGGCGGATCAGCACGTCGACAGGTGCGTGGTTGCTCTGGGACATCAGGGGTTCACCTCGAAAGCGCGTGCGCGCCTGACCTGGTCCGGGTCGGCCATCGCCGCCCGGATCTCCTCGGGCCGTCCGTTGTCGATGAAGTGGTCGACCTTCACCTCGATGAAGAGGGCGTCGGCGCGCACGGCGACCGGGCCCTCCGGGCCGCCTATCCGGCCGACCGCCGTGGAGTAGATCTTCCGCCCGGCGACCGCGGTGACCTCGGCCTCCAGGTACAGCACGGTGTCCACCGGCACGGGCCGTACGAAGTCGGTCTCCAGCCGCCCCGTCACGGCGATGACGCGCAGCAGCCAGTTCAGCGAGCCGAGCGTCTCGTCGAGCGCGGTGGCCAGCAGTCCGCCGTGCGCGAGGCCGGGGGCTCCCTGGTGCGCGGGCTTGACGGTGAACTCGGCGGTGACGCGCACGCCCTCGCCCGCACGGGCCTCCAGGTGGAGTCCGTGCGGCTGGCCCTCGCCGCAGCCGAAGCAGTGCTCGTAGTGCGCACCGAGGAGCTCGCCGGGTGCCGGGGCATCGGGGTGCCGCACCGGCGCGGCCGCGTCGGCCGGGGGCGTCAACGCTGTGTTTCGTCCACTCACAGCCGCAGACCTTACCCGCGCGGCTACCCACCGGTCGCCCCGTGGCAGGCTTGACCACATGCAGCTCTCCCCCGCGCACCACGACGAACGTCTGACCGCCCCCCGCTCGTGGTGGGCCATCGCCGTACTGATCGGGCTTTCGTGCGCGCTGATGCTGCTGCCGCTGGGCACGCTGCCGCTGCTGGCGGGTCTGGTCGGGGGCACCGCGCTGGCGGGGCTGCTGGTGAGTTCGTACGGCTCCGCGCGCGTGCGCGTGGTGAACGGCGCGCTGGCGGCGGGGGACGCCCGGATCCCTGTGACGGCCCTGGGGGAGCCGGAGATCCTGGACGCCGAGGAGTCGCGCGCCTGGCGCACGCACAAGGCCGACACGCGCGCCTTCATGCTGATGCGGAGCTACGTACCGACCGCGGTCCGCGTCGAGGTCACCGACCCGGCAGACCCGACCCCTTACGTCTACGTCTCGACGCGCGAGCCGCAGGCTCTGGTCGCGGCGATCCGCGCCGCCCGTACGCAGACGAGCTGAGCCTCAGCGTTTACCGCGGGGGTCCGGGCCGCCTGTACGCAGACGAGCTGAGCCTCAGCGTTTACCGCGGGGGTCCGGGCCCTCAGGGCTTCCATCGCGTGAGCCGGGACCCTCGAGGGCGGCCCTGGTGGCCTCGGGAAGGGGCTGGACGGGCTGTTCCAGCGGCGGCAACGCCGAAAGGGCATCCCATGCCACCGCCCTGCTCCGCAGGTCGTTACGGACCTTCTCGGCGACTTTCCGTGTGTCGCGGCGGTTCATCACCGCTCCGACGGCCGCGCCGACCATGAAGGGCATCAGGTTGGGGAGGTTGCGGAACGTCCGCTTCATGATCTGCTGGCGCAGTTCGCGCTTCATCTGGCCGCCGAGCGCCGCGTTCAGCGTCGTGGGCTTCGTCAGGTCGACGCCGCGCTCCTCGGTCCACGAGGTCAGGTAGGCGAAGCTGCGCTCGCTGAGGGTGCCGGGCGCGCGCCGGCCGTAGACCTCATGGAGTTCCGCGATGAGCTTCAGCTCGATCGCCGCGACGGCGGTGACCTCCGCGGCCAGCTCCGCCACCATGGCGGGCGGTACGGGCAGCATGGCGGCCGCTCCGACACCCGCGCCGACGGTGGACGTGGCGTTGGCGGCGCCGAGGATCAGCTTGTCGGCAAGCTGATCGGGGCCGAGGCCGGGGAACTGCGCGCGCAGGGTCGCGAGGTCGCGAACCGGAACGCGCGGTGCGTTCTCGATGATCCGGTCGGTGATGTACAGGGCGGCGCTCCTGACACCTTCGCCGCCCTTGCGTACACCGTGGCGTACACCGCTCTTGACGGCTTGCAGCCGACGAGTCCCGGACCGGTGCCGGGCCTCCTCGTCGGTCTGTGTGGCCGACGGCACCGCTGGGGCGATGTCGGAGGGCACGATGGCGGTCCCTGTGGCGGAGCCGCCGGGGGCTCCAGGACCCGTCTCCGGGTCCGTGGTTCCCGCCTGCGTCTCCGCCGGGTCGCCAGCTTTCCGGAAGCGGCGCTTCCGGAAAGGTGTCGAGCCAGCCACGGCCGACGCCTCTCAGTCGCAGTCGCGACAGATCGGCTGGCCGTTCTTCTCACGTGCCAGCTGGCTGCGGTGGTGCACCAGGAAGCAGCTCATGCAGGTGAACTCGTCGGCCTGCTTGGGCAGGACCCGGACGGCCAGCTCCTCGTTGGAGAGGTCCGCACCGGGAAGCTCCAGGCTCTCGGCCGAGTCGAACTCGTCCATGTCGACGGACGAGGACGACTTCTCGTTACGTCGGGCCTTCAGCTCTTCAATGCTGTCGTTGTCGACGTCGTCGTCTGTCTTGCGTGGGGTGTCGTAGTCCGTTGCCATTTGTTCGCTCTCCCCCTCTGGGTGTTAGCGGTGTCTCAGCGCACGTAACGCACGAGAGGCCGGACTTGTGCCCGACCTGAGGCGGAGATTTTGCCTCACATCAAGGTCTGTTACTCAATCGACACCCAGCCGAACGCCTTGAGGACGATTGGCTGGGATGACGACCGGGACCGTACACGGTCCGGGGGCCGTCTTGCACAAACGCCACCCCGTGTATTTCCCGCCATTAGGGGAGCCGGAAACCCGGACTTCCCGGGCGTTCCGGCCGCTACGGGGTCACAGAACGCACATGGCCAGACACTGGGCCATGTGATCGATCACACAGACCCAGTTGCTTTCACAGGGCAAGTATTCAGCCAAAAGCGAACGTCAGGGTGACGAACTCACAAGGGAAGAGTGACACGCATCACGAGGCCACCGCCTTCCCTGGGGATCGCCTGGATCCTTCCGCCGTGTGCGCGCGCCACGGAGCGCGCGATGGAGAGGCCGAGCCCGACACCCTTGTCGCTGCCCGTTCGCTCCGTACGGAGCCGCCTGAACGGCTCGAACAGGTTGTCCACCTCGTACGCGGGAACCACCGGACCCGTGTTCGACACCACGAGGACCGCCTCGCCGTGCTGGACCTCGGTGGTGACCTCCACCCAGCCGCCCTCCGGCACGTTGTACCGGAGGGCGTTCTGCACCAGGTTCAGGGCGATCCGCTCCAGCAGCACGCCGTTGCCCTGGACGACGGCCGGCGCGCGCTCGCCGCGGATCTCCACGCCCTTCGCCTCGGCCTCCCCGCGCGCCTGGTCGAGGGCGCGCGAGGCGACCTCCGCCAGGTCCACGGGCTTGCGCTCGACGATCTGGTTCTCACTGCGCGCCAGCAGCAGCAGGCCCTCGACCAGCTGCTCGCTGCGCTCGTTGGTGGCGAGCAGGGTCTTCCCGAGCTGCTGGAGCTCGACCGGAGCGCCGGGATCGGAGAGGTGCACCTCCAGCAGGGTCCGGTTGATCGCGAGGGGGGTCCGCAGCTCGTGCGAGGCGTTCGCGACGAACCTCTGCTGGGCCGTGAAGGCCCGCTCCAGCCGGTCGAGCATCTCGTCGAAGGTGTCGGCGAGCTCCTTGAGCTCGTCGTCCGGCCCGTCCAGCTCGATCCGCCGGGTCAGGTCGGAGCCGACCACCCGGCGGGCGGTCCGGGTGATCTTGCCCAGCGGCGACAGCACCCGCCCGGCCATCGCGTAACCGAAGGCGAAGGCGATGATGCTCAGGCCCAGGAGGGCCATCAAGGACCTGCTCAGCAGGTCGTCCAGCGCGTGCCTGCGCTGTTCGAGGATGCACGCGTTGATCGCGGCATTGAACTGATCGTGCGTCTGGCCCGTACCACCCACGCCGGGGCAGGAACTGGTGACCTGGATGTCCGCCCCGCCGACGATCTTGAACGGCAGTCCGTTGCCTTCGCGCAGTGCCTGCGCGGCCAGCAAGTAGATGATCGACAGCAGCAGAATGCCGGCGATGAGGAACATCCCGCCGTACAGCAGCGTGAGGCGTATCCGGATCGTCGGCCGCAGCCAAGGAAAGGGACCCTCGGGCTGCCCGGGGTCCCAGGTCGGTTTCGGAGGCGCCGCGGGCGGCGCCGGAGTCGCTGCCACCGGCGTCAGATCCGATATCCGGAACCGGGCACGGTCACGATGACGGGCGGCTCGCCCAGCTTGCGGCGCAAGGTCATGACGGTCACCCGCACCACGTTGGTGAAGGGGTCGGTGTTCTCGTCCCAGGCCTTCTCCAGGAGCTGCTCGGCGGACACCACGGTCCCCTCGCTGCGCATGAGGACCTCCAGCACCGCGAACTCCTTGGGCGCCAGCTGCACCTCCCTGCCCTCGCGGAACACCTCACGCCGGTTCGGGTCCAGCTTGATGCCGGCCCGCTCCAGCACGGGCGGCAGCGCGACCGTGGTGCGCCGCCCGAGCGCTCGTACGCGGGCGGTCAGCTCGGTGAAGGCGAAGGGTTTGGGCAGGTAGTCGTCCGCCCCTAGTTCCAGCCCCTCCACGCGGTCGCTGACGTCCCCGGAGGCGGTCAGCATGAGCACGCGGGTGGGCATGCCGAGCTCGACGATCTTCCGGCAGACGTCGTCGCCGTGCACGAGCGGGAGGTCCCGGTCGAGCACGACCACGTCGTAGTCGTTGACTCCGACGCGCTCCAGGGCGGCGGCGCCGTCGTACACGACGTCCACGGCCATGGCCTCCCGGCGCAGCCCGGTGGCCACCGCATCGGCGAGCAGCTGCTCGTCCTCGACGACGAGTACGCGCACGTCGTTTCCTTCCTCAGGGCCCGGCAGGGCACACGTGTGTTGCGGCGTCCATCCTGCCCGTTTCGGCCGTAAACCGGCTGTAAGGCGCCGCTCACGGGGGGCGGACGGGACGGAAGTGAGGATTCCCTCGCCTCACGAGGTTTCTGGGCCCAGGGTGCCGGGGAGGACGTCACCACACCCCATCCACTCCCTGACGGCGGACTGCCACGTGCCGCCGCCGACCCACGAAGAGGGGGCGAACCCACCATGGACGCATTCACCGCGGGTCTCCTGCAGCGCATCAGGGCCACGCAGTCGGACCTCAGGATGGCCCGCGAGTCGGGCGACGACTTCCTCGCGGAAGTGGAACAGGCGGAGCTGGAAGACCTCCAGCGCCTCGCCGCCGAACACGGGGTCCCCGTGTCCGTCAGCGCCGCCTGACCCCTGATCCCGAACCCCGGTCGCCACCCCTGGCAGCCGGGGTTCCGTCATGCCGTGCCACGACAGCGCCGCCGCACCTACCAGCCCCGCCGGCGGGGGAGCAGCGGGGCCGGGCGCAGCCCCGGTCTTCCGGCCCCGCCGACGCGTGAGGCGCGGGGTCCTCGGCGGAGCCCCGGGAGGGCGGCCCGCAGGGTCAGTCGTGCCAGGCCCCGGCCTCGTCCAGCAGCGGCTGCAGCGAGGCGAACACGGCCGGAGTGGCGGCAAGGGCCAGCTCCCCCGAGGCCCGCTCACCGGGCCGCCCCCCGGTCACGGCCCCCGCCTCCCGGGCGATCAGCTCACCGGCCGCCAGGTCCCACGGGTTCAGCCCGCGCTCGTAGTACCCGTCCAACCGCCCGGCAGCCACATCGCACAGGTCGAGCGCCGCCGATCCGCCCCGCCGGATGTCCCGTACCAGGGGGATGATCCGCGCCACGACCTCGGCCTGGTGGGCCCGCCGGGTCTGGATGTATGCGAAGCCCGTCCCGAGCAGCGCCTGGTCCAGCGGCGCAGCCCCCCGGCAGGCGAGCCGCGCCGTACCGAGCCACGCCCCGCCGCCGAGCACCGCGTGGTAGGTCTCCCCGCGCATCGGCGCCGTCACGACGCCCACCACGGTCTCGCCCCGGTACTCGGCCGCGATGGACACGCCCCAGCTCGGCAGCCCGTACAGATAGTTCACGGTCCCGTCCAGCGGGTCGACGACCCACCGCACGCCGCTCGTCCCCGGAGTGTCCGCGCCCTCCTCGCCCAGCAGCCCGTCCGCGGGCCGCCGCTCGGCGAGGACGCCAGTGATCAGCTTCTCCGCCGCGATGTCCATCTCGGTCACGACGTCGATCGGGCTGCTCTTCGTCGCGGCCACCGCCAGATCGGCCGGCCTGCCGTCGCGCAGCAGCGCCCCGGCCTGCCGGGCGGCCTCCAGGCCCACGTCCAGCAGTTCGGCCTTCAGCTCTTCGGAAATCACGGTCCACTCCTCAGCGGGGATACGGCTTCAGGGGGTGTACGGCCTCAGCGGGTGTACGGGCTGTCAGCCCCCGCGGCGGCCGGCCGGGGTGCCCGCGCCGGGCAGCAGCCCACGGCGCACAGGTCATGGCTCGCGCCCAGCAGCCCCAGCGCGCACCGCTCGACGGGCTCGCCCCGTTCGGCCGCGGCCCGCTCCAGCACGAGTTCGCGCACGGCCGCGGCGAACCGCGGATCGGCCCCGACCGTGGCCGACCGGGCGACCGGCAGCCCCAGCTCCGCCGCCTTGGCCGTCGCCTCCGTGTCGAGGTCGTACATGACCTCCATGTGGTCCGAGACGAAGCCGATCGGCACCATCACCGCCGCCGGGGCCGCCGCCTCGTGGAGCGCCTCCAGGTGGTCGCAGATGTCCGGCTCCAGCCACGGGATGTGCGGGGCCCCGCTGCGCGACTGGTAGACGAGCTCCCAGGGCCGCTCGGTGCCCGTCTCCGCGCGCACCGCGTCCGCGATCACCTTGGCGACGTCCAGGTGCTGCTTGACGTAGGCCCCGCCCTCGCCGTGCTCCGTGTGTTCCTCGACCGGTCCCGAGGTGTCGGCGGCGGCGGTCGGGATGGAGTGCGTGGTGAAGACCAGGTGCGCCCCTGCGCGTACCTCCGGCGGCAGCGCCGCCAGCGAGGCGAGCACCCCGTCGATCATCGGCTGCACGAAGCCGGGGTGGTTGAAGTAGTGGCGCAGCTTGTCCACGCGGGGCAGCTCCGGGACGCCTTCCGCGGCGAGCGTCGCCAGCGCGTCGGCGAGGTTTTCGCGGTACTGCCGGCAGCCCGAGTACGAGGCGTACGCGCTGGTCGCGAGCACGGCGATGCGGCGGCGCCCGTCGGCGGCCATCGCGCGCAGCACGTCGGTCAGGTACGGGTCCCAGTTCCGGTTGCCCCAGTAGACCGGCAGGTCCAGCCCGTGTTCGGCGAAGTCCTTGCGCAGCGCGTCCAGCAGTGCGCGGTTCTGCGCGTTGATCGGGCTGACCCCACCGAAGCCGAAGTAGTGCTGTCCGACCTCCTTGAGCCGCTCGCGCGGGATGCCGCGCCCGCGCGTGACGTTCTCCAGGAACGGCACGACGTCGTCGGGTCCCTCGGGGCCTCCGAAGGAGAGCAGCAGGAGGGCGTCGTACGGGGCGGCGGGTCCGCCGGCGGGCGGGAGGGGCTGGTCTGACATGGATCGAATCCTGCCACCCGGCCTCCGCGCGCGGGAACCGGCCCGGCCGGGGCCCGACCATCGACACAGGTAAGGTGACCCTAAGTTCCCCTGTCCGGAACCTTTCCCCGTGCGGGTGCCTGGTCGGCAGTCGTAACCTGTACGAGCCGATGTCGTCCCTTACGGAGGGCCCTTGCCCAGTCCCTACCGCGCCATCTTCGCGGCCCCCGGAACCAAGGGGTTCAGCGCCGCCGGCCTCATAGGCCGGCTCCCGATCTCCATGGTCGGGGTCGGCATCCTCACGATGATCTCCGAGATCACCGGCCGCTACGCGATGGCCAGCGCACTCACGGGCACCCTTGCCCTGGCCGCCGCGGTCATCGGCCCCCAGGTCTCACGACTGGTGGACCAGTACGGCCAGCGGCGGGTCCTGCGCCCCGCGACGGCGGTCTCGGTGGCCTCGGTGGCCGCGCTCCTGGTGGCCGCCGCCAACGGGTGGCCGGACTGGACCCTCTTCGTCTTCGCCGCGATCGCGGGCTGCGTACCGAGCGTGGGCTCGATGGTCCGCGCCCGATGGACCGTGATCTACCACGACTCCCCCCGCGAGCTGCACACCGCGTACTCCTTCGAGTCCGTGATCGACGAGGTCTGCTTCATCTTCGGCCCGATCATCGCCATCGTCCTGTCCACCACCTGGTTCCCCGAGGCCGGCCCGCTGATCGCCGCCCTCTGCCTGTTCGCCGGCGTCTGGCTGCTCACCGCCCAGCGCGCCACCGAACCCGCGCCGCACCCGCGCGACGAACACACGGCCCGCACCTCGGCCCTGCGCTCCCCCGGCCTCCAGGTACTGACGGCCACCTTCGTGGCCACCGGCGCGATCTTCGGCTCCATCGACGTGTCCACCCTGGCCTTCGCCGAGGAACAGGGCCACAAGTCGTACGCCAGCTACATCCTGGCCATCTGGGCCCTTGGGTCCTGTATCGCCGGAATCGTCTTCGGCCTGCTCCATCTCAAGGGCCGGACCGAACGCAGGTGGGTACTGGGCATATGTGCGATGGCCGTGAGTATGATCCCCCTCCTACTGGCCGGGAACTTGCCGTTTCTGGCCGTGGCGCTCTTCGTCTCGGGCCTCGCCATCGCTCCCACGATGATCACCACGATGGCCCTGATCGAGGCGCACGTACCACGCGCGAAGCTGACCGAGGGCATGACCTGGATCAGCACCGGCCTCGCCGTCGGCGTCGCGATCGGCTCCTCCGTGACCGGCCTGGTCATCGACGTGGCCGGCGCGCAGCGCGGGTACGTCGTCTCCATCGCGTCGGGGATGGCCGCGGCGGCGGTGGCGTTCGCGGGTTACCGCCGGCTGACGAGGCCGGCGCAAGGGGAGGAGCCAGCTACCGATGGGGACGGCGACAGCAGGGAAGAACAGCCAGACCGCGTGGCGTAACTGGGCGGGCAACGTGTCCGCCCGGCCCACCCGCGTGGTGAACCCGGCCTCGGTCGGGGAGCTCCAGGAGGCGGTCCGCCGGGCCGCCGAACAGGGACTGCGGGTGAAAGCGGTCGGCACCGGCCACTCCTTCACCGCGGCCGCCGCGACCGACGGCGTGCTCGTACGCCCGCAAGCGCTGGCCGGGATCACCTCGATCGACCGCGTCGCCGGCACCGTCACGGTGGCCGCGGGCACGGTCCTCAAGGACCTGAACGTGGCCCTGGCCCGGGAAGGGCTGTCGCTCACGAACATGGGCGACATCATGGAGCAGACGGTCTCCGGCGCCACCAGCACGGGCACCCACGGCACCGGCCGCGACTCGGCCTCCATCGCCGCCCAGATCCGCGGCCTGGAACTGGTGACCGCGGACGGCCGGCTGCTGCCGTGCTCCGAGAAGGAGAATCCCGAGGTCTTCGCGGCGGCCCGGCTGGGCATCGGCGCGCTGGGCATCGTCACCTCGATCACCTTCGCCGTGGAGCCGCTCTTCTTCCTGACCGCCCGTGAGGAGCCCATGGGCTTCGACCGGGTGACGGCCGAGTTCGACCAGCACGTCGCGGAGAACGAGCACTTCGAGTTCTACTGGTTCCCGCACACCGGCAACTGCAACACCAAGCGGAACAACCGCAGCCAGGGCCCCGCCGCCCCGCCCGGACCGGTGAGCGCGTGGATCGAGGACGAGCTGCTGTCCAACGGCGTCTTCCAGGCGGCCAACTCGCTGGGCCGCGCGGTCCCCGCCACCATTCCCGCCATCGCCCGCGTCGCCAGCCGCGCCCTGTCGGCGCGCACCTACACGGACATCCCGTACAAGGTGTTCACGAGTCCGCGCCGGGTGCGGTTCGTGGAGATGGAGTACGCACTCCCGCGCGAGCACGTGGTCGAGGCGTTGCGGGAGCTGCGCGCGATGGTCGACCGCTCCGGGATGCGGATCAGTTTCCCGGTCGAGGTGCGCACGGCCCCCGCGGACGACATCACGCTGTCGACGGCGTCGGACCGCGAGACGGCGTACATCGCGGTGCACATGTACCGGGGCACCCCGTACCAGGCCTACTTCACTGCGGCCGAGCGCATCTTCACCGCGCACGGCGGGCGGCCGCACTGGGGCAAGGTGCACACGCGGGACGCGGAGTACTTCGCGCGGGTCTACCCGCGGTTCGCCGAGTTCACCGCGCTCCGCGACCGGCTGGACCCGGACCGGGTGTTCGGCAACGACTACCTGCGGCGCGTGCTGGGCGAGTGAGTTCAGCGGGCACTCTGCCCCTGTCCGGCCGGCGTCGAGGTGCCCGGGCCGGGAGTGCGGCTCGGGGTGGGCGTCGGGGTGGGCGTCGGTGTGTGCTGCGACGGGGAGGGACCGGGCCTGGGGCCGCCGGAGTCCGAGGTGCTCGGATCGGAGCCCGGGCCCCGGCCGCCACCGCCGTGCGCTTCCAGCCCCGTACCCGGGTTCCGTGCACGGTGGCCGCGCCGAACTCCCCGCCGGCGCCGCACCCGTCGGACTCCCCGCCGGCACCGAACTCCTCGGAGGGCGCGAACTCCCCGTGAGGCCCGGGGGGCGCGGCCTCGCCGGGGCGCGGTACCCGGCGGCCCTTGGGGTGGGAGGTCTCGCGCAGCTGGTCGCCGGTGCGCCGGAAGAAGTGCTGGATGACGGGTCCGCCGGCGGTGGCGGCGACGCCGACCACACCGGCGCCCAGGACGGTCCCGTACAGCCCATCTTCGAGGCGAGCAGGGCCGCCGCGATCGTGGCGAGGGAGCTGCCGGCCACCTGAGCCGCGCTCAGGTCGAGCTTCCTCTTCTCAGGTTCGGCGTCGTGCGCCGCCTTCTGACCCATCGCCATCCCCTGTGTGTCCTGCCCCTCCCGCCCCGGAAGCCTTCAGGAGTTACCGACACCCGAGCGAAACAGAAAGTTCCGTTTCTGCAGATTCTGTGAAGCAAGACACCCGGAAACGGACATGGGTGCATGTGGGGGCCGTCAGAGGGCATGCCAACTCACGCCGCCCGGGAGAAGTTCGGCGGCGCGGCGGTCCACCCAGGTGGCCCGAATGGAGTACTGTGACGAGCCCTGGGGTCGTCCTTCCTTACGGATGTCCGGACTCGGGAGAGGGGGCCGATTGATGGAAAACGGCACTCAAAGACCGGTGATGCCGCGGTATCGCACGGGTTCCTGCTGCGCACAGTAATCGCTCGGTCACTGTGTGTGCCCAACAGGTAACCGTGCCATAACGGCGATCAAGGGCGCATGCCCGACACGCCGGTTTAACTCGGCAAGGTTGTGGCAGGCTGCACCCGGGCAGGCCACACTCGACTAGCGGAAGCAGCGACGCACGTGACGTCGGCAGGCACCACCCGGGAGGTCCCCATGCCCGAACTGCGTGTCGTGGCCGTCTCAAATGACGGCACACGACTGGTGCTCAAGGCTGGGGACAGCACGGAGTACACGCTTCCGATCGACGAGCGGCTGCGGGCTGCCGTGCGCAACGACCGCGCGCGCCTGAACCAGATCGAGATCGAGGTCGAGAGCCACCTCCGCCCCCGCGACATCCAGGCCCGCATACGAGCCGGTGCCTCCGCTGAGGAGGTCGCTCAACTCGCCGGCATCCCCGTCGACCGCGTACGCCGCTTCGAGGGCCCGGTGCTCGCCGAGCGCGCGTTCATGGCCGAGCGCGCCCGCAAGACCCCCGTACGCCGCCCCGGTGAGAACACCGGACCCCAGCTCGGCGAGGCCGTGCAGGAGCGGCTGACCCTGCGCGGGGCCGAGAAGGAGTCCGTCCAGTGGGACTCCTGGCGCCGCGACGACGGCACCTGGGAGGTCCTGCTCGTCTACCGCGTCGCCGGTGAGCCGCACTCGGCGAGCTGGACGTACGACCCGCCGCGCCGGCTGGTCGTGGCCGTGGACGACGAGGCCCGCTCGCTGATCGGCGAGTCCGACGACCTGCCTGCCACGCCGGAGCCGAGCTTCCCCTTCGTGCCGAGGATCGCGCGGCTGCCGCGCGACCGGCCGCTGGACCGCGCCCTCGACCGCCAGTTGGAGCGGCCGACCGCCCCCCAGCCGGATCCGGAGGAGGAACGGGACACCCTGACCAGCCTGCTGGAGGCGGTCCCGAGCTTCCGCGGCGACATGGTGGTCCCGGACCGCACCGAACCTCCCGTAGAGGAAGCCGAGGCGGAGGAACCGCCGGCCCCGGCCGCCTCGGCGGGCGCCGGTGCCGCGTACGCCGATGTCCTGATGCCCCGCACGGTGGCCGGCCACCGCGACCGGCTGACGGGCACCACCGACCGGCAGGCCGAGGCCGACGGGGTCCGCCCCGGGCGCCGCGCCGCGGTGCCCAGCTGGGACGAGATCGTCTTCGGCACCCGCCGCAAGAAGCAGGAATAGCGCCGCCGCCCGACAGGCTCCGGTAGCCCCGGCGGCGGCGCCTCCGGGGCTGCTCGGGAGCGGGCGGGTGGCCTTCGGGGGCTACTCGGGGTGCGGACCCGTGGCCACCGGACGGGTCGGGTCCGACGACCACTCCGACCAACTGCCCGCGTAGAGGTCGGAGGCGATCCCCGCCACCTCCAGCGCGAGCACCTCGTGCGCACCGGAGACCCCCGACCCGCAGTACACCCCCACCGGGGCGCCGCCCGAGGCACCGAGGGCGGCGAAACGCGCCCGCAGGGCGTCAGCCGGCAGGAAACGGCCGTCCGCATCCACGTTCTCCGTGGTCGGGGCCGAGACGGCGCCCGGGATGTGGCCGCCGACCGGATCGATCGGCTCGACCTCCCCGCGGTACCGCTCGCCCGCACGCGCGTCCAGCAAGACGCCTGCACGCGCCCGCGCGGCCGCTCCGTCCGCGTCGAGCAGCCCGACAGCTCCCGGAGTTGGCTTGAAATCGCCCTCCGCCGGAGTCACCCGGTCGGCCGTCACGTCACCCCCTTCTGACGTCCACCTAGCCAGGCCACCGTCCAGTACCCGCACGTCCGTGTGACCCGTCCAGCGCAACAGCCACCAGGCCCGGGCAGCCGCCCAGCCCTGACCGCCGTCGTACACGACCACCGGCACGTCCGCACAGACGCCGGCCCGCCGCATCACCGCTCCGAAGGCCTCCGGGTCCGGCAGCGGGTGCCGCCCGCCCGACCCCGCCGGACCTGCCAGTTCGCTGTCGAGGTCGATGTACACCGCGCCGGGGAGGTGCCCGGCCTCGTACGCGGGGCGCTGGTCGGGGCCGCCCAGCTGCCAGCGGACGTCCAGCAGCACCGGCGGCCGGGAACCGGCCAGCTCGCTCGCCAGTTCGGCGGCGGAGAGGATCGTCGATTTCGTAGTCATGCGGCCCATCTTCCTCCCCTCCCGGCGCCCCCGTAACAAGCCCGTCACCAGTGGGGCGCACCGATCCGGTCATCTCTGCCCCGGGCCCCTGCGACCCGGCCCGGTCGGGGCGCGCCGAGCCCCCCGGAGTGGAAGCATCAGCACCGGTAAGCGGCACGACGGAGGAGACGGCTGACATGACCGAGGCAGCGGAAGCAACCCGGCGCACGCCCGGCACCCCGTGCTGGGTGAGCCTCATGGTGCACGGCCTGGGTACCACCGAGGACTTCTACGCCGACCTGTTCGGCTGGGAGTACGTACCTGGCCCGGGGCAACTCGGTCCGTACGTACGGGCCCTGCTGGACGGCCGCGAGGTGGCCGGCATCGGCGAGATGCCGCCGGACCGGCATCTTCCGGTCGCCTGGACCACGTACCTCGCCACGGACGACGCCGACTCCACGGCGGAGACGATCCGCGCGTGCGGCGGCACGGTCGCGGTGGGCCCGCTGGACGCCGGCATCGCGGGGCGGGTGGCGATCTGCTCCGACCCGCTGGGCGCGATCTTCGGGCTGTGGCAGGCGCAGACCCACATGGGCACCCGGCTGCACGGCGCGCCGGGCACACCGGTCTGGAACGAGCTGGTCACCCAGGACACCTCGGCGGTCGGCAAGTTCTACGAGCACGTCTTCGGCCACGAGGCGCAGACGCACTCCACCGCCTCCGACGACTTCGACTACCTGACGCTGCACCTGGAGGGCCGCCCGGTGGCCGCCGTGCACGGCGTCGGCCGCTCGCTGCCGCACGACCGGGGCCCGCACTGGATGACGTACTTCGAGGTCGAGGACACCGACGCGGCCGCCATGCGGGTCAGCGACCTGGGCGGGCGGATCCTGCAGCCGCCCCGCGAGGGGATCAACGGCCGGGTGGCCACCGTCGCGGACCCGGAGGGCGCCGTCTTCACCCTCGTACGGTCGCGGACCCGCGACTGACCTGGGCCCTCGCGCAGGCCTGTGACGGGCCGCCGCCGTCCGGCTCGCCCTGGTACCGGGCCCGGCCTCGACTCGGACGCCCGCGCGGCTTCCCGTTCTGTGATCTGCTGGAGATGTCGCCGGAGCCGTCCCGGCTGTCCGCGGTGTACCACCGCGATCGATGCGGCACGGGTACGCGTGGCGGCCCGGGCAGCTCGCGTTGTTGGGAGGCCCATGCCACACCTGCCCTCGGTCCCGCCGGCGCCCACGCGGCCCGGGGTTCTGCTGCCCGCGCGTGACCTGGCGGTCGCCTGGTTCCTGATGCTGCTGCCGGCCGCCCTGGCGTGGGTGTTCACCGTGCGGCTGTCCCGCCACACGGGGATGGAGTCCGGCACCATGGGCCTGGCGTTCCCCCTCTTCCTGCTGCTGTGGGTGGTCATGATGGCAGCGATGATGCTGCCCTCGGTGGCACCGGTGGCCATCACGTGGGTGCGCGGCATCAACCGCCGCACGGCGGGCCCTGCCCGCGCGGTCCGGGTCACCGCGTTCGTCGGCGGCTATCTCCTCGCCTGGACCGCGTTCGGGCTGCTCGCGTACGCCTCCCTGGCCGCGGCCGGGCACCTGGTGGACGGCGATCCAGGGACGGGCCGCTGGATCGGCGCCGCCGTGTTCCTCCTCGCGGCGGCGCAGCAGTTCGGGCCGCTGAAGCGGAGCTGCT
The DNA here is from genome assembly GCF_040652395.1 of Streptomyces sp. NPDC048269. NCBI lineage: Bacteria > Bacillati > Actinomycetota > Actinomycetes > Kitasatosporales > Streptomycetaceae > Streptomyces > Streptomyces sp. NPDC048269. The sequence goes on from NZ_JBEZLW010000003.1 coordinate 240,183, forward strand.
TGCGGCACTGCCGCAACCCGATGTTCGCGCTGCACCAGTACGCGCGACTGCGGCCCTGGGCGAAGGACCTGCGGGTGGGTGCGCACCACGGGCTCTACTGCGTCGGCTGCTGCTGGGGACTCATGACCGTCCTGATCCCGCTCGGTGTGATGAACGTGGCCGCGATGGCGGGACTGGCCGCCGTGATCTTCCTGGAGAAACTCTGGCGGCAGGGGCCCTGGCTGGCCTGGGCCGTCGGCTTCGCGTTCCTCGTCATGGCCGTACTCGCCCCCTTCCAGGACTGGCTGCTGCCCGGCCTGACCACATCCGGTACGCCGATGGACCGGATGTCCGGCTGAACCTTCTCCGTGATCAAGACCCGAGCCTGTGAACAACGCGTGGTCATCACGAATCAGCGGCCGGTGCCTCCGTGGACGACGGCCTCGTCGCTGTCGGAGTCGAGGCCGAAGGCCGTGTGCACGGCGCGGACGGCCTCGTTGACGTCATCCTGGCGGGTGACGACCGAGATGCGGGTCTCGGGCGTCGAGATGAGTTCGATGGTGACACCCGCGTCGGTCAGCGCGTCGAAGAAGCCGGCCATGACGCCCGGGTTGATCTTCATCCCGCCGCCGACCAGGGATATCTTGGCGATCTGGTCGTCGTAGCGCAGGGACTCGAAGCCGTGACGGACTTCTGCTTCTCCAGGGCGTCGATGGCTTTGTGGCCCTCGGCCTTGGGGAGGGGTGAAGGAGACGGTGGTGTCCGAGCCGCCCCGGCCGAGGGTGGTGATGTCCTTGGAGTCCGCGGACACGCCCTGGAAGCCGGCGACGATGGCGATGTTGCCCTCGTCCAGCGCGGTGCGGATACGGCCCGGCGTGACATCGATGATGCGCGCCTTGTTGTGGACCGAGTCGGTGATCACGCCAGCCTGGCTACCGGTGAACGACTGGGCCTCGTGGCCCAGGTTTTTGATCGCCATGGCCAGCAGGGCCATGGAGATCCGCTCTCCGGCGGTCAGCAGCATGTCGAATTCGCGTCCGGCAGGCATCGGGGACACCTGCTCGGCGAGATCGATCAGCTCGTCCGTCGTGTCGCCCATCGCGGATACCACGACGACCACCTGGTGGCCGTTCTTCTTGGCATCCACGATCCGCTTGGCGACGCGCTTGATGCCCTCGGCATCGGCTACGGAGGAGCCTCCGTACTTCTGCACGACGAGGCCCACGTGCGCTCATGCCGGTTCGTGTCTACCGGGCTGGGCCAGGGCAGCGGTCATGACGTCCATTACGTAGCTCCTTGAGTGGTCAGTGCCGAAAGTGAAACCCGAGGCCGGCGTCCATCGCGCGCGGCGGGTGTTCCAGGCCGACGACGTCGGAGTGTTCGCTCGACCGCGTGGCCAGTCGTGGCACCTACGTCGTCCAGTGGTGCGAGTTCGGCGATGTCGTACCCGACGACAGCCTGGTTGTCCCCCGTGCCCCAAGGGCAGGCGACGCGCCTGGACGATCACGTTCGACACCTCGGCGGCTACCTACGCCGTCGCGGTCGGTGCGGATCGCCGCAGTGCAGGCGCGAGTTGGTGATCAGGGGCGTTGCTCCCGCGCCGGACGAGGTCTTCGGCCGAGGCGACTGCCCCTGCTGTCTCAGCGGTGCGGGTGTCCCGGCCCTGACCGCTCACACCGCGCGCTCTCACTCTCCTCGGGAGTCGCGGATCGCGTTCACCAGTCCGGTGACGAGATGCGCCCGCTCCGCCATCGCGTCGACCACCAGATACTCGTGGTCGGCGTGAGCACCGCCGCCGACCGCTCCCAGGCCGTCGAGCGTAGGCACCCCCAACGCGCCCGTGAAGTTGCCGTCGCTGCCGCCACCGACCGCCTCGCCCTCGATACCCGGCAGCAGTCGCTGAGCCATCTCGAACAACTCCGCCGAGGCCGACTCCGGCATCGGGGGCCGGCCCACAGCCCCCCGAACCACGATCTCTGCCTCGTCCAGGTGCGGAGCCAGTGCCGCCAACGCCGACTCGATGCGCTCCTTCTCCCGAGCCGACTCGACCCGGACATCAACCAACACCGTCGCCTCCGCCGGAACGACGTTGTCCGAGGTTCCCGCCGATGCCACTGTCGGCGTCACCGTCGTCCCGATCTCCGGCCGGCTCAGCGCCGCGATGTCCAGCACCTGGTACGCCGCCTCGACCAATGCGTTCACCCCCGCCTCCGGCTCCAACCCCGCATGCGAGGCGCGCCCCTTGATGAACACCTCGAACGTGCCGCACCCCTTGCGCCCCGTCTTCAAGCCCCCGCCATCGGCCGAGCCCTCGAACACCAGCACTGCGCCGCAGGCACGAGCCCGCTCCTCGATCAGAGCCCGGGAGGAACCGGAACCGACCTCCTCGTCGGCGGTCACCAGAACCTCCACACCCGATCGGTCATCCAGCGCCGCCAGGCCGTGAATTGCCTGAACCAGACCACCGAGCATGTCGAAGACTCCGGGGCCCGTCGCATGCCCGCCCTCCACCCGGAAGGGGCGGCGCTCCAGGGTGCCCAGCGGAAAGACCGTGTCATGGTGACCGAGGATCAGCACCCGAGGATCACCTCCGCCCGACCAGTGCACATGCGGCCCGGCCTGGCTCTCCACCAGGACGGCCTGCCCACCCAGCCGGCTCTCGATGACCGCCGCCACGGCGCGGGCCGACGCGTTCAAGGCGTCGAGGTCACGCGACGGGGACTCGACCTGAACGAGCGTACGCAAGTCCTCGAGCATCGCGTCAACACTCACATCAGTGCTCTGGTACATCCTCATGTCCTCAAGATACGGGGCACGCCCTTCGCAAAGGCTGCCCCCCGAACCGGTCGGCTCCCGACCGGCAGGGATCGCACACGCCGCCGTCCCGCCCGGCGCGACCCGGGCGGGACGGCGGGCCGCCGGAATCTCAGAAGCCGGCTTCCGCGACAACACGCGCAGAGCTCTCCAGCGCGGTCAGGAAGTGGCCGTCGGTCTCCGGTGTCTGCGGCAGCGACAACGTGACGAAGCCGCTCTTGCCGATGTAGACGCCCCTCTCCAGCATCTCGTGGAACAGGAGTTCCACCGGCCGCTTGTCCATACCAGCCAGATCCGAAGCACGGTTGGTGGGGGCATCGGTGGGATGGATGCCCATGAGGGACCCCCAGCCGGTGGCCTGGAAACCGTGCTCCCGCAGCAGGGCGTCAGCGCGCTTGCGCAGGCTCTCGCCGCGCTCGAACAGCGCGTCGAGGTTCGACCGCGTCAGCACGGTGCTGAGCATGGCGAGCTGGCCGCCATGGAGAACCGGTTGTTGTTGAAGGTGCCCGAAACTATGGGCGGCGACGGAGGACGCGGCAGCCTCGCTCGGCCTCGCCGACTACGGGCTCCGTGAGGACGCCCTGGCCGACCTCACCGTCGTCGAGGGGGTGTCGGCGGCGCACGCAGTCGTCGAACACGCGCCGCGTCACCGGGTGTTCAAGGCAGGCCGAGCCACCTTGGGCCAGGCCGTCAGCTCTTCCTAGCCTCAAGTCCGAGCTGTCCCGGAAAGCTCACCATCCCGGAAACGGCCGCGGAACGGGCAGAGGGTTACGGAAGTCCGTGGTGATGCCGAACGCGAGACGTCCAGGCCGAGGTCGTCCACGACCCGGTCGATCTGCTCCGGGGCCACGCACTGCGCCTCGTCCATGATCACGTAATCCGCCTTGACGCCCTGGCCGCCGCGCGACGAGGTACGCGTACAGGTCCATGCCCTCCGGCGCCTCGATCGCCTCCGTCACCAAGCCGAGGCGGGAGGACAGCTTGCCCTCGCCCGCCCGGTCGTCCCGCGTGAAGATCACACCCTGGAGCCCGCGCGCGTCGCGGTTGTGGGCGATCTGGAGCGCCGGTCTTCTTACTTGACCATCCACCAACTCATGCCGGGTCACTCTCGAGAGCGGGCGGCCGTACCTGGTGAGGCGGCAGGCCACACAGAGTGCGGGGCGGGGTGTCTGGGTGTCCGGTTGGCGGTCACGAGATCACGGCGCGCAGGCATGGAGAACCTTACGCTTTTTGCGCGGGAAGGCCCGCAGCGGCCTGGACGCGGTCCGCGCCAACCGAACAGGGGTGAGCATCGGCCCTCAGACGCCGCTTCTCCAGCTACGCGAGCCCGGGCACCGGGTTCAACGGCCGCCCAATCCGGTCACCCTCGGACTGACCGTGGGTACCGGCGTGGTATATGCAGGTGCCTGGCCTGGGAGAACAGAGAGGCCATCGGCAAGGGTCTGGACAAGGCGGGCGACTGGATCGGCGACAAGGCCGGGAAGCTCGGCAGCGCGCTGAACCCGTTCGACTAGCCAGGGAGAGAGATGCACACCACCACGGCCCCGTTCGCACTGCGCGTCTGGTCGGAAGGCGAGAAGTTCGAGCGACTGACCGGCTGGCAGGGGACATCGCAGGAGTTCGGGGAGATCACGGTGATCCACCCGCACCGCGGTAACAACGGCCATTCCCTGAGGAGCGAAGTGCGGGGCAGCCGGATCCCTTCGGCGTCCTTCTCCTCGCGCGGCTTCCATGCGCAGGTGATGACACTGCCGAGCCTGAACGGCGCGACGCTCCGACTCGGGGACGCGGTGGTGCACATGACGCGCAACCGCTGGGCGCTGACTCACCGGGGGCGCTCGCTGCGTCTGAAAGACGGCGGGGACCAGTACCGGCTGACGGCGGTCAACCGCAAGGAATACACCCTGACCCGGGCTCCGGACGCGGAGGACCCGGGAGTCACCATCAGGGTGAAGCAGTCAGGCATCGGGAAGAGCAAGCGGCTGGCGGTGAGCGTGGCGGGCCGGGCCCTCGGCGCCGACATCGCGCTCGCGGCGCTCTTCGGGGGCGTCGACAGAGCGACTCTCACCCGGCGCGGCGCCGTGCGGGCAGGCTTCTCACGGGCGTTCGGGTTCTACGCGGAATCCCAGTACTGACCGCGTTCCGGCCGGATCGCTGGCTGCGTAGGTGAGAGGAACGTTTGTAGACAGTTGCGGGAGCAGTCGCTTGTTGCTGATGTCCGGAATGTTGCTGAGATTCGGCAACGCCTGTTTGGTGTGTCGACGCCAGTCGATGGTCCACGGAGGTTGCCATGCCTGTGATCGCTACGTGGGCGTCGTCTGTCAGCGCTGGACTGCCCCCGGCGGGGTGGCGGCGCCGTTCAGGCAGTGGTCGAGGAGTGCGTGCATGCGCGGAATGGGGAGGGCCGGATTGGCCGCGGCGCCCTCGGCGGTGCGGGGGTCGGCGAGGAGGGTCTCCAGGGCTTCCGGTGACAGGCTCGGGTTGGTGACCGCTGCCCGGCGCACCGACGCGTCGGGGTCCTCCACCGGGGGGTCGGGCACGGCGGGATCGGCTGCGGCCAGGGCCCGTACGTCGGGATCCGGGTGGTCGATGAGGTGAGCCCGGCCGGTACGGGGGAACGCGGGCAGGTCCAGCAGGTGCGGACGGTGGGCAGGGCGTGTGACGAAGACATCCAGGAGGAGGTGCGGCGGAGCCAGCCGGTGGTGGCAGGCCAGCCGGATCCTCACCTCCTCGTCGTCGTCCTGCGCGAGCGTCTCGGCGAGTTCCGCCGACAGGCCCGGCCAACTTGCCGCAACCCGGCGGAGCACCGGCTCCTCGGACACCGCACAGGCGGCGAACCAGTCGGGCGACGGCCCGACGTCCGGCTCAATATGCGACCTGGTGAACGGCTCGCCGATCGGGCAGGTGCAGTCAGGACCGTGCCCGAGGACCTGATCGATCGCCCAGTACTCCGCCCAGGTGTGGGTGAAGGGGCGGAGGCGCGCGCACATCCGCACGTCCTCGTCCGGGTCCTGCATCAACTCCGCCACCAGGTCCGGTCCTACGTCGGGCCGGGCGGCGACCGACGCGCGGACCTCCGCGTCGGGGTGGCGGGCGAGACGGGCGAGGGCGTAGGCGGGGAAGTGCGGGTTCCGGGCCATGGGGAGCACCGTGCCGTCCGTGAAGCACTGCTCGACGAGCGCGGGGGACAGAGCACACGTGTCGAACACGAATCGGTTGCGCGAGCCGAAGGACGGCAGCATGGCCTCCACCCGTTCCGGGTCCAGCCGCCAGTTTCTGTCCTGCGCCGCTTCACGGACCGCGGGGTCCGGATCGTCGAGCAGCCCCGCCCGCTGGGCCGGGGTGAGCGACTCCCACCGCCACGTGGCCCGTATCCGGAGTTCGGGGTCCTCGCTGCCGGCCATGGAGCGGAAGAAGGACAGCGGGATCTGCCGGGACGAGTCGAGCCCCCCGATGATCTCGTTCACGGTGACCTTGCCGTCCACGCCCGCGTCCTGGGCGGTCAGGAGGGTCACGAGGATGTCGTCCGGCAGCGGTCGGACCCATCGGAGATAGTGACGGGGGCCTGCGGCGAGCCACCCGCGGACGACCCCCGACGGGTCCGTTGCCAAGGGGGCGAGCCGCGCCGGTTCGACGTACCGGTTGCGGGCGAGCGTGCGGCGGATGACTCCCTCCGGATGGCGCAGGGCAGCGTCGATGACGGCGTCAGGCAGGTCACGACCCTCGCACATCAGCAGGCCGGCTTCACCGGCCGCTCGATCCAACAGGCGTACCAATACGTCGGAGGGCGCCGCCCGATTGAAGGCGATGCCGCGCAGCCACAGTTCACGCCGAGAGTCGAACACCGTGTCATCCTGCCACCTCGCCTCCTGAACGAGGCCGCCCGACTACGACCGCGGCGGCGCTTACCGGCGGCTCCGTCTGCAGGGCTTCGGACCACGTGACGAGGGGCTTGCTCATGATGCGCACGCTGACCGTACCCGGCACACCGACAGGTTGCGCATCCACCCCCGCCGGGGGAACGCTCACACTGACCGACAAAGCCAGGCCGGATCGCGGTGGCTCAACTATCAAGCGAGTATGCGCATGCCGTCGTTCTTCTTGGGCGCTGCCGCCGCCACAGTCAGCGGGGTCGGCCATCCGCGCCGCCATGAGCGTCCCGCCGCTGAACACATCGAAGCAGAGAGCGTCCCCATGCGGACGTGACAGAGCGATCAGGCGTGGTTGACCGGGAGGACGTCCGGGGAGAGGGCGCCCGCGTGGGCCGCGGCCGAGGTCATGCGGCGGCGGTGGTGACGGCGGCAGAGGACCTCGTAGCCGATCTCCTCCGCAGGGCGGTTCACATCGCCGACCACGACCTGGGCGCCTTCCACCACCATGGCGCCGCCCACCGTACGGGCGTTGTGCGTGGCGCGGGCCCCGCACCAGCACAGGGCCTCGACCTGGAGCTGCTCCAGGCGGTCCGCCAGCTCGATCAGCCGCTGCGAGCCCGGGAACAGCTTGGTGCGAAAGTCCGTCGTGATACCGAAGGCGAACACGTCCATGTCGAGGTCGTCGACGATGCGGGCGAGCTGGTCGATCTGCTCCGGGGCGAGGAACTGGGCCTCGTCCACGATCACGTAGTCCGCTTTGCCGCCCTTGGAGAGCTGCGCGACGAGGTACGCGTACAGGTCCATGCCCTCCGGCGCCTCGATCGCCTCCGTCACCAGGCCGAGGCGGGAGGACAGCTTGCCCTCGCCCGCCCGGTCGTCCCGCGTGAAGATCACACCCTGGAGCCCGCGCGCGTCGCGGTTGTGGGCGATCTGGAGCGCCAGGGTGCTCTTTCCGCAGTCCATCGTTCCGGAGAAGAACACCAGCTCGGGCATGGGAAGTACGGGACCTTTCGGGTCGTGGGCGGGAACGAGGACGAGGGGGAGGACGAGGGGAGGAAGAGCGGCCGGTCAGGTGCGGATTTCGAGCAGCGGGACGAGCTGCTCGGCCGCCGTCATGGAGCCGTGCATTCCGACGAGGGCGGACTCGTTCGGCTCGTTGCGCGAGGCGGTGATCGCGACATCCGCCTGAGCGGCGGCCACGACATCGCCGATACGGCCGAGCACGCGCTCGTCGCACTCCCCCGGAGGTCCGAACCAGCCCAGTTCCAGGGCTTCTTCACGGCCGGCGACCCAGAACCGGTCGCCGAGCACCTCGCGCCACACGGTCAGTACGTCGGCCTCGGCCCCCGGCACCGCGTACACGTGCCGGGCCCGGCCCTCGCCACCGAGCAGGGCCACGCCCGCGCCCAGCTCCCAGTCCTCGTCGAAATCGATCCGGGAGTCCTCGTCGAAGGGGACGTCGACCATGCCGTGGTCCGCGGTCACGTACAGGGCCGTGCGCGGCGGCAGTTGCTCGGCGAGGCGCTGCACCAGACGGTCGACGTACATCAGCTGGCCGCGCCAGGCATCGGAGTTCACGCCGTGCCGGTGCCCGGCGCCGTCGAGCTCGCTGTAGTACGTGTACACGAGCGAGCGGTCGCCGGCCGCGAGGCGTTCGGCGGCCAGGTCCATCCGCTCCTCGCCGGTCATCCGGCCCAGGAAGGTGCCGCCACTCAGCGCGATCTTGGTGAGCGGGGTGGTCTGGAAGGCGGGCGCGGACACCTGCGCGGTCGCCACACCGGCCTTGTCGGCCAGCTGGAAGACGGTCGGGTACGGCTGCCAGGGCTTGGGCGCGGTCCACGGCTGCCAGCGGAGCTGGTTCATCAGCTCGCCGGTGGCCGGGTTGCGGACGGCGTAGCCGGGCAGGCCGTGGCTGGCGGGCGGCAGGCCGGTGCCGACCGAGGCCAGCGAGGTGGCGGTGGTCGCCGGGAAGCCCGCGGTGATCGGGCGGCCGGTGCCGCCGCGCGAGCCCGCGAGGAGGGAGGTGAGGTAGGGGGCCTCGTCCGGGTGGGCCTTGATCTGCTCCCAGCCCATGCCGTCGACCAGGAACACGCAGTTCCGGTCGGCCGGGGTCAGCTCGGCGATGGAGGCGGTGAAGCCGGGAACGCCCTGGCCGGCCACGAGGGTGGGCAGCAGGTCGGCGAGCGAGCCGCCGCCGTACTCGGGGACGGGCGCGGTGGCGAGGTCCAGCAGCTCCGGCTCGTCCGCCCAGTTCTGCGCGGCGGGGTAGGCCATCAGCGGGCGGGGGTGGACGTGGCCGCGGTGGCTTCGGAGAGTGCCTGCGCGAAGACCAGGGTCTGGCGCACCGCCTCCGGGCCGTCGCCCGCCTCGCTGACCCGCAGGCTGAGGTCGTCGGCGGTGGAGTTGCCGGTGTAGCCGTGGTCGGAGTCGCAGTTCGGGTCGCCGCAGGCGGCCGGCTCCAGGTCGATCCGGGAGACCGCGCCCCAGCCGATGGTCAGGACGACCTCGCGGGGCAGGGTGCCGGGGGTGTAGGACTCCGGGTTGGCGACGACGCGGCTCAGCACCACGGAGGAGATGCTCGACAGCTTGACGGACTCGGTGGAGGTCGTCGCGTACGGGGACGGGGACCCGGCGTCGGCCGCCTGCTCGTCGGTGTGGCTGACGATGAAGCGGTTTCCGGTCAGGACCAGCACGGTGACGTGGCGGCGCACCTCGTTGGAGTCGAAGGTCGTCTCCTGGTGGACCAGGTACGACGAAATCGGCTCGCCGCCCACCGCGGCCTCCACCGCCTCGGCCACGAGGGCCGGGTAGTAGCCGCTGCGCTCGATCGCCGTGCGCAGCCCCTGGGTCGTCGTACCGGATTTCGCCATGAGGTCCATCCTAAGGCCCGCACGGGGCGCCCCGGCCTCTCCGTACCCGCTCAGTAACTGGGGAGGGTCCGTGGTCCCAGGTCGCCGCGGGCGGGCGGGTGCGCGACGCGGACGGTGGCGCTCAGCACGGAGAGTCCCTCGGTGGCGACGACCACGGGCTCCAGGGAGACACCGATCACCTCGGGGTGGTCGTCCACGAGGCGGGACAGGCGCAGGAGCAGTTCCTCCAGGGCCGGGGTGTCGACGGGGTCGCTGCCGCGCCAGCCGAACAGGAGGGGTGCGGTCCGGATGGACCGGATCAGTCCGGCGGCGTCCCGGTCGGTGGCCGGGACCAGGCGGTGGGCGGTGTCACCGAGCAGTTCGGAGGCGACACCGGCGAGACCGAAGGAGAGGACGGCGCCGGCGGCCGGGTCGATGACGGAGCGGACGACCGTGTCGACCCCGCGGGGCACCATCGCCTGGACCACCGGCTGGAGCTCCGAGGGTTTGCCCAGCAGGGCCGTGAGGTCCTCGTACGAGCGCCTCAGCTCGGCCTCGTCCCTGAGGTCGAGCCGTACCCCGCCCAGGTCCGCGCGGTGGCGCAGGTGCGGGGCGGTGGTCTTGAGGGCGACCGGGTAGCCGAGGATCCCGGCGGCCCGGACGGCCGCGTCGGGGCTGGGCGCGGGCAGGGCGGGCAGGGCGTGGATCCCGTACCGCCCGAGGAGCTCGCGGGCGTCCCACTCGGCCAGGGTGAGCACGGCTCCGCCGTCGACGTCGGCCAGCAGCCGGGTCAGCTGGGCGGCGGCGCCGGGCTCGTCGATGTCCTCGAACTCGGGGACGTGCCCGACCTCGGCGTTGGCCCGCCGCCACTGCCCGTACCGGACGGCTTCGGCGATGGCCCGCACGGCTCGCTCGGCGGCCGGGTAGCTGGGGATCCGGCCCTGCGCCTCACGGCGCCCTCCGTCGGCGGACGCGGGCACGAAGGGCGTGTACGGGGTCCTGGGCGGGACCTCCTCGCTGCGGAGGGGCACGCCCGTTGTGTCGGCGACGGGCGGGGCCGGGGAAGGGCCCCGCGAGGCGGAAAGGGCTTCGACGAGCTCACCGAGCTCGACGTGCACCACCGCCACCGGCTTGCCGGGCACCTCGGCCACGGCCTCGCGCAGCGCATCGGCCAGCTCGTCCGCCAGCGCGTGCTCGCTCACCCAGGGGATCGCCGTGACCACCACCGCGTCGCAGTCGTCGGAGGCCAGCGCCGAGACCAGCGCCGTGCGGAAGTCCTCCGGCGAGGCCGCCGTCGTCAGGTCGAGCGGCGGCAGCGGCCGCAGCCCCTGGGCCAGGCAGGCGTCGTACGTGAGGACCCCGAGGGACTCGGAGTTGCCGAGGATCGCGATCCGGGGTCCGGCGGGCAGCGGCTGCGCGGCCAGCAGGAGGCCGACGTCGACCAGCTCCGTCACCGTGTCGACCCGGATGACGCCCGCCTGCCGCAGCAGGTCGGAGACGGTGGCGTCGGGCAGCCGGGTGCCCGGGACCACGTGCCCGGCCGGGGTGTGGCGGCCTCCCCTGGCTACGACCACCGGCTTCTCGGCCGCCGTCCGGCGGGCGAGGCGGGTGAACTTCCGCGGGTTGCCCAGGGTTTCCAGGTACATCAGGGCGACGTCGGTCGCTTCGTCGTCGTACCAGTACTGGAGGATGTCGTTGCCGGAGACGTCGGCCCGGTTGCCCGCGGAGACGAAGGAGGACAGGCCCTCACCGCGCCGGAGCAGAGCGGAGAGCAGCGCGATCCCGATCGCCCCGGACTGCGTGAACAGGCCGATCCGGCCCCGCATCGGCATCGGCGCGGGCGTCAGCGAGGCGTTGAGCTCCACCTCGGGCGCGGTGTTGATCACCCCGTAGGCGTTCGGCCCGATCAGCCGCATCCCGTACGAGCGCACCTGGCGCACCAGTTCGCGCTGGCGGGCGAGTCCGGCCGGGCCGCTCTCGCCGTACCCGGCGGACAGCACCACGAGTCCCTGCACCCCGTGTTCACCGCAGGCCGCGACGACCTCGGGGACCCGGTCCGACGGAACCGCGATCACCGCGAGGTCGACGGGGGCGCCGATGGCTTCGATCGTGCGGTAGGCCCGTACGCCGTCCAGCAGGTCGCGCGTGACCTGCTCGTTGACGGCGTAGAGGTGGCCGTGGAAGCCGCTGTCGCGCAGGTTGCGCAGCGCGGCGGCGCCCACGCCCGCGCCAGAGCGGCTGACTCCGATCACCGCGACCGCGCCGGGGGCGAGCAGCCGCTGCACCGAGCGGGCCTCGGCCCGCTGTTCGCGGGCGCGCTGGACGGCGAGGGACTCCGCGGTGGGTTCGAGGTCGAGGGTGAGGTGGACGGAGCCGTCCTCGAAGCTGCGCTTCTGCTGGTAGCCGACGTCCGTGAACACCTTGATCATCTTGGTGTTGGCGGGGAGCACCTCGGCGGCGAACCGGCGGATGCCGCGCTCGCGGGCCACCGCGCCGATGTGTTCGAGGAGGGCGGAGGCCACGCCGCGGCCCTGGTGGGCGTCCTGGACGAGGAAGGCGACCTCGGCCTCGTCGGCGGGCTCGGTGGCGGGCCGGCCGTCGGGGCCGATGCGGTCGTAGCGGACCGTGCCGATGAACTCGCCGCCGATGGTTGCCGCGAGGCCGACCCGGTCCACGTAGTCGTGGTGCGTGAACCGGTGCACGTCGCGGTCGGAGAGCCGGGGGTAGGGGGCGAAGAAGCGGTAGTACTTCGACTCGTCGGAGACCTGCTCGTAGAAGCTGACCAGCCGGCCCGCGTCCGCGGTGGTGATGGGCCTGATCCGGGCGGTGCCGCCGTCGCGCAGGACGACGTCCGCTTCCCAGTGGGCCGGGTACGAGGGGTCCGACTCGGTGGTCATGGGCCTACCTTACGGCCGGGAACGGCCGGACAGTGCTCGCGCGGCGCATTAGGCAAGCCGGGACAAAACGGTGCAAGCTGGGGAAGGCCGAACGGCAGCACATCCGGGCCGAAGGCCGGTCGGAGCATTCCGGGCGTCGTGAGAGACTGGTCTAGACAACCGTAAGAACCTGAAGGGCATCACCATGGCAGAGCGCCGCGTCAACGTCGGCTGGGCCGAGGGCCTGCACGCTCGTCCCGCCTCGATCTTCGTCCGTGCGACGACCGCTTCCGGCGTCCCGGTGACCATCGCCAAGGCCGGCGGCGACCCCGTCAACGCCGCCTCCATGCTGGCGGTTCTGGGTCTGGGCGCCCAGGGCGGCGAGGAGATCGTCCTCGCGTCCGAGGCCGACGGCGCGGAGGCCGCGCTGGACCGCCTCGCGAAGCTGGTCGCCGAGGGCCTCGAGGAGCTCCCCGAGACCGTCTGACCCTTCGGGTTCGACCCACGCAGTACGCCCGCGGACGCCGCGGCCCCACCACCCCGGGGCCGCGGCTCCGTGGTTTCCGGATCCGGCTCGGGGTCGACGGAATACCGAAGACGAGACGAAAACACGGCAGCACGGAGAAACCCGGCGCGAAATACCGGAAGCACGAAAACACGGCAGGGCAGCGCGATAATTCGGCTCCGCAGGAATTAGGCGCAGCACATGCACGCCCCCCGGAAATTCAGGCAGCGTCCCCCGGATACGCCTCTTTGTACACGAGCCCTGTTAATGCCTGCCGCTCGCCATGTTTACGGCAGGTTGCGTAGTGCTCACGGCCGACCGGAGCCGCGGCCGGTGCGCGGCCTCCGCCCGGTCGGCGTGGACCGCGGTCAGCGTCCGGGCCCGCTCCGCGTCCCCCCGCGCCACCGCGTCCACGATCGCCCCGTGCTCCGCCCACGACTCCACCGGCCGGGCCGGCGCCTCCACCACGTACATCCACGCCACCTTGTGCCGCATCTGCGTGAGCAGCGCGATCAGCCCGGGGCTCCCGGAGGCCTGCGCGAGCGTCTCGTGGAACCAGCCGCCCAGGGACCGCAGATCCTCGCCCTGGCCCCGCCTGGCCCGCTCCTGGCCCAGCCTGACCAGCCCGCGCAGCACCTTGAGGTGGGCCTCCGTGCGCCGCCGGGCCGCCCTGGCGGCCGCCAGGGGCTCCAGCAGCATCCGCAGTTCCAGGAGGTCGGCCGCCTCCTGATCGGTCGGCTCGGCCACACAGGCGCCCGCGTGGCGCCGCGTGGTCACGAATCCCTCGGACTCCAGGGTCCGCAGCGCCTCGCGCACCGGGACGCGCGAGACTCCGTACCGGCGGGCCAGCACCTCCTCGGTCAGCCTGCCGCCCGGTTCGAAGACCCCGGAGACGATGTCGTCACGAATTGCCGTGCATACCGCGTGCGCAGGAATACGCAAGACCGGACCTCCGCCTATTTCCGACTGCCACGCTCAATGGACACGCATGTGCGTGCTGCGACTCTATTGCAACACACGATAATTTCCGAGAGCGGCCGGAAATGCGAAACATTTACCCGGCGGAGCACCGCGAAGGCCCCGGCTCGGGGAGCCGGGGCCTTCGGTGGAGCGGTGTCGCGCGGTGCGCCGCGGATCAGAGGCTGACGTCGTGCGAGCGCAGGTACGCGATCGGGTCGATGTCCGAGCCGTAGTCGGCACCGGTGCGGGCCTCGAAGTGCAGGTGCGGGCCGCTGGAGTTGCCCGTGGAGCCCGACAGGCCGATCTGCTGGCCGGCGGTGACCTGCTGGCCGGCGGAGACGCTCAGCGAGGACATGTGCCCGTACTGGGTGTACGTGCCGTCGTTGTGCTTGATGACGACGTTGTTGCCGTACGCGCCGCCCCAGCCGGCCTCGACGACGACGCCGGCGCCCACCGCGTGGACGGAGGTGCCGGAGGCGGCGTGGAAGTCGATGCCGGTGTGGCTGCCGGAGGACCACATGCCGCCGCCCGCCTTGTACTGCGTGCTGACGTACGAGCCGTCGACCGGCGCCACGAAGGTGTTGAGGCGCTTGCGCTCCTCCTCGCGGGCCGCGCGCTCGGCGGCTTCGCGCTCGGCCTTCGCCTTGGCCTCGGCGAGGCGCTTGGCCTCGGAGGCCCGCTGCTTGGCGTCGGCCTCGGCCTGCGCCTGGGCTGCGGCGTGCTCCGCGGCGCGCTGCTGGGACGCGGCCTGGTCCTGGATGTCGCCCTGGAGGTCCTCGGCCACGACGACGGCGCCGAGCGCGTTGTCCTGGGCGGAGTGGTGGTCGCCGTTGTCGGCGGCGAAGGCCGGGGCGGCGAGGGAGCCGACGACACCAGTGGTGGCGAGGGCGGCTATGCCGGCGTAACCGGCGGTCTTGCGGCTCAGACGGCTGGAACCACGGTGCTTACCGGAGCCGGCGGGACGACTGCCAAACGCCATGAAGGGGCTGATCCTTTCCTTCCTTCTCGCCTACCGGGTTAGCTGACGGGTTCGGAGCAGGAAGGTCTCCTACGGGCCTCCTCTTGCGAGGCGGCCCGATTCACCCCAGGGACGCATGTGGGTCCCCGGCTCCCCAGGCTCGCGCCTGACGGGGACTCGGCGATCGCTGCCCGGTGCCACGGATGCGGCGGGTACAACTGACGGACAGCACGGGTGACGCTAGGCGGATCATCAGTCAATCGCCAAACAGACACGCCTTTTTGTTGCGTACGCCACACCACATAAAGCAACCTCTCCGCCTAACGGACAAAAAGGGCCCCGGCGGACAAGCCCGCCAGAGCCCCTCTTCGTGCCGGTCAGTTGGCCGACGGATTACGTCAGTTGCTGACGACGCTCACGTCGCCGATCCCGAGGGCGCGCACCGGCGCCTCGATCTGCGCCGCGTCGCCCACCAGGACGGTGACCAGCCGGTCCGCCGGGAAGGCCTGCACGACCGCCGAAGTCGCCTCCACCGTCCCGGTTTCGGCGAGCCGCGCGTACAACTGCGCCTGGTAGTCGTCCGGCAGCTCCTGCTCGACCTGGTCGGCGAGGGTTCCGGCGACCGAGGCGGCCGTCTCGAACTTCAGCGGGGCCACGCCCACCAAGTTCTGCACCGCCACGTCCCGTTCGGCATCGGTCAGGCCGCCCTCCGCGAGGGTGCGCAGCACCTTCCAGAGGTCCTCCAGCGCCGGGCCGGTGTTCGGGGTGTCCACGGAGCCGCTGATGGCGAGCATCGAGGCGCCCTTGCCGTCGGCGGTCGAGCGCAGCACCTGGCCGAAGGCGCGCACGCCGTAGGTGTACCCCTTCTCCTCGCGCAGCACCTTGTCCAGGCGGGAGGTCAGGGTGCCGCCCAGGCAGTACGTGCCGAGCACCTGGGCCGCCCAGACCCGGTCGTGCCGGTCCGGCCCGATCCGGCCGATCAGCAGCTGCGTCTGGACCGCGCCGGGCCGGTCCACGATGACCACGCGGCCGGTGTCGTCGGCGGTCACGGGCGGCACCGGGAGGGGCTCGGCGGTGCCGCCCGTCCAGGCGCCCAGGGTGTCCGCGAGCACGGCGTCGAGGTCGATGCCGGTCAGGTCGCCGACGACCACCGCGGTGGCCGTGGCGGGGCGTACGTGGGCCTCGTAGAAGGCGCGTACGGCCGCGGAGTCGATCCGGGCGACCGTCTCCTCGGTGCCCTGGCGCGGGCGGGACATCCGCAGGGAGGCCGGGAACAGCTCCTTGGAGAGCTGCTTGGCGGCGCGGCGCTGCGGGTTGGCCAGCTCGTGCGGGATCTCGTCGAGCCGGTTGCGCACCAGACGGTCGACCTCGGCGTCGGCGAAGGCCGGCGCGCGCAGGGCCTCGGCGAGCAGGCCGAGCGCCTTGGGCAGCCGGGAGGCCGGGACCTCCAGGGAGACCCGCAGGCCCGGGTGGTCGGCGTGCGCGTCGAGGGTGGCGCCGCAGCGCTCCAGCTCGGCCGCGAACTCCTCGGCGGAGTGCTTGTCGGTGCCCTCGGACAGCGCGCGGGCCATGATCGTGGCCACGCCGTCCAGGCCCTCCGGCTCGGCGTCCAGCGGCGCGGCGAGGTTGACCTCGACCGCGATCACCTGCTGGCCCGGACGGTGGCAGCGCAACAGGGTCAGGCCGTTGGCCAGGACCGAGCGGTCGGGGGCCGGGAACGCCCACGGCTGCGGTTCCCCGGCCTCGGGGCGCGGGTGGAAGGTCATCGTGACGGCTGCGGTGTCGCTCACTGCTCCGCCCCCTCGTTCTCGTTCGCGTCGTTCTCGTCGGACTCGTCGGACTCGTCGGCGGCGTCGTCCGCGGCGATCGGCTCGTAGACCAGCACCGCGCGGTTGTCCGGGCGCAGCCGGGCCGCGGCCACGGCCTGCACTTCCTCGGCGGTGACGTCGAGGACGCGCCGGACGGCGGTCAGGGCCAGCTGCGGGTCACCGAAGAGCACCGCGAAGCGGCACAGTTCGTCGGCGCGGCCCGCGACCGTGCTCAGCCGGTCCAGCCACTCGCGCTCCAGCTGTGCCTGGGCGCGCTCCATCTCCTCGGCCGTCGGGCCCTCGGCGGCGAACCGCGCGAGCTCCTCGTCGACGGCCGCCTCGATGTCGGGCACCTCGACCCCGCCGGACGTCTTGACGTCCAGCCAGCCCAGCGAGGGCGCTCCGGCCAGGCGCAGCATGCCGAAGCCGGCCGCGACGGCCGTCTGGTCGCGGCGCACCAGGCGGTTGTGGAGCCGCGAGGACTCGCCGCCGCCCAGGACGGTCAGCGCCACGTCGGCGGCGTCGCACTCGCGGGTGCCGTCGTGCGGGAGCCGGTAGGCAGCCATCAGCGCACGCGCCGGGACCTCCTCGACGATCTCCTCGCGCAGCTCCCGGCCGATGACGTCGGGCAGCGAGCCGTCACGGGGAGGATGCTTGCCGTCGTGGGAGGGGATGGTGCCGAAGTACTTCTCGATCCAGGCGAGCGTGCGCTCCGGGTCGATGTCGCCGACCACCGACAGCACCGCGTTGTTGGGCGCGTAGTACGTACGGAAGAAGGCGCGGGCGTCCTCCAGGGACGCGGCGTCCAGATCGGCCATCGAGCCGATCGGGGTGTGGTGGTACGGGTGGCCCTCGGGGTACGCGAGGGCGGTCAGCTTCTCGAAGGCCGTGCCGTACGGGACGTTGTCGTACCGCTGGCGGCGCTCGTTCTTGACGACGTCGCGCTGGTTCTCCATGGACTCGTCGTCCAGGGCGGCCAGCAGCGAGCCCATGCGGTCCGCCTCCAGCCACAGCGCGAGCTCCAGCTGGTGGGTCGGCATCGTCTCGAAGTAGTTGGTGCGCTCGAAGCTGGTGGTGCCGTTCAGGGAGCCGCCGGCACCCTGGACCAGCTCGAAGTGCCCGTTGCCCGGTACGCTCGCCGAGCCCTGGAACATCAGGTGCTCGAAGAGGTGAGCCAGGCCGGTTCGTCCCTTGACTTCGTGGCGCGAGCCGACGTCGTACCAGAGGCATACCGCGGCGACCGGGGTCAGGTGGTCCTCGGAAAGCACCACGCGCAAGCCGTTGGCCAGCCGGTGTTCGGTTGCTGTCAGGCCGCCGGAGCCGGCCTGGGCTGTGGCCGTGTGACCCATGGGCATGTGGTCCCTTCGATCGCGATGCAGAGATTTCTGTCAGACCTGCCACTGTATGCAAGCGCGTCGACCGCCGGATAAGTTCCCGGGTCACACCCTGGGTCGGAGTCGGCGTTGTCGGTGCCTCGGGCCACAATGGTCCGCGTCAGACCCCCCAGCACACTCATTCTTGGTTAAGGAGCCGCGCAGCGATGGCCCGCCGCAGCACGAAGACCCCGCCGCCGGAGGATTTCGAGGAGAAGATCCTCGACATCGACGTCGTCGACGAAATGCAGGGCTCCTTCCTCGAGTACGCGTACTCGGTGATCTACTCCCGTGCCCTGCCCGACGCCCGGGACGGCATGAAGCCGGTGCACCGCCGCATCGTGTACCAGATGAACGAGATGGGTCTGCGCCCGGACCGCGGGTACGTGAAGTGCGCCCGTGTCGTCGGCGAGGTCATGGGCAAGCTCCACCCGCACGGTGACGCGTCGATCTACGACGCCCTCGTGCGCATGGCCCAGCCCTTCTCCATGCGGCTGCCGCTGGTGGACGGCCACGGCAACTTCGGTTCGCTCGGCAACGACGACCCGCCGGCCGCGATGCGTTACACCGAGTGCAAGATGGCCGACGCCACGTCACTGATGACGGAGTCGATCGACGAGGACACCGTCGACTTCACCGCCAACTACGACGGACAGGAGCGGGAGCCGGTCGCGCTGCCCGCCGCGTACCCGAACCTGCTGGTCAACGGCGCGTCCGGGATCGCGGTCGGCATGGCCACCAACATGCCCCCGCACAACCTCGGCGAGGTCATCGCGGCCGCCCGCCACCTGATCCGCTACCCGCACGCGGACCTGGAGGCGCTGATGCGCTTCGTGCCGGGTCCCGACCTGCCCACGGGCGGCCGGATCGTCGGGCTCTCGGGCATCAAGGACGCCTACGAGAACGGCCGCGGCACGTTCAAGATCCGCGCGACGGTGGCGGTGGAGAACGTGACGGCGCGCCGCAAGGGCCTGGTCGTCACGGAACTGCCCTTCACGGTCGGCCCCGAGAAGGTCATCGCGAAGATCAAGGACCTGGTCGGCTCGAAGAAGCTCCAGGGCATCGCGGACGTCAAGGACCTCACCGACCGCTCGCACGGCCTGCGCCTCGTCATCGAGATCAAGAACGGCTTCCACCCCGAGGCCGTGCTGGAGCAGCTGTACAAGCTGACGCCGATGGAGGAGTCCTTCGGCATCAACAACGTGGCCCTGGTGGACGGGCAGCCGCTGACGCTCGGCCTCAAGGAGCTGCTGGAGGTCTACCTGGACCACCGCTTCGAGGTCGTCCGGCGGCGCAGCGAGTTCCGCCGCACCAAGCGCCGCGACCGCCTGCACCTGGTCGAGGGCCTGCTGGTGGCGCTCATCGACATCGACGAGGTCATCCGGCTCATCCGGGACAGCGACAACTCCGCGCAGGCCAAGGCCCGGCTGATGGAGCGGTTCTCGCTGAGCGAGATCCAGACCCAGTACATCCTGGACACCCCGCTGCGCCGGCTCACCAAGTTCGACCGGATCGAGCTGGAGTCCGAGCGCGACCGGCTGACCGGCGAGATCGACGAACTGACCGGGATCCTGGAGTCCGACACCGAGCTGCGCAAGCTGGTCTCCACGGAACTGGCGGCGGTCGCGAAGAAGTTCGGCACCGAGCGGCGTACGGTCCTGCTGGAGTCGGCGGGCACGGCGGTCGCGGCGGTTCCGCTGGAGGTCGCGGACGACCCCTGCCGCGTCCTGCTGTCCTCGACGGGCCTGCTGGCGCGCACCGCGAACGGCGATCCGCTGCCGGAGGAGGAGGGCGGCGCCCGCGCCAAGCACGACCTGATCGTCTCGCAGGTCGCGGCCACCGCCCGCGCCGACGTCGGCGCGGTCACCTCGTACGGGCGGCTGCTGCGGCTGTCGGTGATCGATCTGCCGCAGCTGCCGGACACGCACGCCGCGCCGAACCTGGCGGGCGGCGCCCCGGTCTCGGAGTTCCTCTCCGGGCTGGAGGCGGACGAGAAGGTGATCTGCCTGACCTCGCTGGACGAGTCCTCGCAGGGCCTGGCGCTGGGCACCGAGCAGGGCGTGGTCAAGCGCGTCGTGCCGGACTACCCGGCCAACAAGGAGGAGCTGGAGGTCATCACCCTCAAGGAGGGCGACCGGATCGTCGGCGCGGTCGAGCTGCGCACGGGTGAGGAGGACCTGGTCTTCCTCACCGACGACGCCCAGCTGCTGCGCTACCCGGCCTCTCAGGTGCGCCCGCAGGGCCGTCCGGCGGGCGGTATGGCGGGGATCAAGCTCACGGGGAACGCCAAGGTGATCCATTTCTCGGCCGTCGACCCGGCCCGGGACGCGATGGTGTTCACGGTGGCGGGCTCGCACGGGACGCTGGACGACTCGGTGCAGTCCGGGAAGCTGACCCCTTTCGACCAGTACCCGCGCAAGGGCCGCGCCACCGGTGGTGTGCGCTGCCAGCGGTTCCTGAAGGGCGAGGACGTGCTGGTACTGGCCTGGGCGGGCAATGCTCCGGTCCGGGCGGCGTCCGCGAACGGATCCCCGGCCGAACTGCCGGAGGTGGACCCGCGCCGGGACGGCTCGGGGACCGCGCTGCCCGCGGCCGTGGCGGCGCTGGCCGGAGGCGCGCTGTAGGACGTACGGGGCATTCAGGTGGTACGCCCAACGGGGGACGTACCACCTGAATGGCGACTAGTGTTTTCCCTCTTGGCACTGGCGGGTGGGGCGGGAGAACAGAGCTGATGAGTCGTCGCTCGGGCGTGATCGGGGACTGGGCAGAGGCCCAGCGCCGGATGCAGCAGACGCAGTTGATCCAGCAGCGCGAGGCGGAGCGCCGGCAGCGGGCGTACGAACGGGGCGTGGCTCGCGGCGAGCGGGAGCAGCAGGCGGCCCACCGGCAGCGCCGAGAAGCCGAGGCGCGGCGGCGGACGGAGTCCATCGAGGCGGAAGTGGCCCGTCTGCAGGGCCTGCTGGCGGCGGGTTGCCGGGCCCCGGCGTTCCGGATGGCCGCGCTGGTCCGGTCCGAGCAGATCGAACCCTTCAACCCCGGCACGCTGGGGCAGCCCGTGCCGATGCCCCGCCTGGAGCAGTTCCAGCAGCAGAGCACCGGCTGGACCCTCGGCTCGAACCGGCGGGCGCAGGCGGAACGCGAGGCTCACGCGCGGTACACCCAGGCCTGGCAGGCCGCGCACGCCGCGGAGGCGAGGCGGCAGCAGCAACTGGAGGCGTACCGGCAGCAGTACGACCGCTGGGCCGCTGAGCAGCTCGCCGCGGTCCGCGGGCACAACGGTGGGCTCATCGAGCTGGCCGGGAGGCTGCGCGCGGGCGATGCCGAGGCCGTGGTGGAGTACTTCTCCGCCGCCCTGTACGCCTCGACGTCCTGGCCCGAGGCGCTGCCGAGGCAGGTGGCAGCCGCGTACGACCCGGGGGCTCGCCAGCTCGTGCTGGACTGGGAGCTGCCCGGGTACGAGGTGGTACCGGAGGCCAAGTCGGTGCGGTACATGCCGAGTACGGACCAGGACAAGGAGACGGCCCGTCCGGCCACGCAGCGGCGGGCGCTGTACCGGGACGTGCTGGCGCAGTGCATGCTGCTGGTGGCGCGCGAGCTGTTCGCGGCGGACGAGTTCGGCGTACTGGACTCGGTGGTGGTCAACGGCTTCGTGGACGCCCACGATCCGGTGACGGGCCTGGAGGCGCAGCTCGTGCTCGCGACGGTATCGGCAGCCCGGTCCGCCTTCGAGGTGCTGCGGCTGGAGCAGGTCAGCGCGGTGGACTGTCTGGTCGAGGGGTTGCGCGGGCAGCTGTCGGCACGGCCGGACCAGCTCACGGCCGTGCGTGCGGGCCGCAGGCCCGGGGAGGTCGGCGGCGTCGTCAGCCACGGCGGACTGGCCGAGGGCGGCGAGGAGGAGCCCGACCTCTTCGCGATGGACCCGATCGCCTTCGAGAACCTGGTGGCGGAGCTCTTCCGGGCGATGGGCATGGAGGCGCTGACCACCCAGCGGTCGGGCGACGGCGGAGTGGACATCGAGGCGAACGACCCGTCCCCGATCACGGGCGGACGGATCGTCGTGCAGGTCAAGCGCTACCGGAACACCGTCTCGCCCACGGCGGTGCGGGATCTGTACGGCACGGTCCAGGACAAGGGGGCGAACAAGGGGGTGCTGGTCACCACCGCGTCCTTCGGGCCGGGGTCGTACACCTTTGCCAACGGCAAGCCGCTGGAGTTGGTTCCCGGTGCCAAGCTCGTGGAGCTGCTGCACCAGTACGGGCTGCGCGGACGCCTGGGCGGCGGCCCGGCGGCCGGGGTCCCGGCGCAACGGACGCCCGAGCTCGCCCCTTCCGCCGACCACAACGTGCTCGGCATGTCCTGGTCGGGCCGGGTCGCGCTCGACGTGTGCGCGCTGGTCTGCACGGGCAACCGGGTGCTGAGCGAGGACCACTTCGTCTTCTTCAACAACCCGCGGACCCCGGACGGTTCGGTACGGACGGGCGCGCACTCGGCGCCCGACAAGGCTGCGGTGGAAGTGGCCTTCGACGCCCTGCCGCGCGAGGCCGACCGCCTGGTCCTGGTGGCCGCGATCGACCCGGAGGCCGATCCGCACGCCGACCTGGCCGGCTTCACGGATGCCCGGATCCGGCTCCTGAACGCGGCCGGCGCGGAGGCCGGACAGCTGGAGGTCTCCGACGGCCGGGCCGGCGAGACCGCGCTGGTGCTCGGGTCCTTCCGGCGCCGGGCGAACGGCGACTGGGACTTCGTGATCGGCGGCAAGGGCTACCGGGGCGGGCTGGAGGACCTGCTGCGGGAGTACGGCGTCGACGTGGCCTAGACCTCCGGGGTCTCGGTCTCGGGGGTCTCGATCTCAGGGTCCGCGGGGTCCGCGGGGTCCGCGGGCCGGGCCACGTACCGCAGTACTCCCCACATGCTCTCGGGGCGCACCTGGTGCGGGGCCGGTTCGCGGCAGGCCTCCAGCTCGCGCAGCAGCCCCGGCCCGTCGGTGCCCGAGCCGATCAGGACGAGCTGCGTCAGGCGCGCTTCGCCCCGCCCCCAGGGCTGCGGGGCGAAGCGGAGGAACCGGCCGACCGCGTGGACCTCGTACCGCTCCTCGTGCCCGGGGACGCCGAAGTACACGAAGCCCTTGATCCGGTAGAGCCCGGCCGGGCGGCGGTCGAGGAAGTCGATGAACCGGCGTGGCGACAGGGCCTGTTCGGAGACGAACTCGACGCTTTCGTACGCCGCGTGCGCGTGACCGCTGTGGTCGTGGCCGTCTTCGTGGCCGGTGTCCTGACCGGCGGCCTCCGCGAGCAGGTCCTCGAAGGAGAGCTGCCCGCGGGTCTCGGTCCAGGGCCGCCGGTCGAAGAGCAGTTCCGGGTCGATCCGCCCGTGGTCGGCGCCCACGACCGGGATGCCGGGGGCGCAGAGCGCGGCGAGTTCCTTTTCGATCCGGGCACGCTCCGCTGCGTCCACGCGGTCGGTCTTGTTGAGCACGACCAGGTCCGCGACGGCGAGGTGGCGGTCGGTCTCCGGGTGCCGGGCCCTGGTGGCGTCGAACTCCGCCGCGTCCACGACCTCGACCATGCCTCCGTAGCGGATGTCCGGGTTCTCGCTGGCCATGAGCATCCGGATCATCTCCTGGGGCTCGGCCAGCCCGCTCGCCTCGATGACGATCACGTCGATGCGGTGGACGGGCGCGGCGAGCTTCTCCAGGTACGCGTCGAGCTCGCTGCCGTCGACGGCGCAGCACAGGCAGCCGCCGCCGAGGGAGACCATCGAGTCGCCGAGCTGACCGGCCACCGACATGGCGTCGATCTCGATCGAACCGAAGTCGTTGACGACGACTCCGATCCGGGTACCGCCGCGGTGGGCGAGGAGGTGGTTGAGCACGGTGGTCTTGCCGGATCCGAGGAAACCGGCGAGGACGACGACGGGGATGGGCTGCCTGCTGTTCACCCGGCCGATCGTAGCCAGGCTCCGTCAGCCGAGCGCCGGCACCGGCTGCGGCGCGGTGGGGCCGGCGTACCGGGCCGCCGGGCGGATGATCTTCGAGTCGCCGGCCTGTTCGAGGATGTTCGCGCTCCAGCCGACCACGCGGGCCGCGCAGAAGGTCGGGGTGAACATCTCGCGCGGCAGTCCGCACAGTTCCATGACCACGCCCGCGTAGAACTCCACGTTGGTGTGCAGTTCGCGGCCCGGCTTGAGTTCGGCGAGTATCGCCTCGACCTGGCGCTCGACCTCGACTGCGAGGTCCACGAGGGGGCCGCCGAACCCGCGGGCGATGTCGCGCAGCATGCGCGAACGAGGGTCCTCGGTGCGGTAGACGGGGTGGCCGAAGCCCATGATCCGGTCTCCCGCCAGGACCCGCTCGCGGATCCACGGTCCGATCCGGTCCGCGGTGCCGATGGCGTCGAGGGTGTCCAGGGCCCGGCTCGGGGCGCCGCCGTGCAGCGGGCCGGAGAGCGCGCCGATCGCCCCGGTGAGGCATGCCGCGACGTCGGCGCCGGTGGAGGCGATGACGCGGGCGGTGAAGGTCGAGGCGTTGAATCCGTGGTCGATGGTGGAGATCAAATACCGCTCGACCGCGCGGGCCTTGACCGGGTCGGGCTCCTGCCCGGTCAGCATGTAGAGGTAGTTGGCGGCGTACGGGAGGTCGTCGCGCGGCTCGACGGGCTCCAGTCCCTCTCCCAGCCGGTGCAGCGCGGTGAGCAGGGTCGGTACGGCGGCGCAGGCGGCCAGCGCGTCGGCGGCACGGCGGGCAGGGTCGAGGTCGTAGACCGGGCGGAAGCCCGCGGAGGCGCCGAGCAGCGAGAGCGCGGTGCGCAGGCCGGCGAGGGGCCCGGAGAGCGCGGTGGCCCGGGCCAGGGCGGGCAGGGCGTCCCGTACCTCGGCGGGCAGCCGGCGCAGCGGGACGGTTTCGGCGGCGAAGGCGGCGCGTTGGGCCGCATCCGCCGGCAGGGCACCGCGGAACATCAGGTGCCACACGTCCTCGAAGCTGCGGCTCCCGGCGAGCTCGACGGCCGAGTACTGGCGGTAGTGGTAGAAGCCCTCACGGCCCCGGACGTCACCGAGCTCGGTCTCGGTGACCACGACTCCCGCGAGACCGCGGGGCACTTCTACGGTGCTGTCGATGGTGTTCATGCATCGACCATCGATGATTGATGGAATCCTTGTCAATATTGATTGAATCAACATATGTAGGCTTGCGTGCATGAACGAAGAGCGACGGCTCACCACCCGGCAGGCCGCCGAACTGCTCGGGGTGAAGCCCGCGACCGTGTACGCCTACGTGAGCCGGGGGCAGCTCACGAGCCGGCGGGACCCGGTCGGGCGCGGCAGCAGTTTCGATGCGCGCGAGGTGGAGGAACTGGCCCGGCGCAGCCGGCGCGAGGCCGCGGCCCCGGCCGGGGAGCTCGCCGTACGGACCGCCCTCACCCTCATCGAGCCGGACCGCTACTACTTCCGCGGGGTGGACGCCGTGGAATTGGCCTCGCGGTACGCCTTCGAGGAGGTCGCGGAGTGGCTCTGGACGGGAACGCTTCCGCCCGGACGCCGGTTCACCGCTCCCCCGGAGCCGCTCGCCGCGGCCCGGCGGGCGGTGGCCGCTCTGCCGGAACACAGCGGGCCCGTGGACCGGCTGCGTGTGGCGGTCGCCGCCGCCGCGGTGGCGGATCCGCTGCGCTTCGACCTGTCCGAGAAGGCGGTGCTCGGCTCCGCGCGCTGCCTGATCCCCACGCTGGTCGGTGCCCTGCCCGTGCTGGGGCCCGCGCCATGGGCCGGCGACGGCCGGACGGCCCGGCAGTTGTGGGCGCGGCTGACCGAGCGGGAGCCGGACCCGGACGCGCTGGCCGTGCTGGACCTGGCGCTGGGGCTCCTGGTCGACCACGATCTGGCCGCCTCCACGCTGGCGGTACGGGTGGCCGCGTCGGCGCGGGCACATCCGTACGCCGCGGTGTCGGCCGGACTCGGCGCCCTGGAGGGGCCGCTGCACGGCGCGGCCGGGCGGCTCGCGCACCGGATGCTGGTGGAGGTCCTGGAGCGGGGCGGAGCCGCCCCGGTGGTGGCGGAGTACCTGCGGGCGGGGCGCCGGGTGCCGGGGCTCGGCCACCGGCTGTACCGGGGCGAGGACCCGCGCGCGGGGGCTCTGTTCGGACGGTTGGAGGACCTGGCTCAGGCCGGCCCCGCGCTGGCCGCGGCGCGCGAGGTGTCCGCCGTGATGGCCCGGCAGGGCGGACTGCACGCGAACGTGGACCTGGCGCTGGCGGTGCTGACGGTGTCATGCGGGATGGAGGCGGAGGCCGGCGAGACGGTCTTCGCGGTGGCGCGAACGGCAGGCTGGGTCGCGCACGCCCTGGAGGAGTACCAGGAGCGCCCGCTGCGGATGCGGCCGAGCGGGGAGTACCACGGGCCGCGCCCGCCACAGCCGATGCCGTGACGGGCAGGCCCGCACCCCTTGTGGCACGGTGCGCGGGCCATTCGCGTGCGCGATGGAGATTCCGCTTATGCCGGAGCCGACCTACCGTTGCTACTCATGCGGTTCCTCCTCATGAGCGCTCGGCGCCTCGGGCTGCCCAGACGCGCCGTCTCCCAGATCCTCCTGACCCAGCTGGCCATCGCCGGCGGGGTCGTCGCGCTGGCGACCGGGCTGTTCCTGGCCCCGCTGAGCGCGCAGCTCGACGACCAGGCCATGCGGCGCGCCCTGGCCATCGCGCAGAGCGCCGCGGCCGACCCCTCACTGGCCGCGGACCTCCTGGACTCCCGCGCTTCGGTGGACAGCCCCGTACAGTCCTCGGCCGAGCGCATCCGCCGGGCCACCGGCGCCGAGTACGTGGTCGTCATCGACCTGAACGGCATCCGGCGCTCGCACCCCAGCCCCGGACGGATCGGGCTGCCCGTCTCCACCGACCCCGGCGACGCCCTGGCCGGCCGCGAAGTCATGGAGATCGACGAGGGCACCCTGGGCCGCTCGGCCCGCGGCAAGGTCCCGCTCCTGGCCGCCGACGGCGAGATCGTCGGCGCGGTCTCGGTCGGCATCGCCTACGACAGCGTCCGCGACCGGCTGCTCGGCGCCATCCCCGGCCTCCTCGCCTACGCGGGCGGAGCCCTGGCCGTCGGCGCGCTCGCCGCTTACCTGCTGTCCCGCAGGATCCACCGCCAGACCCGCGACCTGGCCTTCTCCGACATCGCCGGGCTGCTCGCCGAACGGGAGGCGATGCTGCACTCCATCCGCGAAGGCGTGATCGCCCTCGACCGGGAGAGCCGGGTCCGGCTGGTCAACGACGAGGCCGCCCGGCTGCTCGGCCTCCCCCCGGACTCCGTCGGCTCCCTCGCCGGACGGCCGCTGGACGACGTGCTCGGCGCGGGCCGCACGACCGACGTCCTGTCGGGCCGCGTCACCGGCCGGGACCTGGTCACCGTCCAGGGCCCACGGGTCCTGGTCGCCAACCGGATGGCCACCGAGGACGGCGGCGCCGTCGCCACCCTGCGCGATCGCACCGAACTGGAGCACCTGGGCCGCGAGCTCGACTCCACCCGGGGGCTGATCGACGCCCTGCGCGCCCAGGACCACGAGCACGCCAACCGCCTCCACACCCTCCTCGGCCTGCTGGAGCTGGGCCTGCACGAGGAGGCGGTGGAGTTCGTGACCGAGGTCGTAGGGGTCCACCGCACCACCGCCGAACAGGTCACGGAGAAGGTCCACGACCCCCTGCTGGCGGCCCTCCTCGTGGGCAAGGCGACGGTGGCCGCGGAGCGCGGCGTCCCCCTGCGGCTGGCGGCGACCACCCTCCTGCCCGACCGCGTCGTGGACCCGGGCGGCCTCGTCACCATCCTCGGCAACCTGGTGGACAACGCCCTGGACGCAGCTGCCGGTTCTACAGCACCCCTGGTCGAGGTGGAGCTGCGCGCCGAAGGCCGCACGGCCGTGCTCCTCGTGCGCGACAGCGGCCCCGGGATCCCTGTCGCGCGCCGCGAGGATATCTTCACGGAGGGCTGGTCGACCAAGCAGCCCAAGGCCCACCGTGAGCGCGGGCTCGGCCTCGCCCTCGTACGCCGCCTCGCGGAGCGGCAGGGCGGCAGCGCCCGGGCCGGCGAGACAGCGGTCGGAGGGGCGGAGTTCTCCGTCGTACTCCCGGAGGCCCTGCGATGAACGAGACCCCGATCCACGTATTGGTCGTCGACGACGACGTGCGTGTTGCCCGGATCAACGCGGCGTACGTGGCGAAGGTTCCCGGTTTCCGGGTGGCCGCGCAGGCCCATTCGGCGGCCGAGGCCCTCGACTTCCTCAGCGTCCACCCGGTGGACCTGATCCTCCTCGACCACTACCTCCCGGACGAGAACGGCCTCGACCTGGTGCGCCGCCTGCGCCAGCTCGGCCACCGTACCGACGTGATCATGGTCACGGCCGCGCGCGACCTGGCCACGGTGCAATCCGCCATGCGCCTCGGCGCCCTCCAGTACCTGGTCAAGCCCTTCACCTTCGCCGGCCTGCGCACGAAGCTGGAGGCGTACGGGACGCTGCGCCGCACCCTGGAGACCGGCGGCGAGGCCGAACAGGCCGAGGTGGACCGGATCTTCGGCGCGCTCGCCGCAGCCGGATCGACGAACGACCTCCCCAAGGGGCACTCCCCCACCACCGCGGAACTGGTCCGCCAGGTCCTGCGCTCCGCCGACGGGCCACTGTCCACCCAGCAGATCGCCGACCGCGCGGGCATCAGCCGCCAGACGGCTCAGCGCTACCTGAAGCTCCTCGAACGCTCCGCCCGCGTCAGCCTGGCCCTGCGCTACGGCGAGACCGGGCGCCCCGAGCACCGCTACACCTGGCTCCCGTCGGACGGATCCTGAGCCAGCTGGTGCCGAGGCAGCCGGTCCTGAGCAAGCCGGTTCCGAGCCGGCTCAGACCGCTCCCGCGCCGGTCAGCGAGCGCACCTCGGTCTCCGCGTGCTTGCGCTCGTCGGCCTCCTCACGGGAGGTGACGGTGCCCAGCCAGCCCGCCAGGAAGCCCAGCGGAATCGAGATGATGCCCGGGTTCTGCAGCGGGAAGTACTGGAAGTCCACGCCCGGGAAGAGCGATTCGGGACTCCCGGAGAGCACAGGCGAGAGCGAGACCAGCAGCACCGCCGGGATCAGGCCGCCGTACACGGCCCAGACGGCTCCCCGCGTGGTGAAGCCGCGCCAGAACAGCGAGTACAGCAGCACCGGCAGGTTGGCCGAGGCGGCCACCGCGAAGGCCAGGCCCACCAGGAAGGCCACGTTGAGGTTCTGGGCGAGCAGCCCGAGGGCGATCGCCACCGCCCCGATGCCGACGGCCGCGAGCCGGGCCACGGCCACCTCGCTTCGCTGCCTGGCGTGGCGCCGCTTCAGGGAGGCGTACAGGTCGTGCGCGACGGAAGCCGACGAGGCCAGGGTGATCCCGGCGACCACCGCGAGGATCGTGGCGAAGGCGATGGCCGCCACGAACGCGAACAGCACCGCGCCGCCCGTGGAGTCGGCGCCGCCGCCGAGGAAGGCCGCGAGCAGCGGAACGGCCGTGTTCCCGGAGGCGTTGGAGGCCCGCACCTCGTCCGGGCCCACCAGTGCGGCCGCCCCGAAGCCGAGCACGATGGTCATCAGGTAGAAGCCGCCGATCAGCGCGATCGCCCACACCACCGAACGGCGCGCAGCCCGCGCGGTGGGCACGGTGTAGAAGCGCGACAGGATGTGCGGCAGTCCCGCAGTGCCGAGGACCAGCGCGAGACCGAGGCTCATGAAGTCGAAGCGGGCGGTCCAGTCCCCGCCGTACTTGAGGCCGGGGCTCAGGAACTTGAGCCCGTGGCCGCTGCGGTCGGCAGCGCTGGTGAGCAGCTGGTCGAAGTTCCCGTGGAAGCGCAGCAGCACGAGCACCGTCAGGGTGATCGCCCCGCCCATGAGCAGCACGGCTTTCACGATCTGGATCCAGGTCGTGGCCCGCATCCCGCCGAAGGACACGTAGACCACCATGAGGGCGCCGACGCCGACCACGGTGAGCGTCCGGGCGGCTG
The DNA here is from genome assembly GCF_040652395.1 of Streptomyces sp. NPDC048269. Classification (NCBI taxonomy): domain Bacteria; kingdom Bacillati; phylum Actinomycetota; class Actinomycetes; order Kitasatosporales; family Streptomycetaceae; genus Streptomyces; species Streptomyces sp. NPDC048269. The sequence goes on from NZ_JBEZLW010000003.1 coordinate 270,176, forward strand.
CGCTCGAACTGCCGAGCAGCAGGGCGACCAGACTGCCCGCGCCGACCATCTGCGCGACCAGGTAGAGCACCGAGACGACCACCGAGGAGGTGCCCGCCGCGATGCGTACCGGCCGCTCGCTCATCCGGGCGGCGACCACGTCGGCGAGGGTGAAGCGCCCGCAGTTGCGGACCAGTTCGGCGACCAGGAACAGCACCACCAGCCAGGCGACGAGGAACCCCACCGAGTACAGCAGGCCGTCGTAACCGAAGAGGGCGATCAGCCCGGAGATGCCGAGGAAGGAGGCGGCGGACATGTAGTCGCCCGCGATGGCGAAACCGTTCTCCAGCGGGGAGAACAGCCGTCCGCCCGCGTAGAACTCCTCCGCCGACCCGTGCCGGTTCCGGCTGACCCAGGTGGTGATGCCCAGGGTCACCGCGATGAAGACGCTGAACAGGATCAGCGCGAGGGTCTGGTGCTCGGTGGTCACCGGCCGGCCTCCTTCGCCCGGTTCCGTACCTGGTCGCGCTCCTGCTCGAAGACGGTCCAGCGCAGGTCGAGCGCGGCCCGGTCCCGGCGCAGCCGCGCGTGCCGGGCGTAGGCCCAGGTCAGCAGGAAGGTGCTGAGGAACTGCGCGAGCCCCGCCAGCATGGCCACGTTGACCACACCCGCCACGGGCCGGGCCATGAGGCCGGGCGCCGCGGTGGCGGTGACCACGTACGCGACGTACCAGAGGAAGAAGCCGGCGGTCGCGGGGACGACGAACCTGCGGTAGCGGCTGCGGACCTCCTGGAAGGCGGCGCTGCGCTGCACTTCGAGGTAGATGTCCGATGCGCTGGGCGCGGGGCGGCCGCCGGAAGCCGGGTCCGGTGGGGACGATTCCTCACCCTCGCCCCAGCCGACGGCCAGCGCGTCGTACCAGGGGTCGTCCAGCCGGATCGTTCCGGCATCACGACCTTCGTGCTTGTCCACCGAACTCTCCTTGTCCGCCGCCGCATTGGCCGCGTGCCCACAAGGATGGGCTCAATGGTCGCTTTCCGGACTGATGTCCCGGTGCTCTTCACTCCTTCAGGTGAGGGAACGAAGAGCACCGGTGTGCCGTGGAACCGGACGGGCGGCCCGTCGGCTCAGGCGTCGATGCGCGAGCGGTCCAAGGTCGCGGCGGAGCTCGTGATGAACTCCTTGCGCGGAGCCACCTCGTTGCCCATGAGCAGGTCGAATACCTGCTCGGCCGAATCCAGGTCGCCGATGTTGATCCTGCGCAGGGTGCGGTGGCGCGGGTCCATGGTGGTCTCCGCCAGCTGGTCCGCGTCCATCTCACCGAGGCCCTTGTACCGCTGGATCGAGTCCTTGTAGCGGATGTTCTTGCGCTGGTACTCCAGCAGGGTCTGGCGCAGTTCGTTGTCCGAGTACGTGTAGACGTACTTGTCCTGGCCCTTCTTCGGCTGGACCAGCTCGATCCGGTGCAGCGGCGGCACGGCCGCGAAGACCCTGCCCGCCTCGACCATCGGGCGCATGTACCGCTGGAAGAGCGTCAGCAGCAGGCAGCGGATGTGCGCGCCGTCCACGTCGGCGTCGACGAGCAGGACGATCTTGCCGTACCGGGCCGCGTCGAGGTCGAAGGTCCGGCCCGAGCCGGCTCCTATGACCTGGATGATCGCCCCGCACTCGGCGTTCTTGAGCATGTCCGAGACGGAGGACTTCTGGACGTTGAGGATCTTGCCGCGGATCGGCAGCAGTGCCTGGAATTCGGAGTTCCGGGCGAGCTTCGCCGTACCGAGGGCCGAGTCGCCCTCGACGATGAAGAGCTCGCTGCGCTCCACGTCGTCGCTGCGGCAATCGGCCAGCTTCGCGGGCAGCGAGGAGGTCTCCAGCGCGGTCTTGCGGCGCTGCGCCTCCTTGTGCTGGCGGGCCGCGATACGGGTCCGGGCAGCCGCGACGATCTTCTCCATCACGGCGCGGGCCTGCTGCTTGTCGTCGCGCTTGGTGGAGGTGAGGAAGGCCTTGAGCTCCTTGGCCACCACGGCGGCGACGATCCGGGTGGCGGCCGAGGTGCCGAGCACCTCCTTGGTCTGGCCCTCGAACTGCGGCTCGGCGAGGCGGACGGTGACGACGGCCGTCATGCCCTCCATCGCGTCGTCCTTGACCACGTCGTCCTCGGCCACGCGCAGCAGCTTCGCGGAGCGCAGGACCTCGTTGACGGTCTTGGCCACCGAGCGCTCGAAGCCGGAGACGTGGGTGCCGCCCTTGGGGGTGGCGATGATGTTCACGAAGGACTTGACGTTGGTCTCGTACCCCGTGCCCCAGCGCAGGGCGATGTCCACGCCGAGCTCGCGGGTGACCTCGGTGGGGGTCATGTGGCCGCGGTCGTCGAGGACCGGGACGGTCTCCTTGAAGGTGCCCGTGCCGGTCAGGCGCAGCACGTCGCAGACGGCCTTGTCCTGGGCGAGGTAGTCGCAGAACTCGCTGATGCCCCCGTCGAAGCGGAAGGTCTCCTCGGTCTTGCCGGCCCCGTCGATGCCCCGCTCGTCGCGGACGACGAGGGTCAGGCCGGGGACGAGGAAGGCGGTCTGGCGGGCGCGCTGGTAGAGCGTCTCCAGGCCAAGCCGCGCGTCCTTGAGGAAGATCTGGCGGTCGGCCCAGTAGCGGACCCGGGTACCGGTGCGGCCCTTGGGGACGCGCTTGACCTTGCGCAGGCCGTTGGCGGGGTCGAAGGGGCTGTCAGGGCCCTGCTCGGTGAACATCCCGGGGACGCCGCGGCGGAAGCTGATGGCGTGGGTGGAGCTGCCCCGGTCGACCTCGACGTCCAGACGGGCGGAGAGGGCGTTGACCACGGAGGCGCCGACGCCGTGCAGGCCGCCGGAGGCCGCGTACGAGCCGCCGCCGAACTTTCCGCCGGCATGCAGCTTGGTCATGACGACTTCGACGCCGGACAGGCCGGTCTTGGGCTCGACGTCCACGGGGATGCCGCGGCCGTTGTCGCGGACCTCCACGGAGGAGTCCTCGTGGAGGATCACCTCGATGTGGTCGCAGTAGCCGCCCAGGGCCTCGTCGACGGAATTGTCGATGATCTCCCAGAGGCAGTGCATGAGGCCTCGGCTGTCGGTCGAGCCGATATACATGCCGGGGCGCTTGCGGACGGCCTCCAGCCCTTCGAGGACGAGCAGGTGCCGCGCGGTGTAGTTGGAACCGTCCCGGTCTGCTCCGGACAGCAGCGCGCTGGAAGGCACGGACGTGTCGGCGGTCACGCAGTTCGCTCCTCGCTGAATTTCTTTTCTGGCCCGGTCGGGCGCAGGGGTGGCTCGGTTGCCGGTCGAAGGGTACCGAGGCCAGGTAGAGCCGATGCAACGCCACCCTCGCGCGTTCCTCACCCTAGTCCAGATCCGCACGGATGTTCGATCCCTCGTGGGGGTGAAGGAAACATCACGTTCCCTTCCAGGCATGAACCATTTAGGGTTCGGGCACGTCCTCATGAACACCCTGGCACTCCCGCCGGGGGAGGATGGAACTGCAACAAGCGAACGACTGACAACGCGAAACCGTAAAGCAACGCAATACGGCTCCTTCGCCGCCAACCGGCAACAGCCGGCCAGCTTCGGAAGGAAGTTTCGAGGAAAAGCCGCGAGCGGGAACGTTTTCGGCCTGGTTGGATGTTGACCCTGGTACGACAGCTCGTCGAGCTAGAGAAGAGGCGACGTGACTACTGTTCTGACACCCGCGACCCCGCTGACGGCCGCTGACCGATGCGACCGTTGCGGCGCCCAGGCATATCTGCGCGTCGTCCTGCTGAGCGGCGGTGAACTGCTCTTCTGCGCCCACCACGGTCGCAAGTTCGAGCCGGAACTCAAGAAGATCGCCGCGGAAATACAGGATGAGACCGAGCGGCTCACGTCCGCTCCGGCTGCCAATGCCGCCGAACCCGAGGACCGCTGACACAAGGCCTACACCTCGCATCCGACGAGCCAGGACCGGCCAGGCCGGTCGACGGGCGGCACCCCTGCGACCCAGGGGTGCCGCCCGTCCTCATGTCCGGCGCCAGGCTGCCGTAACGGCGGCTATTGCGTGCGATGCCCCTGCGCGGGCTCTCCATCCGCCCCGTAGGCCCTCCGGGCGCTCGGGGTGACGTCCTGGACCCTTTCGGGCTGCGCGGGCTTCTCCGGGCCTGTCACGAAGTCGGCGAGCGGTGCGATCCGCGTGTACACCCCCGGGCTGTCGGCGCGCCCGCAGCCGCGCCCCCACGACACCAGGCCGATGAGCCGCCCCTGCGCGACCAGCGGGCCTCCGCTGTCGCCCTGGCAGGCGTCCTTGCCGCCCCCGTCGTCGCCCGCGCACACCATGGAATCCGCCCGGTACTGCCCGTCTGCGTCCCCGGGGTACGCCTGCCCGCAGACCTCGTCCGGCAGCACGGTCACCGGCGCGGCGCGCAGCGCGTACGCGTAGTCACCGAATCCGCTGGTGTCGCCCCAGCCGTACACGGCCGCCTCGGTCCCCGCCGCGTAGGCGGGATGCCCCGCTCCGGCCATGGGGAGCACGTAGTGCGCCGGCACGGCTTCGGCGAGTTCCAGGACGGCGAGGTCCCCGGCGTTGCTGCCCGGGTCGTAGTCCGGATTCACCCGGGCCGAGAGGACCGCGATCTCCCGGCCGTCGGACGCCCGCAGCTCCGTGCGCCCGGCGACCACCCGGAAGTCCTCGACAGACTCGACCGGGCCGCCGAGCACCTCGCGCCCCAGGCAGTGGGCCGCGGTCAGCACCTTCGCCGGCGCCACGATGACGCCCCCGCAGAACTGCCCGCCCCTCGTACCCCCGAACCGGTCACGGCTGGCGAGGGCCACGACCCAGGGACTGTCGGCCACATTCACCGGCTTCCCCCCGATCACCACGCTGTCCGCGGCCGCCTGCGGCGCCTGGGCCAGCGGGGCCACGGCCGCTCCCGCCGCCAGGGTCAGCGCTCCCGCCAGAGCATGGGCAAAGGGACGACGCATGAGGCCTCCTGACTCCGAGTGTGCATGACTCCACCCAGAGTGGGATGCCTGGTGGCCGTGCGCACCCGCGCGGCCACCTCCCGTCGGCGACGCGGCCGCATCGCGGCCGGACCCGCCGCCCGTCAGTCGAGGTAGTCGCGCAGCACCTGGGAGCGGGACGGGTGGCGCAGCTTCGACATCGTCTTCGACTCGATCTGGCGGATCCGCTCACGCGTGACCCCGTAGACCTTGCCGATCTCGTCCAGCGTCTTGGGCTGGCCGTCCGTGAGACCGAAGCGCATCGAGACCACGCCGGCCTCGCGCTCGCTCAGGGTGTCGAGCACCGAGTGCAGCTGCTCCTGCAGGAGCGTGAAGCTCACGGCGTCGGCCGGGACGACGGCCTCGGAGTCCTCGATGAGGTCACCGAACTCGCTGTCGCCGTCCTCGCCGAGCGGGGTGTGCAGGGAGATCGGCTCGCGGCCGTACTTCTGGACCTCGATGACCTTCTCGGGGGTCATGTCGAGTTCCTTGGCCAGCTCCTCCGGGGTGGGCTCGCGGCCCAGGTCCTGGAGCATCTGGCGCTGCACGCGGGCGAGCTTGTTGATGACCTCGACCATGTGCACGGGGATGCGGATGGTGCGGGCCTGGTCGGCCATGGCGCGGGTGATCGCCTGCCGGATCCACCAGGTCGCGTACGTGGAGAACTTGTAGCCCTTGGTGTAGTCGAACTTCTCCACGGCGCGGATCAGACCCAGGTTGCCCTCCTGGATCAGGTCCAGGAAGAGCATGCCTCGGCCGGTGTAGCGCTTGGCGAGGGAGACCACGAGGCGGAGGTTGGCCTCCAGCAGGTGGTTCTTCGCGCGGCGGCCGTCCTCGGCGATGATCTCCAGCTCGCGCTTGAGCTTGGGCGCCAGCTTGTCGGAGTTCGCCAGCTTGTCCTCGGCGAACAGGCCGGCCTCGATGCGCTTGGCGAGCTCGACCTCCTGCTCGGCGTTGAGGAGGGGGACCTTGCCGATCTGCTTGAGGTAGTCCTTGACCGGGTCGGCGGTGGCGCCGGCGACGACCACCTGCTGGGCGGGGGCGTCGTCCTCGTCGTCGGAGATGACGAAGCCCTTGTTCTCCCCGCCCTCCTCCTCTTCGTCGGCCTCGGCCTTGGCGGCGTCAGGACCCTCCTCGGGGGTCTCCTCGTCACCTGCAGCGTCGGCGTCCTTCTTGGAGGCGGTCTTCTTCGCCGCCGTCTTCTTGGCGGCGGCCTTCTTGGCGGGCGCGGCCTTCTTGGCCGCCGTCTTCTTCGCCGCCGTCTTCTTGGCGGCGGGCTCCGTTCCGGGCTCCTGCGCGAGGGCGTCCGCGATCTCCGGGTCCGCCGTCCCGGTCGCGGGGGACGCCGTCTCCGCGGTGGCTGCGGGCTGCGCTGCCGTCGCCTTCGCCGCCGTCTTCTTGGCTACGGCCTCGGTGGCCGTCCGCTTGGCCGGGCTCTTCGCTGCGACGCTCTTGCGGGTGGTGCGCTTGGGCGACTCCGCGGCACTGACCATCAGCGTCACACCCTCTTCCTCGAGGATCTGGTTGAGGCTGCGCAGAACATTCTTCCACTGGGTCGCAGGAATCTGGTCAGCCTCGAAGGCCCGACGCACGTCATCGCCGGCGATCTGCCCCTCGGCCTTGCCCCGCTCGATGAGCGCCATCACAGACTCGGAATCGGCGATCTCCGGCGGGAGCGTACGGGATGTGCTGGCCGACACGAACAACCTCTCGGAACGATGGAAACGGCTTCCGACCCCGGGCCTGGTGGTGCTGGACCGGAGCCGACGACCACCGACTGGGGATGGGCCGGCGGCGCGGGCAGGGGCCGGGGAGCTGCACAGCACCCGCAAGGGCTGCTGTCTTCCCTCCGTCGGCCATCACCTCTTAGGTCATCGCGTGACCTCGCGGAGCGTTACGCCCAATCTTCGTGGCCCGAGTCACACCCCGGATACGCCAATGCCGGTCATAGGGTCATACGCGCGGTTCCGGCGCGGCCGGAACAGGGCGCCGCACGCCGGTGTCGCCGGACCCGAACGGGCCCGGCGACACGTCGTGCACCCCCGCGCCCCCGCGCGTCCGCCCGTCAGTGCTCGCGCGGTGCGGGGACCACGCGCTCGACCTCCGAATGCACCGTCAGCAGCTGGCGCATGGCGTTCTCGGCGCCCGTCGCGTCACCGGCGGCGAGGGCCTCGACCATCCGCGCGTGGTGCGCGACGCTGGCCTCGCTCGGGCGGTCGCAGGCGGTGACCGGGCTGCCGGAGACATGGAGTGCGGCGGAGACGATCCCGGAGAGGTGCTCCAGCATCCGGTTGCCGGCGACCTGGATGAGGAGCGCGTGGAACTCGTTGTCGGCGCGCGCGAAGGTGATCGAGTCCCCCTGGCCGAGGGCGTGGCCCATGATCTCGACCATGTCGGCGAGGCGCTGCTGGATGTCCGGGCGGCCGTGGCCGGCGGCGAGGCGGGCGGCGAGCGGTTCGATCGTCAAGCGGAGCTCGCCGAGCTCGCGGCGCTGGTCGTCGCGCTGGGGGCCGAAGGCCCGCCATTCGATGATGTCGGGGTCGAGCAGGTTCCAGTCGGCGACCGGACGGACCCGGGTGCCGACGTTCGGGCGGGCGCTGACGAGGCCCTTGGCCTCCAGGACCCGCAGCGATTCGCGGACGACGGTGCGGGAGACCTCGAAGCGCTGGCCGATCTCCTCGGGGACCAGCGGGCGATCGGCTCCGAGGTCGCCGGAGACGATCATCTGGCCGAGCTGCTGGACGAGTTGGCCGTGCAGTCCGCGGCCGCGGCTGCCGGCCGCGCGGCGGCCGACCCGGCTCAACTCGACGTCGGCGCCGTCCCAGTGGGGCGCTCCGACGCGGTCGGGCCCGGAGGCCTCCGCGTAGGGGTAGCGGTCGAGTTCGCCCGGGCCGGCGAGGCCGGAGTCGGCATGGCGGGCGGCGGTCATCATGGTGTGCGCAAGGGTACTCACGAATCCTTTGTCGGCCTTGCCTCCATCACCCTTGAGGTCTTTGGTGAAAAGCACACGAAAGGGTGATCGGTACCCCCTACGCAATTGACGACTTATCGTAAAGAACCGGGCCTTTTGCGGGGAGTTGCGGTCCGTGTGACGCGACGCGGACTCCAACGGTCCCGTCCGGACCCGCTCCGTACCGAAACGATCACCAACGGACCCTGCTGCGCAGTCCGGTGAACCCATAGGCGCACAACAGGACCATCAGCGACAACACCAGCGCGGTACCGACGGGTTGGGCCATCACCCGCAAAGCCCCCATCACCAGGCGGTCCGCTTCGGGGGGCCACTGCACCCAGGTCAGACTGCGCAGCCGGGGCCCCAGTCCGGTGACCGGGTACGCGGAGGGACCTTCCAGCACCTTGCGCACCAGGGGCACCACCATCACCGGCACCGCGAGCACCGCGGCCAGGCCCGCGGTGGCGGACCGGAAGACACCGGAGGCCAGAACGCCGGCCCAGGCGCAGCCGATGAGCAGCCCGGCCCAGCTCACGGCCGGGGAGAGCCAGTGCGCCGGAGTGCGCAGCGGGCCGCTGTCGAAGACGAGCGCCAGGGCGCCGGCGTCGGCCACCACGACCAGGGCGCCCAGCAGCAGGGCGAGCAGGGCGCAGACACCGAGCTTGGCCGCGAGCAGTCCCATCCGGCGGGGCACGGTGCCGCGATCGGCAGCGAGGGCGGGGTAGCGGTACTCCTCACCGAAGGCCAGGGCACCGAGCAGCCCCGCACCGAGGGCCGCGGGCGGCAGCGGCAGCAGTTCGGGCCAGGCGGCCAGCAGCCGGTTCTGCGGGGTGTGCCCGGCGCGGGCCAGTACCAGGGCGGTCAGGACGGAGACGGCGACGACGAGCGCGGTGGTGAGGAAGGGGGTGGCGGTCCCGAAGGCCCGGAGCAGTTCGTAGCGCAGCGGCCGCAGTGGCCCGCCGACGCGGCGCACCGCGGACGCGGGCCGCCCGGAGCGAGCACGCCGGGGCCGTACGCCTGAGACCTCCGCAGACGCCTCCGCAGACGCCGGGCCGGACGGCTCGCCGGGGGCGGGCGGGGGGCCGGCGGCCTCGGCGCGGGCGTGCGGAACTGGTGGCGCGGGGGCGCCGGCGTCCCCGGTTTCGTCGGCGAGCTGGTGGACGAGCACCCCGTGCCGGAACGCCGCCTCGCCGACCTCGGCACAGTTGCTGCCGTACACCGACAGGCGGCTGCCGCTCTCCGCCACGATCTCCACGGCGCGCCGGGCGGCCCGGGCCTCCCGGCCCAGTACGTCGGCCAGCCGGGCCGCGTGCGGGGTGCGCACGGCGACCCGCGGCCGCAGCCGGGTCCGGGCGAACTCGGCGGCGTCCTGGTCGGCGACGAGGCGGCCCGCCTCGATGCTGACGACCCGGTCGGCGCTGCGGGCCGCCTCTTTGGCGTCATCGGTGGTGAACAGCACCGCTCCGCCGAGGGAGGCATGGCTGCGCAGCAGCCCGTGCAACCAGCCGCGTTCGCGGGGCGAGAGTCCGGCCGCGGGCTCGTCCAGGAGCAGGGTGCAGGGGTCGGCGAGCAGCGCCGCGGCCAGCGCGACCCGTCGCTCCATGCCAAGGGAGAGCGAGCCGAGCCGCTGGTCGCGCAGGCCCGCGATACCGACGACGTCCAGCATGGCGTCGGCCCGGGAGACCGGCACGCCTGCGGCGGCGCAGAGCATCCGCAGCTGGTTGCGTACGGTGCGCGCGGGGTTGCCCGGGACGTCGCCGAGCAGCACCCCGACCTCGCGGCTCGGGTGCGGGATCCGGTGCAGTGGACGACCGCGGAAGTAGGTGACGCCGCGGCCCGGTTCGAGTTCGAGCATGAGCCGCAGCGCGGTGGTCTTGCCCGATCCCGGCTCGCCGAGCAGGGCGGTCACGCTCCCCGGGCGGGCCTCGAACGTGAGGTCGTCCACGAGGGGCGGGGCGTCGGGGCGGGGGTTGCTGGTGAGTCCGATGGCCTGGAGCATCGCTTCTCTCGCGGGGGGTGAGACCGCTCTGCGGCAGGGTGAATACCGCAAGCAAGATAACGCGATATGTCCGATTTACGACGTAACCGGTCCGATGGGATGCCAATATTGCGGTCGGAGCGGGAGCCGGAACCAGTTCCCGTGACGGCGTCTCGGCGTCAGACTTCCGGGCGCAGCATCGGCGGGTTGAGCAAGGTGGCCCCGCCCGCGCGGAACAGCTGGGCCGGGCGTCCGCCCTGACGAGTCGTCGTCCCTCCGGCCGGTACCAGGAACCCCGGGGTCCCGGTGACCTTGCGGTGGAAGTTCCGCGGATCGAGGGCCACGCCCCAGACCGCTTCGTAGACCCGGCGCAGCTCACCGACGGTGAACTCGGGCGGACAGAAGGCGGTGGCCAGGGAGGAATACTCGATCTTCGAACGGGCCCGCTCCACACCGTCGTCGAGGATCCGGGCGTGGTCGAAGGCGAGCCCTGCCTCCTGGCCCTCGGGTTCCAGCAGTTCGTCGACGGGGGCCCAGCGGGCGCTGTTCGCGTCTCCGCCGGCCCGGGGCGCAGGAAGGTCGGGAGCCAGCACCAGATGCGCCACGCTGACGACACGCATCCGCGGATCCCGCTTCGGATCACCGTACGTAGCCAGCTGTTCGAGATGGGCTCCGTTGCCCACGCCCGGCATGGCGGGGTCGTGCGCGCACAGGCCGGTCTCCTCGGAGAGCTCCCTGGCGGCGGCGGCCGCCAGGTCCTCGTCTCCGCGTACGAATCCGCCGGGCAGCGCCCAGCGCCCCTGGAACGGCTGCTCACCCCGCCGGACGACCAGCGCGCAGAGCGCGTGGCGCCGTACGGTGAGCACGACCAGGTCGACGGTGACGGCGAAGGGCGGAAAGGCCGACGGGTCGTAGGGCGACATGCGGCGATCATAGTCGTCTGCCTGACGATAAACAGCGCTTTGCTGACCTTGAAGACGGCGGAGTGGAAGCTAGCCTCCCAGTACGAGCGCATCGGCTGCCTCCTCCACCATGCCGAGGCCTAGCCGGCTGATCCGGACCGCGAAGGCCTGCCCCGACACACGCAGGCCGGAGAGCCGCAACGCGCCGAGAGGGGCGCCGGGGAGTGGGGCGAGGGCGACCGTACCGGCGGGGGCGTCGGGACGGATCCCGGCGAGGGCGGTCAGCACGTGCACCCCCGCCGCCGCGGCCACCGCGGCCGGGCGGCAGGCCGCCGGGTGCGGGAGCGGGGCGCTGCCGGAGGTGCGCTGCTCGGCCGCGAACATTTCCGGCAGCCGGTACCCGAAGCTCTCCGCCGCGTCCAGCAGGCCCCGGAGCAGGCCGGTGGCCTCCTTCTCGAAGCCCGCCTGGGCCAGTCCGGCCACCGCCACGGCACTCTCGAACGCCCGCACCGCACCGGAGCGGTGGCCGAACGGGTTGTGTCCCGGCTCCCTGGCCGCCATGCTCCGCAGTCCCCATCCGGAGTCCATGGCGGGTGCTCCGAGCAGCCGGGCCAACTGTTCGGTGCGGGACCGGTCCAGGAGCCCCGGGGCGAGCCGGCCGCCGCCCAGGAGGCCGGTGTCGAGCAGGTGGGCGGCGGCCCCCGTCAGCCGGGGCAGCGGCCGACCGTCGGGATGCAGGGCCGCCGCGGGCCGGCCCCCGTCCGGGCCGTCGATCCAGAACTCGGCCCGGAACCGCTCCCGCAGCGCGGCCGCCCACTGCCGCCACTCCTCGGCGCCGGGCCGCCCGCATGCGGCGAGCAGGTCGGCCCCCAGCAGGGCGGCCCGGTGGGCGTGGGCCTGGGTCTCGCAGCGCCGCGGCCCCGGCTCCGGATCGGCCAGGAAGCCGTCCTCGCCCTGAGCGCCCCGCAGCCAGTCGAGGCACCGCTCGGCGGCGGGGAGCAGCCGGTCCACCTCCTCCTCCGGCATTCCCCAGAGCCGCGCTTCGGCAAGCACCGCCGGGAAGGCCAAGGTCGCCTCCGTGCCGGTGCACCCCGGGGGGAGCTGCGGGCCCGCTCCCCGCAGGGGTCCCGGGATCTTCCCCGCGTCGGGCCCGCGCCCCTCGCCCTGGCTGCGGGCCAGGATCCGCAGGGTCGCCGCGGCCAGTCCGGTCCCGAGCGGCAGCGCCATCCGGGCGGCCCAGAGGGACTCCGCCGGTGCCAGCCCCAGCCGCCACGGCACCCCCGCCGCCGCGAAGGCGTCCCCCGGCTCGCCGGGATCCCTCAGGAGCAGCGCCCCGAGGTCCCCGACACTGGTCCGGAACCACGCCTCGGCTCTCGGATCGTCCCCTTCGGCCCGCGCATCGGCGAGCGGGTTGGCCACCTGCCCGGCGGGGGCCCGGGCGCCGCGGTCCCGGGTGGTCCGCAACTCGATGGTGCGGGACTCGCCGGGGCCGAGTTCGAGCTGCCAGCGCAGCAGCCCGGACGAGGCCAGCGCGTCGTCCGGCGGCGGATCGGCGGCGGTGACCGCCTCTGCGTCGCCGGTGGTCCAGCGCAGCCCGGCGGCATGCACCGCGGCGGGCAGCTCCGGACCGGCCCGGCCGGCGGCCACGGCGGCCAGCTCCGCCAGGTCGGTGCCGAGCAGAATCTCCACGGGCAGGCGCAGCGGCCGGACCGTGAAGCTGCGCAGGGTGATCCGCTCCGTGCCGTCCGCGTGGCGGACCCGTTCCACGCCGACGTCCGGGTCGGGTCCGGGGTCGGCACCGGTGCGCACCGTGGCGGTGAAAGCGGCCCGGTCCGCACCGAGGCTGCGCCCCTGGACGGCCACCGGGTCACGCCCACCCACGCGCAGCACGCACCGGGAGAGCAGCCGCCGGCCGGAGCGGTAGATGCCGTCGATCCCCCGCCCCGTCAGCTGACCGTGCTCAGGCGAGATGACCAGACAGGGCGCGGCGACGCAGATGACGGCGCCGTGCACGGGCGGCGGCTCGGGCCTGCGGGCGGCAGGCACGCCGGGTGCTCGGGAAGGTGCGGGGTGAGACATGCGTCGCCTTGTCTGCGCTCCGGTCGGTTCGGCTGGGCGGCGGCGCGGCCGGTCCCCCACCGCCCCCCAGCTGAACGCCGCCACCCCCGCCCGGGTCACGGGCCGCAGCGCCGGCCGCCCGCGCCCGGGGCGCGGCCGCTGTCCGAGGCCCGAGCCCGGGGCCCTTCGGAACCACCGCGCCGGAGGTCCCGACGGGGGCCTGAGGGCGCTCACTGCCCGCTCCCCGCGGTGCGGCGGGGTTCGCGGCGGGGAGCGGGCTTGCTGCGGCGGCCCGGGGGACGGGTACCCGCCGTCCGGCGCCCCGGCCGGGGCTCGCGCCGCCGCCGTTCCTCCCGCAGGCACTGCCTCAGTCCCTCGGGGTCGATGCCTTCGTTGCAGGCGTGGTGGAGCAGTTGGGCGAAGCGGTATTCGCCGTCCGCCCGCAGGGCCAGACCGAGGGCGATCCGGGCGGTCGGCTCGTCCCCGGTGGACCAGGAGACCCAGCCCGCGAGGGTGAGCGGGGCCGCCGCGTGCTCGCCGTAGGCTCCGACACAGCGCCGGGCGAGGGCCCGCCACAGCCGTAGGGCGGGGGCGGCCTCCTCGTCCTCCATCCACTCGGCCGCGATGTCCCGGATCTCACGGTCCTGGAGGCCGAGGATCAGCGAGGCGGCCTCGTCGTGGCCGAGCAGCGCGTCGTCCCAGTCGTCGGCGTGGGGACCTCCCTCGACGGGTGGCGCGAGGGTCATCCGCTGCATCAGTGACCGGGCCAGCGTGACGGTCTCATCGCCGACCTCCTCCCGGGTGGCCCCGTCGAGGATCTTAGGTACGAGGGCGGCGGCCGCCCGGTCCAGGGCGCGCTCCATCTCCACGGCGACGGTCCCGCGCAGGGGCATCAGCCGGCCCTCGATGTCCTTGAGGGAACCACGGACCTGGAGCCCGGCGAAGGTTGCCGCGGCGGCCATCACGGAGGTGCCGACCGCGGCCAGGGGGCTGCCCTCGGCCGGGCAGCAACGCCCGTCGGGGCACACGTAGGACCAGAACCGGCCCGCGGAGAGGCACAGCGCCTCCAGTACGGGCACGTCCAGCGCGCCGCAGGCCAGCCGGATCCTCTGGGCGAGGGGCCGCAGCCGGGTCATCACCCGTCGGCCGCTCTCCTCGCCGTGCGGTTCCTGGCAGAGGAAGACGACGATGCCGTCGGGCTTGGCGCCGCGTCGCTCGCTGCCGCGGATCAGGCAGTCGGCGACCTGCCGCGCGGTGTCCTCCCATTCCGCGGGGGTGGCCGGGATGCCGACGCGCAGCCGGCCGCCGAAGCGCCCGCCCTCGCCGTGCACGGCGACCATCACGAGGGAGTCGGTGGGGTGGAAGCCGAGCATGTAGGGCAGCGCGTCGGCCAGCTCGGCCGGGCTGCGCAGGGTGATCCGGGGGTCGGTGGCGGCTCCGGCCGTGGTGATGGAAGGCCGTTCGGACGGGGTACGTGATTCGTTGTCGTTCGTCATGTCCCGAAGATCCCGTGCGTGATCCGATCCCGAAAGCCCTGTGGATAACCATTTGACCGTTCAACATCCACAGGTGCAGTGCGGCATTGGCGCGATGTCAGAGGCATCGGGTTGCATGGGGGTATGAACGCAGACCTGAGGTCCTCGGCCGACTCCGTACTCGCCCGCCTCGTGGGCGACCCCACGGGCACCGCTCGGCTGCGCGAGGACCAGTGGCGTGCGATCGAGGCCCTGGTCGCGCACAAGCGGCGGGCACTGGTGGTGCAGCGTACGGGCTGGGGCAAGTCGGCGGTGTACTTCGTCGCCACCTCGCTGCTGCGGGCGAGCGGCGCCGGCCCCACCGTGATCGTCTCCCCCTTGCTCGCCCTGATGCGCAACCAGGTCGAGGCCGCCGCCCGCGCCGGGATCCGCGCCCGCACCATCAATTCCGCCAACCCCGAGGAATGGGAGAGGATCCAGGCCGAGGTCGCGGCGGGCGAGGTCGACGTCCTGCTGGTGAGTCCGGAGCGGCTCAACAACCCGGATTTCCGCGACCAGGTGCTCCCCAAACTTTCCGCCGCCACCGGCCTGCTCGTCGTGGACGAGGCCCACTGCATCTCCGACTGGGGCCACGACTTCCGTCCCGACTACCGGCGGCTGCGCACCATGCTGGCCGACCTCCCGCCGGGCGTCCCGGTGCTGGCCACGACCGCCACGGCCAACGCCCGTGTGACGGCCGACGTCGCGGAACAGCTCGGCACCGGCGCCGGCACGGACGCGCTGGTCCTGCGCGGCCCGCTGGACCGCGAAAGCCTGAGCCTGGCGGTACTGACCCTGCCGGACGCGGCACACCGACTGGCCTGGCTCGCCGACCACCTGGGCGAGCTGCCCGGCTCCGGGATCATCTACACGCTGACCGTCGCGGCGGCCGAGGAGGTCACCGCGTACCTGCGCCACCGCGGGCACACGGTCGCCTCGTACACCGGGAAGACGGAAAACGCCGACCGCCAGCAGGCGGAGGACGACCTCCAGGCCAACCGGGTCAAGGCGCTGGTGGCCACCTCCGCCCTGGGCATGGGCTTCGACAAGCCCGACCTCGGCTTCGTGGTGCACCTGGGCTCCCCTTCCTCACCCATCGCCTACTACCAGCAGGTCGGCCGCGCCGGCCGCGGCGTGGAGCACGCCGAGGTCCTGCTGCTGCCCGGCCGGGAAGACGAGGCGATCTGGCAGTACTTCGCCTCGGTGGCCTTCCCGCCCGAGGAGCAGGTGCGCCGCACCCTCGACGTACTGGCACAGGCGAGCCGCCCGCTGTCGCTGCCGGCCCTCGAGCCGCTGGTCGACCTGCGCCGCACCCGGCTGGAGACCATGCTCAAGGTCCTGGACGTGGACGGCGCCGTGCACCGGGTCAAGGGCGGCTGGACCTCGACCGGTGAACCGTGGGCGTACGACGCCGAGCGCTACGCGTGGGTGGCCCGCCAGCGGGCCGCGGAACAGCAGGCCATGCGCGACTACGCGGCGGCCACGGAATGCCGGATGGAGTTCCTGCGCCGCCAGCTCGACGATGAAGAGGCAGCCCCCTGCGGCCGGTGCGACAACTGCGCCGGGGCCCGGTTCACCGCCGACGTCTCGACCACCGCGCTGGACACCGCCCGCGGTGAACTCGGCCGTCCCGGCGTGGAGCTGGAGCCGCGCAAGATGTGGCCGACCGGGCTCGCGGCGGTCGGCGTGGACCTCAAGGGCCGCATCCCGGCCGGGGAACAGGCCGCCACAGGCCGGGCGCTGGGCCGGCTGTCCGACATCGGCTGGGGGAACCGGCTGCGCCCGATGCTCGCCCCGCAGAGTCCGGACCAGCCCGTCCCCGACGACGTCACCCAGGCCGTGGTGGCCGTCCTCGCCGACTGGGCCCGCGGCCCCGGCGGCTGGGCCTCGGGGGCGCCGGACGCCCCGACCCGGCCGGTGGGCGTGGTCGCGCTGCCCTCGCGAAGCCGTCCGCAGCTGGTCGGTTCGCTGGCCGCGCGCATCGCCGAGGTGGGGCGGATGCCGCTGCTCGGGACGGTCGCGTACACGGATCAGGTCCCGGAGCACGGCCTCCCCTCCTCCAACAGTGCCCAGCGGGTGCGGGCACTCCACCAGGCGTTGACCGTCCCCCCGGCCCTGGCGGCGACACTGGCCGAGGTGGCGGGGCCGGTGCTCCTCGTGGACGACCGCGCGGAAAGCGGCTGGACCCTCGCCGTGGCCGCCCGGCTGCTGCGGCGGGCGGGCGCGAAGGAGGTGTTCCCGCTGGTGCTGGCGGTCCAGCCGTAGCCGAATGCGTCATCTTCGGCGTGGCGGGGCAAGGATATGAACGGCATACCGGCGAATTCCGGTCGACGGTCTCAATTGCTCGTTGCCGCATGCTCGGGGGCCACGCGAGAATTGGAGTGCTCCCGCTCGGCTCCGCGGCACTCTCCTGGGCCGCGCCGCGGCGCGCCCACACTCCAGCCGTGCCCGTCCGCGGGCGTGTACCCGAAGGGAGGACCGTGACCTTCGGATTCGCCCCGCCCTCGACCACGTCCCTGACAACGGCCACCGGCGGCGCCAGCCGGCACGGCCGGCTGCTGGAACCCGCCGAATGGACGGCGGCGGGAATTCCGCTGCTGCGCAATCCGCGCGAGGTCGTCAGCGGCCTGCACTCGCGGCACGGCCCGGTGCCGTCGACCGCGGTCATAGCCGTCCTCGGCCCGGAGGAACGGCTCGTGGCGAGCGCCTCCTTCGTACAGCGGTCGACCTCGGCCGACGGCTGGGAGTACCGCAACGCCCTGCTCTCCGCGCTGCGCCGGGTCCTCCCGCACGACCTGCGCCGACGGACCCCGGTGCGGACGGCCGTGCTGCTCTACTGCCGCGAGGGCGACGAGCGGTGGACCGAGGAGGACGGGGCGTGGATGTGGGGGCTGCGGGACGCCTGCACCCTGCACGGGCTGCGCTGCGGCGCGTACATCACGCTGACCAGGGGCGGCTGGCAGGTTCTCGGCGAGGGCCGGGGCGGTCGGCGGCCCAGCTCGGACTCGCGGCCCCAGCGGCTCGGCGACACTGTGGCCGAGTTCTCCCCGCTCGCCCTGCACAGCGGCGGCGGCGCGGCCGAGGCCCTGCGCCGGACCGCCGCGCGCTGACCCTCGTACCGCCGCCCCGACCGCACGGTGCGTACCCGGACGGACGGATCACCGGATCACGGCCCGCCGGAACGCGCACCGCCGGCACGAGAACCGTCGGCACGTGAACCACCCCACGGGGACCCCCTGCGGGCGGAGTCCGGCGGACACGCCTCACGGCCGTACGCCCGGTTCGCGGGGTACGGCGGATCGGCCTCCGGGCTTCAAGCGGGGCCGGCCCACGGCCCGCCCCGCCCCTCGCCCACGCCGGGATACGGGGCGTCAGACGCCAGCACCCAGCACGGAGTTGATCTGCTTCGGGTCACCGCACACGATCAGCAGCGCACCGGCCCGCGCGAGCGCGACCGGCAGGGCGCCCGCGACCGCGTCGACCGCCCCGCCGTTGACGGCGAAGACCACAACCGGACGGCCGGAGGCACGCTTGACCTGCGCGGCGTCCGCGTAGAAGACGTCGTCCCCGGCGTCGTGCAGGGCCCAGTACGCGGCCTCGCCGAAGGACAGCTCGTGCGCGGCCCACGGGTGCGGGTCGCCGGTGGTGAGCACCAGGATGTCACCGGGCGCGCGCCCGGTGTCGAGCAGCAGGTCCACGGCCTCTTCGGCCGCGTCCAGCGCGCCCTCGGCGGAGGCCGGGATCAGCTGGATCTGGGGCACCGCCGCCGAGACGGACGGCGCGGCGGGAGCTGCGGTGGCTGCGGGAACGGGTCCGGCGGTGGCCTGCTGTGCGGGCGGTGCGGGCCGGACGGGACCGGGGCGTCCGGGCCGGGGCACGGCGGCGGGACGCGGACCAGGTACGGGGCGGGGGGTCTGCGCGGTGCGGCTCGCGGCCGGCGTGACGCGGGGACCCTGGGCACTCTCGTGAATCTGAGGCTCCTCGATGGCGGGGTGAGAGGCGTGACGTTGTATCTATCAAACGCCGGTACGAAACGTACCGGTCAGTGGCACATGGGTGCGATCAGAAATCGAAGCCGAGTTGGCCTCCGTTTTCCAGCTCCATCGACTCCTCGCTGCGGCGCACCTTTTTGAGGTGACGCCACCGGGGAAGCGCGTCGAGGTACGACCACGAGAGCCGGTGGTAGGGGGTCGGCCCCTGTTCCTCCAGCGCCGCCCGGTGCACAGGTGAGGGGTATCCGGCGTTGGCGGCGAAGGCGAAGTCCGCGATTCCGCCGTCCTGTTCGCCTATTTCGGCCATCATGCGGTCACGGCGGACCTTGGCGATGACCGAGGCCGCAGCGACGGCGACGCAGGACTGGTCGCCCTTGATCACCGTACGGACCTGCCAGGGCAAGCCGAGGTAGTCGTGCTTTCCGTCGAGGATCACCGCGTCCGGCCGCACCGGCAGGGCCTGCAGAGCACGCTCCGCCGCGAGTCGCAGGGCGGCGGTCATCCCCAGTTCGTCGATCTCCTCCGGGGAGGAATGCCCGAGGGCGTAGGCGGTGACCCAGGCCTCCAGGACGTCGACGAGCGCGTCGCGCCGCTTGGCGGTGAGCAGTTTGGAGTCGGTGAGCCCTGCGGGCGGCCGGCGCAGACCGGTGATCGCCGCGCACACGGTGACGGGACCGGCCCAGGCCCCTCGTCCGACTTCGTCGACCCCGGCGATGACCCTGGCGCCGGTGGTTGCACGGAGGGAGCGTTCGACGGTGTGGGTGGGTGCTTCGTACGGCATGGCGCCAGCAAGGTTACGCCGCCCCGCGCCGCCTGCACACCCCGGCCCGGGTCCGGCGCGGCTCCGTCCCGGTTCCAACCCCCGTCCGGCCCGTATCCCGATCCCCTCATTCGCTCCCGCACACCTCCACGCGGCACGTCGGCGTCGCCGCAACGACATCCACGAGAAGTGGACCAGGTACGTCCCACCACACGCCACCCCGCCCCGCTCCCCACCACAGAGGCACATGATCAGCCACTACGTCGGCTTCTGCCTCACGGACCGAACACCTCCGCAGCACCGTTGGGCGCACCCGTGGTCGCACTCGCGAAGGAAGGACCACCGGACCCGACCGCGGCCGGCCCGGCGGCGCCCACCTCGCGTGAATTTTCGGCACCGGTGAATCCTTTCGTTCACTAAGGATCCGCTCCTACCGTGGTTCCACAGTGAACGATTCGTTCACCCTTTCACTTTGGGGGGGATCCTCAGTGACAAGCTCGCAACTCGCCACACCCCGGATACCGGGCGCGGCCCGTCGGGAGGGGCGCCCCGGCGTGGCCCTCACCGTCATCGCCGCGTGCCAGCTCATGGTCGTTCTCGACGCGACGATCGTGAACATCGCGCTCCCGCACATCCAGACCGCCCTCGACTTCAGCACCACCGACCTCTCCTGGGTGCTGAGCGCCTACACGCTCACCTTCGGCGGTCTGCTCCTGCTGGGCGGCCGGGCCGGCGACATCCTGGGCCGGCGCCGCGTGTTCATGACCGGAATCCTGCTCTTCACCCTGGCCTCCCTCCTCGGCGGCTTCGCCCAGGAACCCTGGCAGCTGCTCGCCGCCCGCGCCCTCCAGGGGGTCGGCGGCGCGATCGCCTCCCCGACCTCGCTCGCGCTGATCACCACGACCTTCCCCGAAGGCCCCGAACGGAACCGGGCCTTCGGGGCGTTCGCCGCCGTCTCCGCCGGGGGTGGCGCCATCGGTCTGCTGGCCGGCGGCATGCTGACCGAGTGGCTCGACTGGCGCTGGGTGCTCTTCGTCAACGTGCCGATCGGCGTGCTGATCGCGATCCTCGCCCCGCTCTACATCAGCGAGTCCGAACGCCACCCCGGGCGCTTCGACGTCGCCGGCGCCCTCACTTCCACCGGCGGCATGGCCTCCCTGGTCTACGGATTCATCCGCGCCTCGGAGGACGGCTGGCGCGACTCGCTCACCCTCGGCTCCTTCGCCGCGGCGGTCGTCCTGCTCGCGCTCTTCGTCGCCATCGAGTCACGGGCCCCCGAACCGATCATCCCGCTGCGGATGTTCGCCGACCGCAACCGCGCCGGCACGTACGTGATCATGCTCGGCCTCGCCGCGGCGATGTTCGGGATGTTCTTCTTCATCGTCCAGTTCGTGCAGAACGTCCTGGGCTTCTCCCCGATCCAGTCCGGACTCGGGTTCCTGCCCGTGACCGTCGCCGTCGTCACGGCCGCAGGACTCTCGCAGCGCTTCCTGCCCCGCTTCGGCCCCAAGCCGTTCATGGTCACCGGAACCGCCCTCGTCGGCACCGGGCTCACCTGGCTGGCCTTCATCCGGACCGACTCCTCTTACTTCACCGGGGTCCTCGGGCCGATGCTGCTGTTCGGCTTCGGCATGGGCCTCAACTTCGTGACCCTCACCCTCACCGCCGTCTCCGGAGTCGCGCCGCGGGAGGCGGGCGCGGCCTCCGGTCTGCTCAACGCCAGCCAGCAGGTGGGGGGTTCCCTGGGCCTGTCCATCCTGGTCACCGTCTTCGGCACGGCCGCACGCACCGAGGCCGACCAGCAGATCCCCGCGTTCATGGCGCAGGCGCAGCCGGACCGGCTGGCCGCCTTCAAGGAGACCGGCCAGCTGCCCGACCCCTGGGGTGACCTCGTACTCACCCAGGGCATCTCCACCGCGTTCGGCGCCGCCGTGGCGATGGCGGGCCTGGCCCTGGCCACCGCGCTGCTGGTGATCCGGGTACGCAAGAGCGACCTGGAGGCCCTGAACGGAGGGGCTGCGAAGAGCGGCCCCACGGCCTGAGCCGGCCTGGGTGGACGTACGGCGGCCCGGGCGCGGCCCTTTCCCGCGCCCGGGCCGCGGTACCCGCCGCTCGCGGGCTCCCGTACGCGCTGCGGCCGGGCCCTCGTACCCGCCGCGCCCGCCCTAGTACTCGTAGCGGCTGCCGAACGTGCCGAGGCGCGAGCAGACCTCGTACGGAGCGGTCACCGGCCGCTCGTGCAGGATGCGGCGGGCCCGGTACTCACCGAGGCTCATGGCGTACCAGGGAACGTCGCCCTGCCCGGACATCTCCTGGTTGATCCCGCGCAGGGCGCAGGACCGCTGTGGCTCGGGCAGCCGGTCCAGAGCCGGCACGGCGTCCGCCGACAGGCTCTGGAAGTAGGCCAGGTCGATCTTGGCGTCCGCCTCGAAGCGGGTCACGTTGCTCTCGGCGACCATCCCGTCCGGGGACAGCAGGCCGAAGGCCAGGACGCCGGCCGCCACGCTCCCCGCGACCGCGCGCGGCAGCCAGCGCGCGCCGAACACCCCGGCCGCCATGATCAATACGATGACCAGCCCGAGCCACAGCTCCATCGCGGCCACCGACACCCGCAGCCTGGTCAGGCCGTACGCGTCCACGTAGAGGTCCATCCGGCGCAGCGCCGAGGCGACGACGACCAGGGTCAGCGCGCACAGCACCCCGAGGACGACGCGGACGAAGCGGCGGTCGCCCGCGCCGTCGCGCGGGGCCCAGCGCAGGGCGAGGGCGATCACGACGAGGGTGAGCAGCGTGGCCCAGAGCAGCTGCCAGAAACCCTGCCGGGCGTATTCCGCGTAGGTGAGGCCGGTGCTGGCCAGGACCTTGTCGTAGCCGCCGAACAGGACGGCCAGCTGTACGGCGTTGAAGCCGGCGAAGAGCAGGTTGAGCACGACGAGCGGAAGGGCCCATTCGACGCGGGACCTGGGCCTGCCGGGGGTCACCTTGATCCGGTCCCAGCGCAGCGGGGCCTCGGCGGCACGGGCTGCGGCCAGCGCGAGGAGGGCGCCGACGAGGAAGAGAAGGATCCGGACGGGCCCGTCCCCGACGGAGATGTCGGGCGTCAGCCCGCCGAGCAGATCGGCGAAGGCCGCGTCGGCGGAGGCG
Source organism: Streptomyces sp. NPDC048269 (assembly GCF_040652395.1). Classification (NCBI taxonomy): domain Bacteria; kingdom Bacillati; phylum Actinomycetota; class Actinomycetes; order Kitasatosporales; family Streptomycetaceae; genus Streptomyces; species Streptomyces sp. NPDC048269. Next base: position 292,456 of record NZ_JBEZLW010000003.1, read on the forward strand.
AACAGCGCGCCGAACAGGAGCAGGAGGGCCACCGCCACGGCGCCGGCCTTGGCGATGGGCAGCCAGCGGTCCTTGCTGACACCGCTGCGAGAACGCAGGCCGGACCAGGCCCAGCCGACCCCGGACACGATGGCGTCGAAGAAGCCGAGCGGGCTGAGCAGGACTCCGGGCCAGGTGCGGCTGCCGTGCAGGGCCAGCGCGCCCAGCAGAACGGCGGCGAGGATCGCGAGGGTGGACGGCCACGCCGAGTCGCGCAGGGCGGGTACGGCCAGGAGGGCGAGGCAGCCGATCGCCCAGACCACGGTCCAGGGGCGGGCCGTACGACGGGCCGTGCGGGCGGCGGTGTACGCGGCGACGGCGGCGGGCACGACGGCGAGCAGCAGGCCCGGGCCCATGCCGTCGCCGAGCAGCAGGGCGGCGGCGAGTCCCGCGAGGCCGGCCGCTGCGAGGGTGGCGGTCCCGATGGGAGCGGCCTGGGCGGGCCGCACCTGTACAACCCACGCGGGTGGCGCTGCGGCCTTGGCGCGGGCCGTGGCGGCCCGTTCGCGCCACTGCTGCTCCTGCCACGCCTGCCAGGCGGCGGCGTCGGCCGGGACTCCGGAGCCCGGCCCCGCGGGGGTGGCGGGTCCGGCCGCTGCCGCAGGTCGGTCCCCGGCCTGAGCCGTATCCGCTGGCGGATCCCCGGCTGCGGGCGCCTCGCCGGATGCCCCTCCGGTTGCCACGCCGGATGCCCTGCCGGACGCCCCGCTGGTTGTCCCGCCGGACGCGCCCTCGGACGTGCCTCCGGCCGCGCCGTCAGCCGCGGTCTCGTCCGCCCCGTCGGTGTTCTCTGACATCGTGTTCCCCTCCCACGTCGGCCGCCCCGGAGTTCCGGTGGGACGGCGAAGCGGACAGAGTAGGCCGACGTCTCGCAGTTTTGAACAGGATCAAAAGGGTCCCGTGGCAGGACCGTGACAATCGGAACGGGAGATTTCATCCCCGTCCTGGACGCCGCAGCCGACTACCGCTAGCCCCTGGCGGACTCCGGCAGCCAGGCCGGCAGGGCCTCCGTGCGCGCCAGCCACGCGGCCGGCAGCACCTCGTCTCCGCGCGCGCCCAGCACCCCGCCGACGATCGCGCACGTCGTGTCGACGTCCCCGCCCACCTGCGCGGTGGTCCAGAACGCCCGCTCGTAGTCGTCCAGCGACCGCGCCGCCGACCACAGCGCGAACGGCACGGTGTCATGGGCGCTCGTGCGCCGACCACAGCCCAGTACCGCCGCGACCGTGGTCGCGTCGCCGTAGTCCAGCATGTCGCGCGCCCGCCGCACCCCTGCGCCCACAGCGCTGCGCGGCACCAGCGCGATCACCCCGTCCAGCAGGTCCGCGGCCTTCGGCGGCCCGGCCGGGTCCGCCGCGAGCGCGGCCGCCGCGGCGACGGCCATGGCCCCGCAGACCGCTTCGCGGTGCTGGTGGGTGGTGTAGGCGGAGATCTCCGCCTGGTGCGTGGCCTGCTCGGGGTCGTCGGCGTACCAGGCGCCCAGCGGCGCGATGCGCATGGCAGCGCCATTGCCCCACGAGCCCTGCCCGTTGAACAGTTCGGCGGCCAGCGTGCGCCAGTCCTCACCCTCCCGGATCAGGCGGAGCATCCGGTTCACGGCCGGCCCGTAGCCCCGGTCGAAGTCGTGGTGGTGGGCGAAGGAGCTCGCCAGCTCGTCCTGGTCGACGCGTCCGTGCTCGGCGAGCACGGCCACCACCGAGCAGGCCATCTCGGTGTCGTCGGTCCACTGCCACGTGTCGGTGCCGGCGGGGAGTTCGCGCCGCTTGAGGCGCGGGTAGTTCACGGGGACGAAGTACTGGGAGCCCAGGGCATCGCCCAGCGCCAGACCGCGGAGGCTGGCCATGGCGCGTGCGTAGCGCCGTTCGGGAGTGGAGTCAGGGGTCATCGCGGGTCACTCTAGCCGTCCAGGTCGTAGGGCTCAGGTGTGGTCCACCGCTCAAACGGGCGGTCCATCCGGTACCGGCCGTCCGGTCCCAGCACGAGCGTCCGGAATTCGCCGTTCCCGGGATTGGACAGGGCCTCGAACTCGGCCACCGACCAGTGGAACCACCGCATGCAGAACAGTCGCATGGTCAGCCCGTGCGTCACCAGCAGCACGTTCTCGGGGTGGTCCGGGGCCTCGAAACTGCGGTAGAGGCTCTCCAGGAAGGACCCGACCCGGTCGTACACGTCGGCTCCCGACTCCCCCTGCGCGAAGCGGTAGAAGAAGTGGCCGTACGCGTCGCGGTACGCCTTCTGGAGCCGTACGTCGTCCCGGTCCTGCCAGTTTCCCCAGTCCTGCTCACGCAGCCTCGGCTCCTCGCGCATCCGGACCCGCGCCGGGTTCAGCCGCAGCTCCCGGAAGGTCTGCAGGGTCCGGCGGTACGGGGAGACGTACGCGCTGATCGTCTCGTCGCCGAAAAGCTCACGCAGCTGTTCGCCGACCGCCGCGGCCTGCTCGCGGCCGTTCTTGGTCAGCCGCAGGGCGTGGTCGGGTTCCCGTTCGTACACCGAGTCGTCGGCGTTCCCCTCGGATTCCCCGTGCCGGACAAGGACGATGCGCCGTGGTCGAGCCATCCCACGACCCTATTCGGCCACCGGCGGGCCGACCGACCGGGCACGCCGGTCAGCCGGACGGTCGTCGTACGGTCATACCGTCCACGAGGGCTCGAGGTCGACGACGTCACCGGTGAGGGCCTCGACGTCGGCCTGGATCTGGGCGCGCAGGGAGAGCCGCTCGACCCGCTCCTGCCGGTACTTGCCGTGCTCGGCGGCCGCGTGCCACATCGACAGCACCAGGAACTCCCGGCCCGGGGCCTCTCCGAAGAGCCCGCGGATCATGCCGGGCGAACCCGCCATGGCCGGATTCCACACCTTCTCCTGCATGAGGGCGAAGTGGTCGACCCGGCCTTCCCGGACGCGGGTGTGCGCCACCCGGACGACGTCTGCGTCGGTGAAGCGCGGCTCGAAACCGGTCTTCACGTCGAAGCGGTGGTCGAAGAGCGTGACCCGCGAATCGGTGTAGGTGCCGTGCTGTGCGGCGGCCAGCCGGTCGTGGCTGCGGGCCATGAAGGAGTCGTAGAAGGAACGGCTCTCCCAGAACGCGAAGACATGCGCGACCCCCTGCCGGCCCCGGCTCCAGCCGCCGCCCTGTCCCCGGAATCCCGGCTCGCCCGGCAGCCCCGCCCATTTTCGCTGCCCGCGCTCGAACCCGCGTCGGTCCGTCACCGTGCAGCGAATCCACTTGACCAGCACGGCGCCATCGTACGGTCCCGGCGCGGCCCGGGTCAGTCCCCGGCGCGGTGGATCCGCACCAGTTCCGCCGCATCCCGCTCGGGCAGCCGAAGCCCGAACTCCCGGTCGAGCACGTCCAGCAGCTCGTCCGGGCCGACGGCCCTCCGCTCGTCCCGCCCGTCGGGGTGCAGCCGGGTGAGCTCCCGCCCGACCAGCGCCCTGCGGACGCCGCCGCCCGGGTGCTGGACGATGACGCGCCCGATGAAGGCGGAGCGGGGGTGGGTGGAGCTGTAGTGGTTGAGCAGGAGGTAGTCGACGGGGTGGTACCGCTGTGGGGAGAACGCGTACAGGTCGCGCCAGGTTCCCCCGCGCAGGAGGTCCAGCACGAGGATGCCGTCGTCCTCCTCGCGGACCCGGTACGTCCACTCCCCCTGCCGCACCTCGGCACCGGGCCGCCCCAGCGGGACGGGCTCACAAGGCCCCTGGTAGCCGAACCCGGCGTCGCACAGCCACGGTTGTCCCTCGACGGTGACGACGAGGACGGCGTGCGTCACCGGCGTCAGGGAGTCCCCGCGGGTGCGGTTGCGGGCACCGCGCCCGGAGACCTCGAAGCCGATCCGCTCCAGGGCGGCGGCCAGCAGCGAGTTCTGCTCGTAGCAGTAGCCGCCGCGGCGGCTGTGCACGAGCTTGTCCTCGATCGCCTTGACGTCCAGCGCGACGGGGCGGCCGAGCAGGACGTCAAGACTCTCGAAGGTGATGGCGGCGGTGTGTGCCCGGTGCACCGCGTACAACGTCTCCAGGTCCGGACGGAGTTCCCGGCCCGCACCCGCGATCCCGAGCCGCGCCAGATACGCGTCCAGGTCCAGCTCGTCACCGCTCCACATGGCTCCCCATTTCCCCGTCTCCCCGTGTCCCTCGCGTCGTCCGCCCCGTCGGCGGCGACCGCGCCGTACACCCCAATGATCGCGGGCGGGAAAACGCCCGAGGCGGGCAGGTCCCAGGGGACCTGCCCGCCTCAGCGGATCACGATGGCAGCCCGATGTCAGCTGCAGCCGCTCGTGGAGCCGCAGCCCTCGCAGATGTAGCAGGAGCCGGCGCGCTGCATCTTCGTACCGCAGGAGAAGCAGAGCGGGGCGTCAGCGGACACGCCGAGCTGCATCTCGACCAGTTCGGCGTTGCTGTGCGCCGTCTTCGGGGCCGGGAGCGAGACGGCCGCGGCAGGCTTCGGCTCCGACGGCACGGCGGCCAGCGGGGCCGACTGCGCCAGGGCCTCGGTGTCCAGCTCCTCCTCGAGGGGCTCGTACGAGCCGGTCTCCAGGTGGCGCTGGCGCTCCTCGGCGGTGTGGATGCCGAGCGCAGAACGGGTCTCGAAGGGCAGGAAGTCGAGCGCCAGGCGACGGAAGATGTAGTCGACGATCGACTGCGCCATCCGCACGTCCGGGTCGTCCGTCATGCCGGCCGGCTCGAAGCGCATGTTGGTGAACTTCGAGACGTAGGTCTCCAGCGGGACGCCGTACTGCAGGCCGACCGAGACGGCGATCGAGAAGGCGTCCATCATGCCCGCGAGGGTCGAACCCTGCTTGGACATCTTCAGGAAGACCTCGCCCAGGCCGTCGTCCGGGTAGGAGTTCGCCGTCATGTAGCCCTCGGCGCCACCGACCGTGAAGGAGGTGGTGATCCCCGGCCGGCCCTTGGGGAGGCGCTTGCGGACGGGGCGGTACTCGATGACCTTCTCGACGGCGGCGCGGATGGTCTCCTCCGTCTTGGCGGTGACCTCCTCCTTCTCCTGCTCCTTCTTCTTGGCGGAGAGGGGCTGGCCGACCTTGCAGTTGTCGCGGTAGATCGCGAGCGCCTTGACGCCGAGCTTCCAGGCCTCGAAGTAGATCTCCTCGATCTCCTCGACGGTCGCCGTCTCCGGCATGTTGACCGTCTTCGAGATCGCGCCGGAGATCCAGGGCTGGATCGCGGCCATCATGCGGACGTGACCCATCGCCGAGATGGAGCGCTCGCCCATGGCGCAGTCGAACACCGAGTAGTGCTCGGCCTTCAGGCCCGGGGCGTCGACGACCACGCCGTGCTCGGCGATGTGGGCGACGATCGCCTCGATCTGCTCTTCCTGGTACCCCATGCGGCGCAGGGCCTGCGGGACGGTGCCGTTCACGATCTGCATCGAGCCGCCGCCGACGAGCTTCTTGAACTTGACCAGGGCCAGGTCCGGCTCGACACCGGTGGTGTCACAGGACATCGCGAGACCGATGGTGCCGGTCGGCGCCAGGACGGAGGCCTGGGAGTTGCGGAAGCCGTTCTTCTCGCCGAGGCGCAGGACGTCCTGCCAGGCCTCGGTGGCCGCGGCCCAGATCGAGTTGTCAAGGTCGTCGGTGCGCGGCGCGACGGCGTTGGCGTCGGAGTGCTGCTTCATGACGCGCTTGTGCGACTCGGCGTTGCGGGCGTAGCCGTCGTACGGGCCGACGATGGCGGCCAGCTCGGCGGAGCGCTTGTACGCGGTGCCGGTCATCAGCGAGGTGATCGAGGCGGCGAGGGTGCGGCCGCCGTCCGAGTCGTACGCGTGGCCGGTGGCCATCAGCAAGGCGCCGAGGTTGGCGTAGCCGATGCCCAGCTGGCGGAACGCGCGGGTGTTCTCACCGATCTTCTGCGTCGGGAAGTCCGCGAAGCAGATGGAGATGTCCATCGCCGTGATGACGAGCTCGACGACCTTGGCGAAGCGCTCGGCGTCGAAGGACTGGTTGCCCTTGCCGTCGTCGTCGAGGAACTTCATCAGGTTGAGCGAGGCGAGGTTGCAGGACGTGTTGTCCAGGTGCATGTACTCGCTGCAGGGGTTGGACGCGGTGATGCGGCCGGACTCGGGGCAGGTGTGCCAGTTGTTGATCACACCGTCGTACTGGATGCCCGGGTCGGCGCAGGCCCACGCGGCCTCGGCGAGCTTGCGGAAGAGCGCCTTGGCGTCGACCTCCTCGATGACCTCACCGGTCATGCGGGCACGCAGGCCGAACTTGGTGCCGTTCTCGACGGCCGTCATGAACTCGTCGTTCACGCGGACGGAGTTGTTGGCGTTCTGGTACTGGACGGACGTGATGTCGTCGCCGCCCAGGTCCATGTCGAAGCCCGCGTCGCGCAGGGCGCGGATCTTCTCCTCCTCCTTCACCTTGGTCTCGATGAAGGCCTCGACGTCCGGGTGGTCCACGTCCAGGACGACCATCTTGGCCGCGCGGCGGGTGGCGCCGCCCGACTTGATCGTTCCGGCGGACGCGTCGGCGCCGCGCATGAAGGAGACCGGGCCGGAGGCGTTGCCGCCGGAGGAGAGGAGCTCCTTGGAGGAGCGGATGCGGGAGAGGTTCAGGCCGGCGCCGGAGCCGCCCTTGAAGATCATGCCCTCTTCCTTGTACCAGTCGAGGATCGACTCCATGGAGTCGTCGACGGCCAGGATGAAGCAGGCGGATACCTGCTGCGGCTGGGGCGTGCCGACGTTGAACCACACCGGGGAGTTGAAGCTGAAGATCTGGTGCAGGAGGGCGTAGGTCAGCTCGTGCTCGAAGATCTCCGCGTCGGCGGGCGACGCGAAGTAGTCGTAGTCCTCGCCGGCCTTCGTGTATGTCTTCACGATCCGGTCGATCAGCTGCTTCAGACCGGTCTCGCGCTGCGGGGTGCCGACCGCGCCGCGGAAGTACTTGCTGGTGACGATGTTGACCGCGTTCACCGACCAGAATTCGGGGAACTCGACGCCACGCTGCTCGAAGTTGACCGAGCCGTCGCGCCAGTTGGTCATGACGACGTCACGGCGCTCCCAGCTCACCTCGTCGTAAGGGTGCACGCCGGGGGTGGTGTGGATGCGCTCGATACGCAGGCCGCCCTTGGCGGCCTTGGTCCCCTTGGCGCGGGAACCACGTGCCGAGCTGCTCGCCGTCTCTGTCATGCCGCCTCCCAATGCGGGCAAAACGCCCTAAAGTGCCAGCGCTATTCCGCGGCACGGTGCTGTGTCTCGTTATCTACGTCTCTTCGCCTGGCTCACCGGTCACACCGCGGTGCGATTGCACCGCGGTGCGGGCCGTCCGGTCAGTCGGCGGCGGAGGCGGGCACGGGGACCGAACCGGTCCCACCGGCCTCGCACTCATCAGGGTGAGGCCGCCGCTCGCGCAGTTCCGCGATGGCGGTCTCGAAGTCTTCAAGGGTGTCGAACGCTTTGTAGACGGACGCGAAGCGCAGGTAGGCGACCAGGTCGAGTTCCTGCAACGGGCCGAGTATGGCCAGACCCACGTCGTGGGTGGTCAGCTCGGCACTCCCGGTGGCGCGCACCGCCTCTTCGACCCGCTGGCCGAGCTTGGCGAGGGCGTCCTCGGTGACCGGCCGCCCCTGGCACGCCTTGCGCACGCCGGAGATGACCTTGGTACGGCTGAAGGGTTCGGTCACCCCGCTGCGCTTGATCACCATCAGTGAGGCCGTCTCCACCGTCGTGAAGCGACGGGAGCAGTCGGGGCACTGACGGCGCCGGCGGATCGACGTGCCGTCGTCCGTGGTGCGGCTGTCGACGACTCGGCTGTCGGGGTGCCTGCAGAAGGGGCAGTGCATGGTTCCCTCACCCTCCCTTTTGGCACGACTGAATCACCCCACAGAGCCCCTGAACAACAGAGACGGGCTCTGTCGGGGGCTCGTGGAGCAGCCACCAGCATATGCGATCCCAGGACCCTCAACAGACCCAAGGACCACTAGTTCTGGGTGGCAGCGCTCATCCAACCACTAGATCTTGGGTTGTGGTGGATTTCCTCGGCTCCGCGTGTCGCGACGTCCGATAGCCGGATACGAGGCCCCGCGGTGCCACACTGGAGCCAGGCTCGGAAGGCGGCGACCCGACCGGGAAGGGTACCGTAAGCGGCGGATGCCGAGCCGAACCCGCGTTCGGCCACCCGATCGTCCATACACCCCTCGATGTACCCACGCGGGACGATCTGCGATTTTTCACTCGAACGTGTGTTTGGCGCAACCTTTCGAAAGCAACTACCGTTGTCCAGCTAGGGAGAACATTTCGAGAGGGGCCGACGTGACCACCACCGCAGACAGTGCCACCATCACTGCCCAGAACCGCTCCCAGAGCCGACTTGAGCCGGTGCATGCCATGAACGACGCAAACCTGAACCCGGAGGCGGAGCCCGTGCGCCCCGCACGCTCGCTGCCAGGTCGACCTCCAGGCATCCGCGCCGACAGCTCCGGGCTCACGGACCGGCAGCGGAGGGTCATCGAGGTCATTCGCGACTCGGTGCAGCGGCGGGGTTACCCGCCGTCGATGCGGGAGATCGGCCAGGCGGTCGGACTGTCCAGCACCTCCTCGGTCGCGCACCAGCTGATGGCCCTGGAACGGAAGGGCTTCCTGCGCCGCGACCCGCACCGCCCCCGGGCGTACGAGGTACGGGGCTCCGACCAGCCCAGCTCGCAGCCGACGGACACCACCGGCAAGCCCGCCGCCTCCTATGTTCCCCTGGTCGGCCGGATCGCGGCCGGCGGCCCGATCCTCGCCGAGGAGTCGGTCGAGGACGTGTTCCCGCTCCCCCGCCAGCTCGTCGGCGACGGCGAGCTCTTCGTCCTCAAGGTCGTCGGCGACTCGATGATCGAGGCCGCCATCTGTGACGGCGACTGGGTCACGGTCCGTCGCCAGCCCGTCGCGGAGAACGGCGACATCGTCGCCGCGATGCTGGACGGCGAGGCGACCGTCAAGCGGTTCAAGCGCGAGGACGGCCACGTGTGGCTCCTACCGCACAACTCCGCCTACCAGCCGATCCCCGGCGACGAGGCGACCATCCTCGGCAAGGTCGTCGCGGTACTGCGGCGGGTCTGACCCCGCCGCCTCCATCCAGCCCCCGGGACCCACTGCGCCGGTTCCGGGGGTTGTCCCTTTTGTGTGGCTGAACCGCCGCCGCTTTCGCGGAGGTGGTCGCTCGGCGCTTCAGTTGCTCAATTGAGGGCTGCCGCCCGTGCTCCCAAGAACTACTTCCCGTCGGCCTGCGCCGCTGCATCGATCGAGGCGAGCGAGCGGCGGGCCTGGTTGCGGTCCGTGGTGTACCAGAAGTCCGGCAGCGTGGCCCGCAGGAAGCTCCCGTACCGCGCCGTGGCCAGCCGGGGGTCCAGCACCGCGACCACACCCCGGTCCCCCACGGCCCGTACGAGGCGGCCCGCACCCTGGGCCATCAGCAGCGCGGCATGCGTCGCCGCGACGGCCATGAACCCGTTTCCGCCGTGCTCCTCCACCGACTTCTGGCGGGCGCTCATCAGCGGGTCGTCGGGGCGCGGGAACGGAATCCTGTCCATGACGACCAGCTGGCAGCTGGGTCCGGGCACGTCCACGCCCTGCCAGAGCGACAGCGTCCCGAACAGGCAGGTCTTCGGGTCGGCCGCGAAGGCTTTGATGAGTTCCCCGAGGGTCTCCTCACCCTGGAGCAGGATCGGGTTGTCGAGCCGGCCGCGCAGTTCCTCGGCGGCCGCCTTGGCGCCGCGCATGGAGGAGAAGAGCCCGAGGGTTCGGCCGCCGGCCGCCTCGATCAGCTCTGCGAGCTCGTCCATCATGTCGCCGCGGGTGCCCTCGCGGCCCGGCGTGGCCAGGTGCTTGGCGACGTAGAGGATGCCCTGCTTCGGGTAGTCGAAGGGCGAGCCGACGTCCAGGCCCTTCCAGAGCGGCACGTCGTCCCCTTCGACGCCCTCCGGGGACAGGCCCAGGGAGGCCGCGACCCCGTTGAAGTCGCCGCCGAGCTTGAGGGTGGCCGAAGTCAGGACTACGGAGCGGTCCTCGAAGAGCTTCTCGCGCAGCAGGCCCGATACCGACAGGGGCGCGACCCGGAGGGTGGCGCCGAAGCGGTCGTGGCGCTCGTACCAGACGACGTCGTACTCGGAGCCGTTGGTGATCCGCTCCGCCACCCCGTGGATGCCCTCCACCGCGGCCAGGGCCTGCTTGCGGACCGCGTCCTCGTCGTGGACGGACTTGTCGCGGGTCGAGCCGATCGCGGAGATCACGTTGCGCGCGGCGTCCCGCAAAGCCATGAGGGCGTATCCGAGATCCTCGGGGATCTCCTCCAGCCGGCCGGGGAGCGCCAGTTCCATGACCCGCTCGAAGGACTCCGAGGCGGTCTGCATCGAGTCGGCGGCCTTCTCGTCGACCAGCTTCGCCGCACGCTTCACCGCCCGGTTGACCTGCCCCGGGGTGAGCTCGCCCGTGGCGACCCCGGTCACCCGGGAGACCAGCTCGTGGGCCTCGTCCACGATCAGCACCTCGTGCTGCGGCAGCACCGGGGCGCCCTCGATCGCGTCGATGGCGAGCAGGGCGTGATTGGTGACGACCACGTCCGCGAGCTTGGCCCGCTCGCGCGCGGCCTCGGCGAAGCACTCGGCGCCGTACGCGCACTTCGTCGCGCCCAGGCACTCGCGGGAGGAGACGGAAATCTGCGACCAGGCCTTGTCCGAGACGCCCGGGGTGAGGTCGTCACGGTCGCCGGTCTCCGTCTCGTCCGCCCAGTCGCGCAGGCGCAGCAGGTCCTTGCCGAGCTTGCTGGTGGGGGTGGCCGCCTCGAACTGGTCGAAGAGGCCCTCCTCCTCGTCCTGCGGCGCACCCTCGTGCAGGCGGTGCAGGCACAGATAGTTGGAGCGGCCCTTGAGCATGGCGAACTGCGGGCGGCGGCGCAGCTGCGGATGCAGTGCCTCCACCGTCCGGGGCAGGTCGCGCTCGACCAGCTGCCGCTGGAGGGCGAGGGTCGCGGTGGCCACGACCACTCGCTCACCGTGCGCGAGCGCCGGCACCAGGTATCCGAGGGACTTGCCGGTGCCGGTGCCGGCCTGGATGAGCCGGTGGGAGTTGTCGTCGATGGCTTCGGCGACGGCTTCGGCCATGGCCACCTGGCCGGGGCGCTCCGTGCCGCCGACGGCGGAGACGGCGGCGTGCAGCAGGTCGGGGAGGGAGGGCTTCGTCATAGCACTGCCAACCCTACGGGGCTCCGCCGACAGTGACCGCACCGACGAGGGTTCACGGCCGGTACAGGGGGTTGGGTACGGTGCCGTGCTGGACGGCGTGCGGGCGCGTGGAGCGGTCGCGGTAGCCGTCCTCGTAGAGCCGGTTCCGGTTCAGGCAGAGCCGTCCGATGCGCTCGCCGAGCAGGTCGAAGAGCTCGTAGCGGTCCTTGAGCTCGGGGAAGCGGGCCTGGTGGCGGAGGATCTCCGCCCGTAGGAGGGACCAGAACTCGCTCTCCGGGACGTCGAGGCGGTCCTCGCACAGGGCCGAGAGGTAGCGGAAGACGCCGACGAAGAGCCCCGAGTGGATGAACTGCGGCAGGAAGTCGGCGGGCTCTGCGAGCAGGACCGCCCGGACCTCGTCGGGCAGGGAATCCAGCTCGGGCAGCGGTTCGGAGCTGATGTTGACGTCGTCCACGAAGTCCTTCACGGCGAGCCGGACCGGGACCTCATGCTCGTCGAAGATCACGATGGTGTTCTCGCCGTGCGGGGAGAAGACGGTGCCGTAGCGGTAGAGGAAATGCAGGAGCGGGGGCAGCACGGCGGCGAAGAGGCGCTGCAGCCAGGCCTCGGGGGTGAGCCCGGACCGGGCAACGAGTTCGGCGGTGAAGGACCGGCCACGCGGGTCGGTGTGCAGGAGGCTGGCGAGCGTACGGGCACGCTCGCCGGGTGCGAGGCGGCCGGTCAGGGGCTCGCGCCAGATCGCGCCGAGGAGCTCCTTGTACTGGTACGGGACCTCGGGGAGCTCGTCGTAGACGGGGTGGCGGACGGTGACGGAGGCGACCTCGCCGAGCAGGACGACCCGGCATTCGTCGCGGAGGAAGGGGTCGGCGTCGCGCAGGGAGTGGATCCAGGCGGTGACGGCGGGGGCGGCGAGGGCGAGGTCGCTGGGCAGGCCGCGCCAGACCATGGTGTTGAAGACGGAGAGCGGGAGCTTGACGCTGTGGCGGTCGGGGCGGGTGAGGTTGAGGAAGGTGCGGATGGACTGCTGGGGCAGGCGCACGTCGGGATCGGCGGGGAGCGGGACGAGGGCGCCGGAGGCGAGGGCCGGGGCGAAGAGGGGGAGGACGACCTCGTCCCACTGCCAGGGGTGGACGGGCAGGTAGAGGTAGCGGAGCGGGTCCAGGCCGCGGTCGCGCAGAGCCTGGTCGAAGGCGGCGCGGGTGATCGGGTCGAGCTCGGTGGAGTAGAGGCGGGCGGGATCCTCCAGACCGGCGGTCCCCCGGTAGGTCGCGAGCGAGGTGTGGGCGGCGAGCCAGGGCAGTCGCTGGCGGGTGCGGGCCTCGGGGGCCCAGGCGGTGGTGTCGGAGGCGGAGAGACCGATGCGGCCCTTGTTGAGGACGAGCCAGGGGTGGCCGGTCTGGTGGCCTTCGAGGGCGGCGTAGTCGAGGTCGGCGAGGACGTCGGCGGTGAGCGCGGTGTGGTCGATCCGGGCGTCGGCACAGAGCGTGGCGCTGAGTTCGCGGACGAGGTGGCCGAGGGTGGCTCCGTCGAGGCCGAGGAGGGTGCGGGAGCGGACGAGGAAGGCGTACGGGTCCCCGAAGGCGGTCGGCGGCTGCGGGGAGGACGGGGCCGGGCAGGGGGTGAGGGTGATGGTTTCCGGGGTGACGTGCCAGCTGCCGTACGAGCGGCGGCGGGCCCGGAAGCCGAGGCTGCTGCCGTCGTCCAGGGTCAGGGTCCACGCGTCACCGGCGGCGGCCGGGACGGGGACGGGGACGGGGACGGGGACGGGCCTGATGATCTCCTCGTAGGCGAACTCGGCGAGCATCTTGGCGAGGAGTCGCCGGGCGGCGCCGTCCCAGGTCGCGCGGGTGAGTTCGGGGGGTGTGCAGGGGTGCTGGGGTGACGGGGGCGCGGAGGGAGCGGCGGAGTCGGAGGCGGCGGGAAAATTCGGCACGGGACTCCTCGGAGATCGGGAACTGCGCTTCGTCACGCAGAGTTATCAAAGGGAGAGGTGCTAAGTGGCGACGACGGTCAGGGCATGCGGGGCGGCAGTCAGAGGAGATTGCGCAGCGCCCGCTCCCGGATCATCAGGGCGGCACGCTTCTCGGGAAGGTCGAGTTCCGCATAACAGCGGAATCCGGAGCTCAGGAAGGCCGATACGGAGGGGGTGTTGCGGATGTCCGGCTCCGCGATCACGCGCGTGCAGCGGGGGCGGTTGTCGAGCACCAGGCCGGCGACGGCGCGCAGCAGTGTGGTGCCCAGGCCCCGGCCGCGGTTCGTGCCGTCTCCGATGAGCAGGTGGATACCAGTGTCGTGGGGGCGCGCCGGGTAGTGATGGGAGAGCGGGTCGAGGTCGGCCCGGTAGATCTCCCAGTAACTCATCGGTGTGCCGTCGAGGAGGCCGAGGCAGGGGATGCTGTGGCCGTCCCCGTCGAGCTGGGCCCGTAGGTGGGCGGCGGTGACGGCGGCGGGGCCGGCCAGCTCCCAGTAGGCGGCCACCTCGGGGTCGTTCATCCAGCCGGTGAGGAGTCCCAGGTCTCGGCCGGGTCGTACGGGTTCGAGGCGGAAGGCTCCGGCGGGGGTGTCGGTGCTGCCCCAGGTCGCCGGGGAGCCAAGGAGGTCTGCTTCGGCGAGGAGGGGCAACAGCTCGGCGGTGAGCCGTAGTTCGACCGTGTCGTCGAGGGCGCGGGCCGCGTCGGTGGCGTCGGTGGCGGAGCGGGCCGAATCGGCGGGGGCGTCTGTGGTGGGCATGGGGGCTCTTCCCCGCGTCGGTGCCGACGCGTCAATCGTGGAGGGGGTTGGTGATGGTGACGTAGACGGACTGGGTGTCGACGGGTCCGACGAGTTCGTCGAGGCCGCCCAGGCGGGTGAGCAGGTTCGCCTTGCAGCGCAGGGTGGGCGAGTCGAGCAGCTTCGCGGGGAGCGGGCCGAGGCCTGATGCCTTGCCGAGGAATCGGCGGAAGGCGGCGAGGAGCACGCGTTCGTCGGCGAGCCGCTGGGATCCGAAGGCTCCGATGAGGCCCAGCACGTTGTTGATGCCGAGGTAGTAGGCGAAGCGTTCGTCGGTGACGGCGTCGGAGACGAAGGTGTCGCTGAGGCTGCCGATGCCGGGGAGCCGGTGCTCCAGTTCCGCGCGGTGGGACTCGCGGAAGTAGTAGCCCTGGTTGTCGCGGTAGCGGCCGCCGACCGGCCAGCCGGCCGGGTCGAGGAGTACCAGGGTGTTCTGCTGGTGCGCTTCGAGGGCGATGCCGGCGAGCGCGTCGAAGGCGAGGACCGGCAGGACGACGTGGTCGAGGTAGCGCAGGAACCACTCGGCGGCGACGGCGGAGGTGGTGCGTCCGGTGGCGGCGGCGAGAGCGCAGACGATCTCGGCGAGCCGGGAGCTCATGGTGGTCCGGCCGGGCCATGGGCGGGGCGAGGTGAGTGCGGCGATGCAGACGGCGTCGTCGCCGGAGCGGAAGGGGTTGTGGCGCAGCAGGCAGTCGAGGCCGGGGACGGGGGTGCCGTCCGGGGAGTCGACGGCGACCCAGGCGGGGTCGCGGACGATGTCGAAGCCGGGGTGGGCCGCATGCCACTGCTCGGCGAGGCCGGTGCGGAGCAGCCGGTGCACCTCGACCCCGCGGTGGAGTTCCTTGCGGAGGTTCTCGCGGCGGGAGTTGGTGATGCGCAGGCCCAGGGAGAGCTTGAGCATGGCGGGCGCGCCCGGGCGGTGGACGGTGCGCACGGAGGAGGTGGGGTACCAGTGGGCGCCATAGGGGCCCAGGTCGTGCAGGAGTCCGGCGTCGCGGAGGGCGGCGACGGCGGGGCGCTGGAGCAGGTCGCGGGCCTGCCACGGGTGAAGGGGAAGGGGGGTGGCTCTGTCGGGGATCGGGAGTCCGGGGGCGAGGCGGCTGAGGAGAGCGGCAGCGGAGACGGGGCGGCCGCGTTCGGTCCAGGCGGATGCGGTGGCGAGGGCGGAGGGTGCGACGGCGAACCAGTGCAGGGGGAAGGAAGCGTGGAGTTCGGGTGAGTAGCGGCGTACTTCGGTCTCGGAGAGCCCTTCGCGGCTCTTCGGGTCCGGCTGGAGGGGGTGACCGAGGAGGAGGGACTGCTCGGCGGTCAGGAAGTGGTCCACACCGATGCGGGAGGGGGCGGCGGGGCGTTCGCGCCGGTCGACGATGAACTCCGCGGTGCGGCGGACCGAGTCGGCGACCCGGCCGACCAGGTCGGCGCTGCCACGGGAGCCGTCAGTCGTGGCTGTGGCCGGGGCCGTGTGCGTGCCCGTGTATGTGCCCGTGCCCTCGCGGGCGATCAGCGCGGCGAGCGTGACGGCGTCCAAGGACGGGGCGTTCGCGGGGGCGGCCGCCAGCCGGGCGGGGCCGAAGCGGTGCCATCCCGTGGGGGACCAGTACCGGACGGGGACGAGCACGACGGCGCCCGAGGCGGGGAGGGGGATGCGCAGCGGGGTTCCGGCGAGGCCGTCGGGTCGGCGCAGGCCCGCTTCGCGGACCCAGCAGCGGAGGAGGTTCTCCACCGCCGCTCCTTCGGCGGCGACGGCGGGGTCGGGGTGGTTCAGGAGGTCGGGCAGCGCTGTCGGCTCCTCCGCCGGGGGGCCTGCCCAGCCGCCGGGCCGAAGTCTGGGCGTGCCGTCCTTTTGGCGCGGCACGGTGGCCGCCGCCTCGATCCCGGTCGCGGGGGGCTGTGGGTGCGGCACTCCGGCGGCGGGGGCCGGGGTGCCGGGGCGGGGCTCGGCCGCCGGGGCGCGGTCACCGGGGCCGGTGTCGCGGTCGCCGGGGGCGCGGTCACCAGGGCCAGGGTCGCGGTAGCGGTCGCGGTCGCGGTCGCCGGGGGCGTCGTACCGTCCGGCGCCTTCAAACGGCGGTACCGGGGCCTGCCCGGAACTGGTGGTCCGAGGGGGGCCGAGGCGGGGCTCGGCAGTCGGGGCTCGGTCACCGGGGTCGGGGTCGGGGTCGGGGTCGGGGTCGGGGTCGGCGGGGGCGTCGTACCGTCCGGCGGCCCCGGTCGGCGGTACCGGGGCCTGCCCGGAAGCGGTGGCCCGGGGGAGGCCGACGGGTGTTGGCGGTGTGGAGGGAGGGATGGGCAGGAGCCGCCCTGTGGCGGCGTCGGGTGACGCCGCGGGTTGCGGCGGTTGCCACGGGGGCTCGGCGGGGCCGACGGCCTCTGCGGCGCCTGGATCGGGTGCCGTGAGCGATCCTGAGGACGGCTGCGCGGTGCGGGCGGGCGACGCCTCGGGTACCGGCCATTGCCACTGGCGCTCGGCGGGCCGGGGGGACTCCGCGGCTCCTCGCTCGGGTGCCGAGTGAGGCGCTGACGCCGACTGGGCGCCAGGGGCAGGAGGCGCCTCGGGAGCCGGCCTCTGCTGCTGAGACTCGGCAAGGCTAGGGGCCTCTGTGGCGCCTCGCTCAGGCTCCACAAGCGACCCGGAGGCCGGCAGCGCGGCGGGGGCGGGCGCCGCAAGCGACGCGGAGGCCGACCGCGCGGCGGGGGCGGCCGATGCCTCGGGTGCCGACCGCCGCTGTTCAGACTCGGTAGCGCTGGGGGACTCCGCTGCGCCTCGCTCAAGTGCCGCGAGCGACCTGAGGGCCGACTGCTCGGCGAGGATGGGCGACGCCCCGGGTGCCGGCCACTGCCACTGGGGATCGGCGGGGCGGGGGGACTCCGCGGCGCCTCGCTCGGGCGCCGGGTTTGGTCCGGAGGCCGACTGGGCGCCGGGGGTGGGAGACGTCGCGCGTGCCGACCGCTGCCACTGGGGCTCGGCGGGGCCGGCGGCCTCTGCGGCGCCTCGCTCGGGCGCCGGGTTTGGTCCGGAGGCCGACTGGGCGCCGGGGGTGGGAGACGTCGCGCGTGCCGACCGCTGCCACTGGGGCTC
>NZ_JBEZLW010000003.1:309620-379900 GCF_040652395.1 Streptomyces sp. NPDC048269
GGCGGGGCCGGCGGCCTCTGCGGCGCCTCGCTCGGATGCTGTGAGCGACCCGGGGGCCGGCTGTGCGGTGGGGGCGGGCGACGCCGCGGGGGCCAGGCGCTGCTGGGACTCGGCTGGGCCGGGGGGTGCTGGCTCGGCGGGGCGGGGGGACGCCGCGGCGCCTCGCGCGGATGCCGCGAGCAACCCGGGGGCCGGCTGTTCGGCGGGGGCGGGAAACGCCGCGGGCGCCAGGCGCTGCGTCTCGGCGGGGCCGGCGGACCCTGCGCCGCCTTGCTCAGGTGCCGGGTGTGACCCGGAGGCCGGCTGTGCGGTGGGGGCGGGAAACGCCGCGGGGGCCAGGCGCTGCTGGGACTCGGCTGGGCCGGGGGGTGCTGGGGGGACTCGTTCGGACACCGGGCGGGGACCGGGGGGCGCTGGTTCGGGCGTCGTGGGGTAGGCGAGGGCCCGGTGGGGGCCGGGGGCGGACGCGGCGGCCGGGTGGGGGCCGGGGGCGGGGGCCTGCTGGTGGGCGGGGGCGGCCGGGGATGTGGGGAGCGGGTCGCGGCGGGGCGGGGTGGACTGGTGCGGATCGGGCATCGCGGGTCCTTGGGGTCCGGGTCAGTGGGGCCGTCGGGCGGCGGCCGGGATGGCGTCGGCCAGGCGGTCGAGGACCGCCGCGGCCTGCTCGTCGGTCAGGGTCAGTGGGGGGAGCAGGCGGACGACGGCGTTGTGGCGGCCGCCGAGTTCGATGATCAGGCCGCGGTCCAGGCACTCCTGACGGACGGCCGCGGCCAGGGCCGGCGCGGCGGCCCCGGTGTCGGGGTCGATGAGTTCGATGCCGATCATCAGGCCGCGGCCCCGGACGTCCCCGATACAGGACTGGGCGGAGGCCAGGCCGCGCAGAGCCGTCAGCATGCGCTCGCCCAGGGCTGCCGCCCGCTCGGCGAGCCTGTTCTCGCGGACGAAGGCGAGCGTGGCGGCACCGGCCGCCATGGCGAGCTGGTTGCCGCGGAAGGTGCCCGCGTGGGCGCCGGGGGTCCACACGTCCAGGCCCGCCCGGTACACGATCACCGCGAGCGGCAGGCTGCCACCGATCGCCTTGGACAGGACCATCACGTCCGGCACCACCCCGGCGTGGTCGACCCCCCAGAAAGCGCCGGTCCGGCCGACCCCGGTCTGCACCTCGTCCGCGATCATCGGGATGCCCCGCGCCTCGGTGATCTCCCGCATCCGGCGCAGCCAGGCGTCCGGGGCGGGGAGGACCCCGCCCTCACCCTGTACGGGTTCGACGATCAGGCCGGCGGGGGCGGGCACCCCGCCCTTGGGGTCGTCGAGGAGGTTCTCCGCCCAGCGGGCACCGAGTTCGGCCCCCTCGGGGCCGCCGACTCCGAACGGGCAGCGGTGGTCCTGCGGGTAAGGTAGCCGGGTCACCCGTACGTCCGGGGCGCCCCCGGACGCGTCGAGGGCCCCCGCGGTCATCCCGTGGTAGGCCCCGGTGAAGGCGAGCAGCCCGGAGCGCCCGGTCGCGGTGCGGACCAGTTTCAGGGCGGCTTCCACGGCGTCCGTGCCGGCCGGCCCGCAGAACTGGATGCGGGCGTCGGCGGCAAGTTGCGGCGGCAGGTTGGCGAACAGCTCAGTGGTGAAGGCGTCCTTGACCGGGGTCGCGAGGTCCAGCACGTGCAGCGGGGCCCCGGAGTCGAGGACGCCGCGGATGGCTTCGAGTACGACCGGGTGGTTGTGTCCGAGGGCGAGGGTCCCGGCCCCGGAGAGGCAGTCGAGGTAGCGTCGCCCGTCGGCGCCTTCGATCGTCAGCCCGCGGGCCCGTACCGGGACGATGGGCAGCGAGCGGGCGTACGTCCGGGCGGCGGACTCCCGCTGCGCCTGCCTGCGCAGGATGCCGTCCGGGGAGAGGGACCGGCCGGGTCCGCCAACTCCCCCGGTCGCGCCGGGTCCCGGCAGCCGGCTCCCCTGCTGCGGCACGTGCGGTGTGATCTCCGGGGCGGTCTCCGGGACGGTCTCCGGCATGAGTTCCGGCATGAGTTCCGGCATGGGATCCGGCATCAGATCCGGCGTGCTCTGCGGCGTTTTCTGCGCAGCGGCCTCGGCCGCGGCCGGCTCGGTCAAAGCCACGAGTTTCGTCCTCCCGCACGGATTGCCCTACCGGATCGCGCCTCGAACACGAACGCTGCCCGCCCATCCCCCGTACGTACCAACGACGGTGACGGCGACGGATCACGGGTGGACCCAAGATCCTTGGCCCTCAAGGCCCGTCGGGACGGGAGCCCGGGGGAACCACGCCCCGGGCTGTGCCGTCCCTCACCACGGCGGCATAGTGGGGTGCTGCACTCCACGCCTCGAAACCACCAGGGGGACGAACGACATGCGACCGAACCGACCGGTCACCGCGATCCTGTGCGCGGCCGCGCTCGCGCTGACCGCCGCGGCCTGCGGCCCCGGCGACGGGGAGGCCGGCGGCGACGCCAAGCCGACCGTGGCGGCGAGCCTTCCGGGCTCGGACGGGATCAAGATCCCGGACCAGCTCAAGGACAAGCTCAAGGAGCACGGCATCGACCTGGAGAAGTGGAAGGGGGGTGCGTGGAAGAACTGGAAGAAGGAGGACTGGCTCCGCGAGGCGGGCGACTACGTCAACCCGATCATCGAGGGCCTGTGGGACTCGGACCGCATGCGTGACGCCGAGCAGCCGAAGCAGCCGGCCGTCGACCCGGACGCGGGCAAGGACCAGGGCGTGACGGACCCGACCCCGGCGCCGGTGACGGCCAAGGCGGCGAACGCGCCCTACCACCAGAGCGTTCCGCAGGCGGGCAAGGTCTTCTTCGACGGCCCCGAGGGCTCGATGGTCTGCTCGGCGACCGTGGTCAAGGACCCGGCCCACCCCGGCAAGTCCAACCTGGTCTGGACGGCGGGACACTGCGTGCACGCGGGCAAGTCCGGCGGCTGGTACCGCAACATCGCCTTCGTCCCGTCCTACAACAATGCGGGCAAGCCGACGGCGCAGCTCAAGGGCGCGCCCCGCGAGCAGGTGGCCCCGTACGGCGTCTGGTGGAGCGACTGGGCGCAGACCTCCGACCAGTGGATCGCGACCGGCGGTCCGACCGGCGGCGCGGGTGCCCCGTACGACTTCGCGGTCCTGCACGTGACTCCGGAGAAGGGCGGCGGCAAGTCCCTGGAGGAGACCGTTGGTTCGGCGCTCCCGGTGGAGTTCAACGCCCCCGCGGTCCCGAAGGTCGCGAGCATCACGGCCACCGGTTACCCGGCGGCGGCGCCGTTCGACGGCCAGAAGGCCTACCAGTGCGCGGACAAGCCGGGCCGGCTGTCGCTGACGGCGAACGACCCGGTGATGTACCGCATCGGCTGCACCATGACCGGCGGTTCCTCGGGCGGCGGCTGGATCGCGGCCGGCGCGGACGGCAAGCCGGCGCTGGTGTCGAACACCTCGATCGGTCCGGCCAAGGCGGGCTGGCTGGCCGGCCCCCGGCTGGGTCCTGAGGCGCAGGGCATCTTCACCGCGGTGAGCGGCAAGTTCAAGTAGTCCCCGAACGACGGAGAACGGCTGAGGCCCCCTGCGGTGCAGGGGGCCTCAGCCGTTCTCACATGTACGTCAGGCACGTCAGCGCACGCGCACGCGTCACCGCTTCGCGAGTGCGTACGGTGCCAGGTCCGCCGCCAGTTCCTGGTGGACCCGCGCCTTGAGCAGGGTGCCCTCCGGGGTGTGCTCCTCGGAGATCACGTCACCCTCGGCGTGGGCCTTGGCGACCAGCGAGCCGAGGGTGTACGGCACGAGGGCCTCCACCTCGACCTCGGGCCGCGGCAGCTCGGTGTCGATGAGCGCGAGGAGTTCCTCGATGCCCATGCCGGTGCGCGCCGAGACGGCGATGGAGTGCCGCTCGATGCGCAGCAGCCGCTGCAGGACGAGCGGGTCCGCCGCGTCCGCCTTGTTGATCACCACGATCTCGGGCACGTTCACGGCGCCGACCTCGCGGATCACCTCGCGCACCGCCGCCAGCTGCTCCTCCGGCGCCGGGTGCGAGCCGTCCACGATGTGCAGGATGAGGTCGGAGTCGCCGACCTCCTCCATCGTGGAGCGGAACGCCTCGACGAGGTGGTGGGGCAGGTGCCGGACGAAGCCGACCGTGTCCGCCAGGGTGTAGACCCGGCCGCTCGGGGTCTCGGCCCGGCGCACGGTCGGGTCGAGGGTGGCGAACAGCGCGTTCTCCACCAGCACGCCCGCGCCCGTGAGGCGGTTGAGCAGTGAGGACTTGCCGGCGTTGGTGTAGCCCGCGATGGCGACCGAGGGCACCTTGTTGCGGCGGCGTTCCTGCCGCTTGATGTCGCGGCCGGTCTTCATCTCCGCGATCTCCCGGCGCATCTTCGCCATCTTCTCGCGGATCCGTCGCCGGTCGGTCTCGATCTTGGTCTCACCGGGGCCTCGGGTGGCCATGCCGCCACCGCCGCCGCCACCCATCTGACGGGACAGCGAGGCACCCCAGCCGCGCAGGCGCGGCAGCATGTACTGCATCTGCGCGAGAGCGACCTGCGCCTTGCCCTCTCGGGACTTGGCGTGCTGGGCGAAGATGTCCAGGATGAGGGCGGTCCGGTCGACCACCTTCACCTTGACGACGTCTTCGAGGGCGATGAGCTGGCCGGGGCTGAGCTCACCGTCGCAGACGACGGTGTCGGCGCCGCTCTCCATGACGATGTCACGCAGCTCGCGTGCCTTGCCCGAGCCGATGAAGGTGGCCGGGTCCGGCTTGTCGCGGCGCTGGATCACGCCGTCGAGTACGAGGGCACCTGCCGTCTCGGCGAGGGCGGCGAGCTCCGCGAGGGAGTTCTCCGCGTCGTTCACCGTGCCGGAGGTCCAGACACCGACGAGGACGACGCGCTCCAGACGGAGCTGCCGGTACTCGACCTCGGTGACGTCTTCGAGCTCGGTGGAGAGGCCGGCCACGCGGCGCAGGGCCGCGCGCTCGGAGCGTTCGAACTGCTCGCCGTCCCGGTCTCCGTCGATCTCGTGGCTCCAGGCGACGTCCTCTTCCATCAGGGCATCGGCCCGAAGGCTCTCGGTGAAGCTCTGCGCGTCCGGCACGTCCCGTGCGTCCCGCGCGTCCTGGGAAGGGGAAGAAGAGGAGGTCATTGGATCCTTACGTCGATTCGAATAGCACTGCCGCAACACTGCTGGAACTGTCACGTCCAACGTGTCACACCGCCCGGGGATTCCCCGAACGGACCTGTCGATGGTGACATGCCCGTTCCCCGCGGGTCACACCCTTTATTTGACGGGCGCGGCCCCGCTGCGCGCGGACCCGCTCCACTCCGGGTGCCCGGGCATGGCCGGGGTCTTCTGTCCGTACAGCCACGGCTCCAGGAACGCCGTCAGGTCCCGGCCCGCCTCCTCGGAGGCCACGCGTACGAAGTCGTCCGTGCCCGCGACGCCGTCCCGGTGCTCCGCCACCCAGCGCCGCTCGACCCGGTCGAAGGCGTCCGTGCCGATCTCCTCGCGCAGCGCGTAGAGGATCAGGGCGGCCCCGTCGTAGACCACGGGCCGGAACAGCCCGATCTTCTGGCCGGGGGCGGCGGCCTTCGGAGCCGCGGGGGGGCCGCCCGCCGCCCGCCACTGGTCGGAGCGCTGGTACGCCTCGCGCATGCGCCGCTCCAGGGAGTACTTGCCGAGCCCGTCCGCGTACAGGGCCTCGTACCACGTGGCGTGTCCCTCGTTGAGCCACAGGTCGGACCAGGTCCGCGGGGCGACGCTGTCGCCGAACCACTGGTGGGCGAGCTCGTGGACCATCACGGCCTCCACGTACCACTCGGGGTAGCCCTCGCCCGAGAAGAGGCCGTGTTCGAAGAGCGAGAGCGTCTGCGTCTCCAGCTCGAAGCCGGTGGTGGCCCGGGCGATCAGCACGCCGTAGTTCTCGAAGGGGTAGCGGCCGACCCGCTCCTCCATCCACGCGATGTGCCCCGCGGTCTTCTTCAGCCAGGGGTCGAGCTTCTGCCGGTCCTGGGCGGCCACCACGTGGCGCAGCGGCAGCCCGTGCGGTCCGGTGCCGTGGACGACGGCGGAGCGGCCGACGGAGACCTGGGCCAGCTCGGTGGCCATCGGGTGCCGGGTCCGGTACGTCCACGTCGTGGAGGGGCCCATGCGGAAGGCGGGGACGTCCGGCAGTCCGTTGGCGACGACCGTGAGGCCGTCCGGGGCGGTGACGCGGAAGGTGAAGAAGGCCTTGTCGGCGGGGTGGTCGTTGCAGGGGAAGACGCGGTGGGCGGCGTCCGCCTGGTTGGCCATGGCCAGGCCGTCCTCGGTGGGCACCCAGCCGCCGTCGCCGCGCCCCCGCGGGTCGCTGGTGTGCCGGATCGTGATGTGCAGCGGCACATTGCGCGGGACGGGGCGCACGGGGGTCAGTACGAGGTCCTCCCCCACGCTCTCGAACCGCGCCGGCTCGCCGTTGACCTCGGCGGACGCCACCTTTCCGTGGGTGAAGTCCAGGTTGATCCGGTCCAGCGGCTGCAGGGTACGGGCGTCGATCACGGTGACCGCGTCGAGGGGGGTGCGGTTGTCCTTGTAGGTGAAGGACAGGTCGTACGAGAGCACGTCGTACCCGGGGTTCCCGAGCTCCGGGAACAGCCGGTCGCCGATGCCCAGCGCCGTCGGCGGGGGCAGCACGGCGGCGACGAGGGTGAGGGAGGCCGCGGCGAGCAGGGCGGCGCGCAGGCGCGGGGAGGTGAGCTGCATCCACCACCGCTTACCAGCGCCCGCCGCGTTGCCGCGAACGGCGCGCGACGAGTCCACTCGAACGGGACCTTCCGGCGCCGACCCGGCCTACGCGCGGCTGACGTCGTACACGCCCGGCACGTCCCGCATCGCCCGCATCAGGGCGGGCAGTCCGCCCGCGTCGGGCAGCTGGAGGGTGTAGGTGTGCCGGACCCGCTGCTCGACCGGTGGTTCCACGGTCGCGGAGACGACCTCGACCCCCTCGCGGGCGATGGCCTCGGTCAGGTCGGCCAGCAGATGGGGACGGCCGAACGATTCGGCTAGCAGCGTCACGCGGCAGTCCGCCGTGGCCCGCCAGTGCACGGCGACGGAGGTACGCCCGACGGCGCGCATCTGGGCCACCGCGGCGCACTGGATCCGGTGCACGGTGACGGCCCCGCCACGGACCACGAACCCGGCGACCGCGTCCGGCGGTACCGGGGTGCAGCATCCGGCGAGCCGCACGGGGGCGTCCGGCAGGTCGGCGACGGCGTTGGCCCCGCCGCCCCGGGCCCCGACGACCGACAGCGGCGCCCGCGCGGCCGAGGTGGTGGCCATCGCCCGGTCGGGATGGGCGTCGAGCCAGCGGCTGATGGCGATGCGGGCGGCGGGGGTCCGCGCGTGGTCCAGCCACTCGGCGGCGGGTCCGGAGGAGGTGTCCTGCGCGAGGAGCAGTTGCACGGTGTCCCCGTCGGACAGCGGGGAGGACAGGGAGGTGAGGCGCCCGTTGACCCGGGCGCCGATACAGCCGTGGGCCGCCTCGCCGTGCTGCGCGTAGGCGGCGTCGATACAGCTGGCACCGGCCGGCAGGCCCAGCGTGCCGCCGTCGGCCCGGAAGACGGTGATCTCCCGGTCCTGGGCCAGCTCGGCGCGCAGGACGCTCCAGAAGGTGTCGGGGTCGGGCGCGGACTGCTGCCAGTCGAGCAGCCGGGAAAGCCAGCCGGGCCGCGTCGGGTCGACCCGCTCCTCCTCGCATTCGGCGGCGTCCGCCGTCGCGGTGGCGTACGGATTGCCGAGCGCGACCACGCCCGCCTCCGCGACGCGGTGCATCTGCCGCGTCCGCACGATGACTTCGGCTACGTAGCCCTCGGGTGTGGCGACGGCGGTGTGCAGCGACTGGTAGAGGTTGAACTTGGGAGCGGCGATGAAGTCCTTGAACTCCGAGACGACCGGGGTGAAGCAGGTGTGCAGCTCGCCCAGGACGCCGTAGCAGTCGGCGTTCTCGCCGACGAGGACGAGGATGCGGCCGAAGTCGGAGCCGCGCAGTTCGCCGCGCTTGAGGGCGATCCGGTGCACGGAGACGAAGTGCCGGGGCCGGACCTGTACTTGGGCGGCGATGCCGGCTTCGCGCAGGACGGCGCGTACGGAGTCGGCGATGGCGGGCAGCGGGTCGCGTTCCCCCGCGTGGGCCGCGATGAGGGCGCGGGTGTGCTCGTACTCCTCGGGGTGCAGGATCGCGAAGACGAGGTCTTCGAGCTCCGTCTTGAGGGCCTGGACGCCGAGCCGTTCGGCGAGGGGGATGAGCACGTCGCGCGTGACCTTGGCGATGCGGGCCTGTTTCTCGGGGCGCATCACGCCGAGGGTGCGCATGTTGTGCAGCCGGTCGGCGAGTTTGATGGACATCACGCGGACGTCGTTGCCGGTCGCGACGAGCATCTTGCGGAAGGTCTCGGGCTCGGCGGCGGCGCCGTAGTCGATCTTCTCCACCTTGGTGACGCCGTCGACGATGAAGCAGACCTCCTCGCCGAACTCCTCGCGGACCTGATCGAGCGTCACCTCGGTGTCCTCGACGGTGTCGTGGAGGAGCGAGGCCGTCAAAGTGGTGGTCTCGGCGCCGAGTTCGGCGAGGATCAGGGTGACGGCGAGCGGATGTGTGATGTACGGCTCACCACTTTTTCGCATCTGACCGCGGTGGGAGGTCTCCGCGAGGACGTACGCGCGCCGCAGAACGGACAGATCGGCGTCCGGATGATGGGCGCGGTGCGCCTCGGCCACGTGGCCGATGGCGTCCGGAAGACGGTCGCGGGACGTGGGCCCCAGCAGGGCCGCACGCCCGAGCCGGCGCAGATCGAGCCTGGTCCGGCCCCGTCTACGGAGCTCAGGGCGCGCTTCGGGGTGTGCTTCGGGGTTCGTGGCCTCTGCACTCATGGGCACCTCCGGCGGCTTCGACCGGCGGTGGCGGGCATGGGGTGAACCCTCAGGGCCGGTGCCTGATGTTACCGACCCCACCACGTGGCGCAGTCCACCTCTCGCTGAGCGTGAAACGGATCACCCATTGGAGGGAACCTTCAGGCGAAAGCCGTTTCGGTGAGCCAGGCCGCTTCGAACTCTCCCGAAGCCACGATCACGGCCGGTCCCGTCATGTCGATCTGCCCGTCGGGGTGCTCGGTGATGACGAGGGTTCCGCCGGGGAGGTCGACGGTGTACGTGACGGGTTCTCCGGTGGCGGCAGGGTCCGCTCCGTCGCGGCGGATGGCGGCCACGGCCACGGCGCAGGCGCCGGTGCCGCAGGAGCGGGTCTCCCCGGAGCCGCGCTCGTGGACGCGCATGGCGACGTGCCGGGGGCCTCGGTCGACGACGAACTCGACGTTGACGCCGGCCGGGTAGGCGGACTCCGGGCTGAACGGCGGGGCGGTGTGCAGGTTCCCGGCGTCGTCGAGGCTGTCGACGAAGGCCACGGCGTGCGGGTTGCCCATGTTCACGTTGCGTGCGGGCCAGGTCTTGGCACCGACGCTGACGGAGACCTCGCCCTCGGGGAACGCGGCGCGGCCCATGGAGACGGTGACGTCGCCGCTCTTGTCGAGGTGGACCCGCTTGACGCCGCCGCGGGTGGCGATCGAGAGGTCGCCGGGCTCCACGTGGCCCGCGTGCTGGAGGTAGCGGGCGAAGACGCGTACGCCGTTGCCGCACATCTCGGCGACGGAGCCGTCGCTGTTGCGGTAGTCCATGAACCACTCCGCCTCGCCGGCCAGGTGCGCGGCGTCGGGGTGCGCGGCGGACCGGACCACGTGCAGGACGCCGTCCGCGCCGATCCCGGCCCGGCGGTCACACAGCTTCGCCACGGCGGACGCGGGCAGCTCCAGGGAGTTGTCCGGGTCCGGGACGATCACGAAGTCGTTCTCGGTGCCGTGGCCCTTGAGGAAGGGGAGGGTGGTCTGCGTCACCCGCCCATGGTACCGAGCCGCAGTTCAGGGGCGCTGCGCAGGCCCGCGGCGGGCGGTCCGGGGGCGACGCGTCCCCGGAGTCGGAGGGCGGCGCGTCCCCGGAGTCGGGGGGTCAGCGCAGCCGGGCGACGCGGTACACGGCGAGGGATACGACGGCCAGCACGACCAGGGCGTACAGCGCGGCCATGCGCCAGTCGGGGCGGCGGCCGCTCCCCCGGGCCGGGAGCCCGGGCCAGGTGTAGCCCACCCGGCGGGCGGCCATCATCCCCCAGCCGGCGGCGCAGCAGCTGATGAGGAAGCCGAGCATGGCCACGACGGCTCCGCCGTCGCCGAACTCGAAGGCGAGCGGGAAGGCGAACATCAGCGAGCCGGCGGCGGCGAGCACCGCGATGGGGGCGATCTGCCACAGGCGCAGGCGCCGCTGCGGACGCAGTTCGACCTCGAACTCGGGGCCGGCGGCGGCCTCGGCCTCCGCCGAGTCGGGCGCGTCCGGGCCGTCCGGGGTCAGCCGCGCGGGGTCGGCGGGCAGCCCGAGCCCGGCGGGGCCGTCGGGCCCCGCGGACCCGTCCACCCGGTCGGGGGACCCGTCCGTCCGGTCGAGAAGCTTCGGGTCCGCTTCCCGCCGGGTGTCGTCCCGCCCGGTGTCACGGGGGCCGGCCTCCATCGCCACGCGCCCTCCCCACTCGGACTCAGTACGCCGCAATTCACTGCCGGTGACCACACCCGCAGGAGTTTGATGATGGCACGCCGCCGGGCCCTCGACGGGCGCCCGGAGCGTCCCGATGCCATCACGTGATCAGGCTGTGACCGCTCGTTCGACCAACGTCTGCGCGAGCCCGGGGAGTTCCCCCCGGTCAGCGGCGGCGCCGCTGAGCCAGTGCACGCGGGGATCGCGGCGGAACCACGAGTCCTGCCGGCGGGCGAACCGCTTGGTGGCCCGGACCGTCTCGGCCCTGGCCTCGTCCTCGGTGCACTCCCCTGCGAGCGCGGCGAGCACCTGCTGGTAGCCGAGCGCCCTGGAGGCGGTGATTCCGTCGCGCAGGCCGCGGGCCTCCAGCTCGCGGACCTCGTCGACAAGCCCGTCCTCCCACATGCGGTCCACGCGGCGCGCGATCCGCTCGTCGAGTTCGGGCCGGGCCACGTCGACGCCGATCTGCACGGTGTCGTAGACGGACTCGTGGCCGGGCAGGTTGGCCGTGAAGGGGCGGCCGGTGATCTCGATGACCTCCAGCGCGCGGACGATCCGGCGGCCGTTGCTGGGCAGGATCGCCCGGGCGGCGGCCGGGTCGACGGCGGCGAGGCGGGCGTGCAGGGCGCCCGGGCCGCGCAGGGTGGCCTCTTCCTCGAGCCTGGCGCGGACCTCGGGGTCGGTGCCGGGGAACTCCATGGCGTCCAGGGCGCCCCGTACGTACAGGCCGGATCCGCCGACGAGCACGGGCGTGCGGCCCTCGGCGAGGAGCTTGTCGATCTCGATGCGGGCCAGGCGCTGGTACTCGGCGACGTTGGCGGTCTCGGTGACGTCCCAGATGTCGAGGAGGTGGTGCGGGACCCCGCCGCGTTCCCCGGTCGTCAGTTTGGCGGTGCCGATGTCCATCCCCCGGTACAGCTGCATGGAGTCGGCGTTGACGACTTCGCCGTCGAAGTGACGGGCCAGGGCGACGCCCAGATCGGACTTTCCGGCCGCGGTGGGACCGACGACGGCGATGACCCGCGGTGCGGGGGCTGCTTTCCTCACCGCCCCAGTCTCGCAAACCCCACGGCATGTACCCGATCGAGCTACGTGACGGGGTGGGGGCGGGGTCGTTGCCCTGGCGAGGTTCCGGCCCGGCGTATGCCCGCATGCGCCCGGCGGAGGCCGGTCCGGCCAAGGCGGAACTTCACTCACACGAGTAGCGTTATGGGAGTAGACATGGGCGTTTTTGATCGGTTTTTTCGTCGTAAGGACGGGGTTGTGACCGAGGAGGTCGCGGCGGAAGCCCTGACGGCGGAGTCCGGCGAGGCCGAAGAGGCCGAGGCCGAGGCCGAGCCCGCTGTGGCGGAGGCTCCGGCGGCGGAAGCCATGGAGATTCCGAAGCAGCAGTCGGCCGAGGTGGCCGCGGACAGCGAAGCCGGCGAGGGCGCCCGTACGTAGCGACCGCCAATGGAAGGTGCCCCATGGGCCTGCTGGACAATCTGAAGGCCAAGCTCGCTCCGGCGAAGGACAAGGTCGGAGACCTCGCCCAGAAGAACGAGGGCAGGATCAACGAGGGTCTGGACAAGATGGCCAAGGCCGTGGACTCCAAGACCAAGGGCAAGTACAGCGAACGGATCACCACGGTCGAAGCCAAGGCGAAGGGCGCCCTGGGCAAGATCGCGCACAAGGACGACACCCCCGGCGGGCCGCCGACGCCGCCGCCGATGGCCACCTGACGCGGTCCCCGAAGGGGCGTGGGAGCGGAAGATGCCGCTCCCACGCCCCTTCAGGCGTTCCGGCGGCCGTACGTCGCAGGGGCGCCGCGGGGCGCCCGGCCCCGTTCACGACGCGGCCCGGCCCGGCCCGGCCCGGCCAGATGGCCTTGCACGGTGCGGACGGGCTGGACGGTGCGGACGGGCTGGACGGTGCGGGCCGGCTGGACGGTGCGAGGGGGGCTCAGGACCAGGCAGCGACGAAGTACCCCACGCCGTACGGCGCGTCCTCGTACAGCAGGCGCCCGTCGAGGCCCGCCCCCTCGGCGGCGCCGGCCAGCACCTGCCAAGGGGCCCGGCCGGCTGCCTGGAGCTCGGCCGCGAGCTGCGCGTCCAGCGCGGCGAGCGCGGCCACGTCGCCGGCGCCCAGCGCGCGGGCGGCAGCCCCGTCGAAGGCGGCGGCGCGCTCGTCGAGGTAGCCGGGGGCCTTCAGGGTCCGGCATGCGCTGCCGTCGCCCATCACGAGCAGGGCCACCCGGGCGGCGCGCGCGGCGAGCTCCCGGCCCGTCTCAAGGCACCGGGCGGTCTCCAGCGGCTCCGCGACCCCGAGCCCCTCGACCGGAGCGGCTCCCCAGCCCGCGCGGCGCAGCAGCCAGGCGCCCACGGCCAGCGAGGTGGGCAGCGGGCGCCTCCCCTCCGCGCCCTCCCCGAGCCGTACCTCCGCCTCGACGCCGAAACCGCGGAACGTGCCGCGGGCGCCCTGCGGGTACGCACCGAGGTGGTCCTGGTCGGCGGCCCCCACGACGACCAGCAGGTCGGGCCGGGAGGCGGAGAGCACCGCGAGCGCGTCGGAGCAGGCGGTGCGGGCGTCGCCGAGTTCGGCGGCGGCCCCTGCGGCGACCTCCGGCACGAGCAGCGGCGGGGCGGGACAGACGGCAGCGGCTACGAGCATGATCCGCAGCCTAGCCCGCGGCCGCCCGCGGCGGCAGCGGGCCCCGGCTCAGCGGGGCCGGGGCCCGGGCCGGAGCCTGGGCGGCGAAGCCCTGGGCCCGGCAGGGCACGACTGCGGGTCAGGACGAGGCGGGCGCCGCGCAGCCTGACGTGGCGGCCGGCAGCGGCGCCGGTACACCCAGGGTCGGGATGCCGAGCATGACGCCCGCCGGCTGGGCCGGGGCGGCGTTGCGCTTCTCCCAGGCGTCGCCCGCGCGGGTGCGGCGTACGGTCCGCGTCGGGCCCTCGGCCAGCAGGTGGTGGGGGGCCGCGTAGGTGATGTCCACGGTCACCACGTCACCCGGACGGACCTCCGCGTCCGGCTTCGTGAAGTGGACCAGGCGGTTGTCGGGGGCACGGCCGGACAGGCGGTGGGTGGCGCCGTCCTTGCGGCCCTCGCCCTCCGCGACCATGACCTCCAGGGTGCGGCCGATCTGCTTCTTGTTCTCCTCCCAGGAGATCTCCTCCTGGAGGGCGACCAGGCGCATGTAGCGGTCCTGTACGACCTCCTTGGGGATCTGCCCGTCCATGTCGGCCGCGGGAGTGCCGGGCCGCTTGGAGTACTGGAAGGTGAAGGCGTTCGCGAAGCGGGCCTCGCGCACGGTGTGCATCGTCTGCTGGAAGTCCTCCTCCGTCTCACCGGGGAAGCCCACGATGATGTCGGTGGAGATCGCGGCGTGCGGAATCGCGGCACGGACCTTCTCGATGATGCCGAGGAACCGCTCCTGCCGGTACGAGCGGCGCATCGCCTTCAGGATCGTGTCCGAGCCGGACTGCAGCGGCATGTGGAGCTGCGGCATCACGTTCGGGGTCTCGGCCATCGCCGCGATCACGTCGTCCGTGAAGTCGCGCGGGTGCGGGGAGGTGAAGCGGACCCGCTCCAGGCCCTCGATCTGCCCGCAGGCGCGCAGCAGCTTGCTGAAGGCCTCGCGGTCGCCGAGGTCCGAGCCGTACGCGTTCACGTTCTGGCCGAGCAGGGTGATCTCCGAGACGCCTTCGGCGACCAGGGCCTCCACCTCGGCGAGGATGTCGCCGGGACGGCGGTCCTCCTCCTTGCCGCGCAGCGCCGGGACGATGCAGAAGGTGCAGGTGTTGTTGCAGCCGACGGAGATCGAGACCCAGGCGGCGTACGCGGACTCGCGGCGGGTCGGCAGCGTCGAGGGGAACGCCTCGAGCGACTCGGCGATCTCGACCTGCGCCTCCTCCTGGATGCGGGCGCGCTCCAGCAGCACGGGGAGCTTTCCGATGTTGTGCGTACCGAAGACGACGTCGACCCAGGGGGCCCGCTTGACGATCGTGTCGCGGTCCTTCTGGGCGAGGCAGCCGCCGACGGCGATCTGCATGCCGGGGCGCTTGGTCTTCATCGGGGCGAGCCGTCCGAGGTTGCCGTACAGCTTGTTGTCGGCGTTCTCGCGGACGGCGCAGGTGTTGAACACGACCACGTCGGCGTCGCCGTCGGAGCCCTCGGGCGCACGCGTGTAGCCCGCGTCCTCCAGCAGACCGGACAGCCGCTCGGAGTCGTGCACGTTCATCTGGCACCCGTAGGTGCGCACCTCGTATGTTCCCTTGACGTCCACTGCCGTGCTCCGGTCGCTGCTGCTGGTCATGCAACAAGGGTAGGCGGTGCCCGGGAGCCCTCCGGCCCCTCGTCCCGTGACAGGACGGCGGGCGGGTGGCAGGATCGCGGCCATGCCTCTCGTACCGCCCCGGATCAGCAGGCGCCAAGCCCTGCGGGCCCTGGTGGCCGTACTCGCCGTGCTCGGCGTCCTGCTGTGGTGGCTGAAGCCCTTCGGGGAGCCGGAGCTCAAGGGCGGGCTGACCTTCAGCACGGGTGTCAGGACCGGGGTCTACCACCGGTACGGCCAGCTGCTGGAACAGGAGCTCAGGCAGGACATGCCCGGGGTGAAGGTCCGGCTGGAGACCAGCGAGGGATCGCAGCAGAACCTCCAGCGGGTGGCCGCCGGGGAGGCGGACTTCACGGTGGCGACGGCGGACGCGGTCGCCAAGTACCGGCAGGAAGCGAAGCCGGGGGCGGACGACCTGCGCGGGTGTGCGCGGCTCTACGACGACTACGTGCAGCTGGTGGTGCCGGCCGCTGCTCCGGTGCAGTCGGCGCGGGACCTGCGCGGCAAGCGGGTGGCGATCGGCCAGCCGGGCTCCGGGGTGCGGCTCATCTCCGAGCGGCTGCTGACGGCGGCCGGGCTGGATCCGGCCACCGACATCACGCCGGTGTCCATCGGCATCGACACCATGCCGGCCGAGCTGGAGGCCGGCCGGATCGACGCGTTCTTCTGGTCCGGCGGGCTCCCGACGAACGCGGTGCGCGAGTTGTCGGAGCGGTTCGAGATCCGGCTCGTGCAGCTCGGGGACCTGGTGGAGGCGCTGCAGGCGAGCGGGAGCCCGGCGCGCTACTACCGGGCGGCGGTGATGCCGCAGGACGCGTACACGCGGGCGCGCAACACCAGCGCGGTGGCGACCCTGGCTGTGCCGAACTTGTTGGTGACCACGGAGAAGACGGACGCCGAGCTGACGGAGCGGTTCACGCGGACGGTGATCCTCAGCCGCGACCGCATCGGGCACCAGGTGCACGCGGCGCAGCTCGTGGACCTGCGGACGGCCATCTACACCGACCCCCTCGCGCTGCACGAGGGCGCGCGGCGCTACTACCGCTCGGTCAAGCCCTGACCTCTACGCGCCGATCGTTGCGCGCGAAGCTTCACCCGCCGACCGTCGCGCGCTGGACGTCACGCCGTGACGTCCGCGGCCTGCCCGTCACGGCCGGACTTCACGGCCTGGGCTTCACGCTCCGGCCTTCACACTCTTGGCATCCGCGGCCTGGCCCTCACGACTTCGCCTTCACGCTGCCCCGGACGTCACGCCCTGACCTTCACGAGGACGGCAGCAGCATGCTCGCCGCGGCGGCGGCTCCGATCAGGCCCGCGTGCGTGCCCAGGGTGGCCGGGACCACCTGCAGGTCCCGCACGAAGGACAGCGTGGCGTAGGCGGCGAGGTGCGTGCGGATCGGGGCGAACAGGGTGTCGCCGGAGGCGGCCACGCCGCCTCCGATGACCGCGATGTCCGTCTCGACGAGGGTCGCGGTGGCCGCGATGGCCGCCGCCAGGGCGCGGCCCGCTCGGTCGAAGGCGGCCTGGGCGACGGGGTCGCCGGCCTGGGCGGCCGCGGCCACACCCGCCGCCGTGGCGTCGCCGCCGGGCTCCGCGGGGGTCCAGCCCTGGGCCAGGGCCCAGCGGGCGATGGCGGTGCCGGAGGCGATCGACTCGACGCAGCCGTGGCCGCCGCAGGCGCACGGCTCCCCGTCGAAGGCGACGCTGATGTGGCCGATGTGGCCCGCGTTGCCGGTGGGGCCGGGGTGGAGCTTGTTGTTCAGGATGAGGCCGCCGCCGACGCCCGTGGAGACCACCATGCACAGCGCGTTCGCGTGGCCCCGGGCCGCGCCCAGCCAGTGTTCCGCCGCGGCCATCGCCACACCGTCACCGGCCAGTACGGTCGGCACCTCCGCCCCGTCCGCCCCTCGTGCCCCGCGCGCCGCGAGTTCGGCCTCGACCCGGGCCAGGACCGGGAACTCCCGCCACGCCCCGATGTTGACCGGGCTGACCGTGCCCCGGGAGGCGTCCACCGGGCCCGCGCTGCCGATCCCGCAGCGGACCGCGGACGACCACAGCGGCGAGCGGGACAGGTCGGCGACGACCCCGGCCACCGCCGCCATGACGGCGTCCGCGTCCGCGTCCGCCGCGCGCGGGGTCGGGCGACGGGTCAGGGCGGACATCGTGCCGTCGGGGTGCACCAGCGCCCCGGCGATCTTCGTCCCGCCGATGTCGATCGCCACCGTCAGGCCTGCGGCCGCGGCTCCGGCTCGCGGTGTGGAGTGGGGGGCGGTGGGAGTGATCACGGTGGCGGCTCCAGGAAGGGGTCAGGATTCAGTATGGGCCGCGGGCGCCGCCGTACTCTCGCGAGGCTCCAGCCGCGGCTGCTCGCTCTGGCGCACCCCGGCAGGCCTTCCCGCGAGGACGGCGAGGAGCTCCTCGGCGGCGAGGCGGCCGAAGCCCGCGGTGTCCCGGACGAGGGCGGTGAGCCGGGGGTGGGTGACCCGGCAGAGCGCGGAGTCGTCCCAGGCCACGATCGAGAGCCGGCCCGGTACGGGGATGCCCAGCTCGGCGGCGACCGCGATCCCGGCGACTGCCATCACGTCGTTGTCGTAGACCAGCGCGGTGGGGGGCTCGGGCTCGGCGAGGACCCGGCGGGTGGCCGCCGCGCCCTCCGCGTCGGAGTAGTCGGTGACCACGGAACGCACCCGGTCGGGCCCGAGGCCGCGCCGTGCGGCCTCGGTCCGCAGCGACTCGATCCGGCGGGCCGTGTGGGCGAGGCCGGGGAGCCCGGCGATGTGGACGATCCGGCGGTGGCCCAGCCCGTGGAGGTGGTCCAGGACCTGGACCATGGCCCCTGCGTCGTCGGCCCGGACCGAGGAGAGCGGGTCCGCGACGGGGTGGGAGGGATCCTCGGACGTGCCGTGGGAGAGGCCGTGGGAAAGGCCCTGGGAAGGACCGTGGGAGGGTGCCTCGCCCACCATGACGGCCGGCAGGGCCAGCTGACCGAGGAGCTCCGGACGCGGGTCCGTCGTGCGCGGGTCGACGACGAGGACGCCGTCGACCCGCCGCTCGGCCCACCAGCGGCGGTAGACGGCGCATTCGGCCTCGATGTCCTCGACCACCTGGAACAGCAGGGCCGTCCGGGCGGCGGAGAGGACCTCCTGTATGCCGGAGACGAGCTGGAGGAAGAAGGACTCGACGCCGAGTGTGTGCGCGGGCCGGGCGAGGACGAGTCCGACGGCGCCGGAGCGCTCGCCGGACAGGGCGCGGGCGGCGCTGTTGGGCTGCCAGCCGAGCTCCTCGGCGACCCGGCGGATCCGGGCGCGGGTCTCCCGGGAGACCCCCGGCCGGTCGTTGAGCGCGAAGGACACGGCGCTCTCCGACACCCCGGCCTGGCGGGCGATGTCCTTGATCGTGGGTCTGCGGGCCATGGCCAGACCGTACGCGATCTCGCCCTGACGGGCCGCCATGACCGAAATACCGCTGTCCATTTCCCCGCAGTTCCAGGTGGCCGGTCACAACTAAAGCGCATTAGCTTCTCCAGGTTCCGATGAACAGAACCCTTGTGTCAACAGGGCTGAAGCGCATAAGTAGGCGGTCCGGAGGCCCTGTTGACTTTCCCCATCCACACCGGCAGGTTGTGGCCCGCCCGGTGAATTCCTCAGAACTCCAGGACGCCTTGTGCACGGACACGCGCTCCGATTCGGTGCCAACTACACGCCGGCCCGCGGCTGGTTCCACCACTGGCTGGACTTCGACCTCGACGAGGTCAGGTCCGACCTCGACTCGATCGCCGCGCTCGGGCTGGACCACATCCGCGTGTTCCCGCTGTGGCCGGTGTTCCAGCCGAACCGGACGCTGATCCGGCCGCGTGCGGTCGAGCAGCTCGTCGCGCTCGCCGACGCGGCCGCCGAGCGGGGGCTCGACGTCAACGTGGACGGCCTGCAGGGCCACTTGTCGAGTTTCGACTTCCTGCCCGCCTGGACCCGGACCTGGCACCGGCGCAACCTCTTCGCCGACCCGGACGTGGTCGCCGGCCAGGAGGAGTACCTGCGCACGCTGGCCGCCGCCCTCGCCGACCGGCCGAACTTCCTGGGCATGACCGTGGGCAACGAGATCAACCAGTTCGCCGGGTCCCCCCACCCCGACCCCGACCGGATCACCCCCGATCAGGCGGCCCGCTGGCTGGAGCGGATGCTCGCCGCCTGCGAAGAGGGGGCGCCCGGGCGGTTCCACCTGCACGCCGAGTACGACGCCGCCTGGTACCAGGACGGTCACCCCTTCACCGTCGCCCAGGCCGCGCGGCTGGGCGCGGCCACCGCCGTGCACTCCTGGGTGTTCAACGGCACCGCGCAGCGCCACGGCCCGGCGGGAACGGCGACCGAGCACCATGCCGCGTACCTGATCGAGCTGTCGAAGGCCTGGGCCCTGGACCCGCGCCGCCCGGTGTGGCTCCAGGAGGTCGGCGCGCCCGCGCCGCTGATCGGGCCGGAGCGCGCGGCTCGGTTCACCGAGGCGACCGTGGCGAACGCCCTGGACTGCCCGGACCTGTGGGGCGTGACCTGGTGGTGCTCGCACGACGTGTCCCGGGAGCTCGCGGACTTCCCGGAGCTGGAGTACGGCCTCGGCCTGCTCACCAACGACCGCCGGCCCAAGCCGGCCGGCGCCGCCCTCGCGCGGATCACCGAGGAGTGGCGGGGGCGCGAGCACCGGCCGCCCGTACGGTCCACCGCGCTGGCGGTCGACGTCGGCGGGGCCGAGACGGCTCCGAGGCGCTCGGTGTGCGCTCCCGGCGGCCCGTTCTTCGAGGCGTGGGCGGCGCTCACCGCGGACGGGGTCCGGCCCGCGGTGGTGCTGGCCGAGCTCGCGGAGGACCCCGCGCACCTTTCCGCGCGCGGCATCACCGAGGTGCTGCGCGTACCCCCGCACTGATCTGACGCCCCTTCCGGAGGAGCCCGCATGTCCGAGACCGACAACGGCGTCGACCCTCGTACGGCCGAGCCCATACCCATACCCATGCCCATGCGCCTGCCCCGGCCCCTCCCCGCGCCCGCGCCGCCGCCCCCGCCCGCCTCCGTACGGCCGCCGGCCCGGCGCGCGGTGCTGGCCGCCGGGGCCGGGGCGGCCGCGCTGCTGGGCGCCCCGGCCCCGGCGTCCGCCGCCTGGGCCACGGCCACGCCCTCCACCCCCTCCACGACCTCCGCGCCCGCCGCTCCGGCCCCTCCGACCCCGGCCGACCTGGCCCCGTACGCCTCCTACTGGTTCCCGGACTCGCTCCCCAAGGGCGCCCCCGGCCCCGGGATCGTGTGGCGCTCGCTCAAGCGGTGGACCCCCGAAGGCGATCCCGACCTCGCCCACAACACCGCGACCGTGCCGCTCGCGACGCGCTTCACGCCGGTGCCGCCGCACCAGGGCGCGCGCGCCGGCCAGGCCCGGATCGCCTCGCTCGTCTCCTTCGGGCCCACCGCGCAGAACCCCTCCCAGGGCTCGGCCACCGCCGACTACTACGCGTTCACGCACTGGGCGTACATCGACGAGCTGGTCTTCTGGGGCGGCTCCTCCGGCGAGGGGATCGTGCTCGCGCCGAACGCGCCCGTGGTCGACGCCGCCCACCGCAACGGGGTCCGCGTCCTGGGCAATGTGTTCCTGCCGCCCGCGCCCTACGGCGGCGACCTCCAGTGGACCCGCGACCTGGTCCAGCGGGACTCCCTGGGCCGCTTCCCGATCGCGGAGCAGCTGGTGCGGGTGGCCACGGCGTACGGCTTCGACGGCTGGTTCGTCAACGCCGAGACCGACGGCGGAGACAGCGAACTCGCCTCCAGGATGCGGGAGTTCCTGCGCGCCCTGCGGGCGGCGGGCGAGCCGTACGGCCTGCGGATCACCTGGTACGACGCGATGGACAGCACCGGCCGGGTGGGCTGGCAGGGTGCCCTCAACGAGCTCAACCAGGAGTTCTTCGAGGACCGTGCCGGGAAGGTCGCGGACACGATGTTCGTGGACTTCCGCTGGACGCCGCAGACCCTGGCCGCCTCCGGCGCGCTCGCGCAGCGCCTGGGCCGCTCGCGCCACGAACTCTGGGCCGCCGTGGACACGGAGGCCAACGGCTGGAATTCCGGCGTCCGCTGGGACGCGATCATCCCGCGCGAGGGCGACCACGTCGTCAGCTACGGCTTCTACCGGCCGGAGTGGACCCGCAACCACCTCACCGACCGCTCCCCCGGTGCCTTCCACCGGGCCGACGACCGCTTCTGGACGGGCGAGTCCCTGGATCCCGCCCGGCCTGCGCCGGAATCGGGCTGGCGGGCTCCCGCGACGGCCGTCGCCGACCGTTCCACGGTCACCGCGCTGCCGTTCGCCTGCGCCTTCAACACGGGGCACGGGGAGCGCTGGTACGAGGACGGCCGGGCCGTGTCCGACACCCCCTGGAACCACCTCGGACTCCAGGACCGGCTGCCGGGCCGCCGCTGGGTCGTGGACACCGCCGGGGAGCGGCCAGCCGTGACCCTGGACTTCGCGCGCGCCTGGCGCGGCGGCTCCAGCCTGCTCGTCGCGGGCACGCTGACCGCCCCGGCGGCCGTCGGACTGCACTCCACCCGGTTCGCCCTCACCCGATCCACCGTCGTGGAGCTGGTGCACGCCACCGAGTCGGGCCCGGTCGCGGTGGAGGTCGGCGTGGCCACCCGCGAGCCGGCCGCTCCGGGCGAGCCGGTCCCGTACACCTGGTTCCGGGCGGACACCCTCGGCGCGGGGCCGGCCTGGCGCCGGGCGCGGGTCGCGCTGTCGTCACTGGCGGGGAAGACGGCGTACGGATGTGCCGTACGGATCACGGGACTCGGGAAGAGAGCCGTGGTGTGGCGGCTCGGGTCCTTGTCGGTGAGCGACACCGCCGCCGGTCGGCGGCCGGCGTCTCCCGCTGCCCTGACCGTGGACGCCTCGGCCCGTCACGACGACCGGGCGTGGCTGCGCCTGTCGTGGCGCCGGGCTGCCGGGGCGGTCCGGCATTACGAGGTGTCCCGCGTCCTGCCCGGCGGCACCCGCCGGTTCCTCGGCGGCACCTGCGGCACCGCCCTCCACCTGGCCGCCGTCCCCCGCGCCGGCCGGGAGCGGGCGGCGGCCTTCGAGGTCCGGGCCGTCGACGAGCTGTACGCGGTCTCCGCCCCGGCCCGTACGGTCCTCGCCTGGTAGCGGCGCCCGCCGGGCGGGGGCGTCAGGAGGTGTGCGGGTCGGTGCGCGGCACGGACACCGTCACCCGCAGCCCGTGCGGCGGGTTCTTCTCGTACGTGAGGGACCCGCCGCCAGCGGCGAGCAGGGCGCGGGAGATCGACAGCCCGAGCCCGGAGCCCTTGATGTTCTGGTGGCGGCCGCTGCGCCAGAAGCGGTCGCCGACGCGCAGCAGCTCGTCCTCGGTGAGGCCGGGGCCGCGGTCGGCGACGACCACGTGGACGGTGCGCCCTGCCGCCTCGACGGACACCTCGACCTCCTCACCCGTGGGGGTGAACTTCAGGGCGTTGTCGATGACGGCGTCGAGCGCGCTGGACAGGGCGATGGGGTCGGCCCATCCGGCGACGGCGGTCCGGCCCGTCTCGGTGAGCCGTACGCCCTTCTCCTCGGCGTAGGGGCGCCAGGCGGAGACCCGCTCGGAGGCCAGGGCCCCGATGTCGGTGAGGCTGATCTCGGCGGAGGCGTGCTCGGCCAGTGCCAGGTCCAGCAGGTCGTCCAGGACTTGCGTCAGGCGCTTGCCCTCGGCGCGCACGGAGGCGATCTCCTCGTTGCCCTCGGGGAGTTCGAGGGCGAGCAGCTCGATCCGCAGGAGCAGCGCGGCGAGCGGGTTGCGCAGCTGGTGGGAGGCGTCCGCGACGAACGCCCGCTGCTGCTCCAGTACCTCTTCGACGTTGTCGGCCATCTCGTTGAACGACCGGGCCAGGCGTTGGAGTTCCGGCGGACCGCCGGCGGCCGCGACGCGCGAGTTCATCCGCCCGGTGGCGATCCCGTGGGCGGCGGCGTCGAGGGTCTGCACGGGCTTGAGGACCCAGCTGGTGAGCCGCAGGGCGGCGCCGAAGGCGACCAGCATCGCGGCGGCGAGCCCGCTCGCGATGAGCAGCCAGCCCCTCAGGATCCGGCCGCGCATCAGATCGGTGGGCGACTCGGTGGCGACGACGGCGACCACGTCCCCGTCGAGGACGACGGGGGAGGCGACGAGCAGTTTGCCGTGGGTCTGCCAGGGCCACACCTGCGGCGGGTCGTGGCTGCGCCGTCCGGCCAGCGCCTCTTCGAAGGCGCGGCGGCCCTCGCCGGACTCGGGGAGCTGCCACCAGCCCGGGGAGCGGGCCATGGCGTTGTCGTCGCGGAGGAAGATGCCGACGCGGATGCCGTACAGCTCCTGGTAGCGGGCGAGTTCGTGCTGGAGGGTCTCGCGGCGCTCGTCGGCGCCGGTGGAGCCGGAACCCTCGGCGTCGACGACGAACTGGGCGAGGGCGGCGAAGCGGGCGCTGTCGTCGATGCGGTCGACGACGACCCGCTGCTGCTGCCCGGCGGCCAGGCTCACGGCGAGCGGGAAGCCCAGCGCGAGGAGGGTGCCCGCCATCAGGACGACGAGCAGCGGGAGGAGCCGGGCGCGCACGACAGGGCCCGCTAGGGGGCGGCCGGGGAGACGAGCCGGTAGCCCACCCCGCGGACGGTCTCGATGAGGGCGGGCATGCGCAGCTTGGAGCGCAGCGAGGCGACGTGGACCTCCAGGGTCCGGCCGGTTCCCTCCCAGCTGGTGCGCCACACCTCGCTGATGATCTGCTCGCGGCGGAAGACGACGCCGGGCCGCTGCGCGAGCAGGGCCAGCAGGTCGAACTCCTTGCGCGTGAGCGGTACGTCGATGCCGTCGACGCTGACCCGGCGGTTGGGCAGCTCGATGCTGACGGGGCCGAGCCTGACGACGGCGGGGGTGCCCGTCCCGGTGACGGCGGCCTCCTCGGAGGCGCCGGTGCGCCGGGCGACCGCGTGGATGCGGGCGAGGAGTTCACCGGTGTCGTACGGCTTGACCACGTAGTCGTCGGCGCCCATGTTGAGGCCGTGGATGCGGGAACGTACGTCGGCCCGGGCGGTCACCATGATGACGGGCGTGGCGGCGCGCTTGCGGATCTTGCCGCACACCTCGTAGCCGTCCTGGTCGGGCAGGCCGAGGTCGAGCAGGATCACCCCGTAGGGAGTGACGTTGGGCCGGCCGCCGGCGGGCAGCAGGGCCTGGAGGGCCTCCTCGCCGTTGCGGGCGTGGGTGACCTGGAAGCCGTGCCGGGCGAGGATCGCGGACAGGGCGGCGGCGACGTGGTCGTCGTCCTCGACGAGCAGCAGTCTCATGTCGTCCCCCTCTCCTTCCCTCGATCTTCGGATTCCGTACGTTGCAGGGCCACCCTGCATCCACGCCGATGCGGACGCCCACGTCAAGGGGGTTCCGCTCCGGCGCGCCTTCCGTTATGGACCCGGTACGACCGCATCCGGGCCACGCCGGTACCGCGCACGGAGCGTATCCGGGCGAGGCCGGATCGTTATGCTCAATTCTCCCTCAGATGTGATGACGCTGTGCACGTCACGTCACTACTGTCCTCCCAACCGAGGAGGACGGAGCAAGAAGCCGATGAGCGGAGTATCAGTGGCCAAGGACGTGCAGGACGCGGCCGGTGCCGCGGACGACCTGGTCGTACTGAGCAACGTCAACAAGCACTTCGGCGCGCTGCACGTGCTTCAGGACATCGATCTGAGCATTGCCCGCGGTGAGGTCGTCGTGGTGATCGGTCCTTCGGGATCCGGCAAGTCCACGCTGTGCCGGACCATCAACCGGCTGGAGACGATCGACTCCGGCACCATCACGCTCGACGGCAAGGAGCTGCCCTCGGAGGGCAAGAAGCTCGCCGAACTGCGCGCCGATGTCGGCATGGTGTTCCAGTCGTTCAATCTGTTCGCGCACAAGACGGTGCTGCAGAACGTCATGCTGGGCCAGGTCAAGGTCCGCAAGGCGGAGCAGGCAGCCGCCCGCGAGAAGGCCGTGGCCCTGCTGGACCGGGTGGGTGTCGGCTCCCAGGCGGACAAGTACCCGGCGCAGCTCTCCGGCGGCCAGCAGCAGCGCGTGGCGATCGCCCGCGCGCTGGCGATGGAGCCGAAGGTGATGCTCTTCGACGAGCCCACGTCGGCGCTGGACCCGGAGATGATCAACGAGGTGCTGGAAGTCATGCAGCAGCTCGCCCGGGAGGGCATGACGATGGTGGTCGTCACGCACGAGATGGGCTTCGCCCGCTCTGCGGCCAACCGGGTCGTCTTCATGGCCGACGGAAAGATCGTCGAAGAGGCCACGCCCGAGCAGTTCTTCAGCAACCCGCGCAGTGACCGCGCCAAGGACTTCCTGTCGAAGATCCTGCACCACTGAGGGTCCGGTCTGGTAGTCATCCGTATGCGGATCACCGCCGGAACGGTTCC
Organism: Streptomyces sp. NPDC048269; assembly: GCF_040652395.1. Taxonomy (NCBI): domain Bacteria; kingdom Bacillati; phylum Actinomycetota; class Actinomycetes; order Kitasatosporales; family Streptomycetaceae; genus Streptomyces; species Streptomyces sp. NPDC048269. The sequence continues at coordinate 334,973 of NZ_JBEZLW010000003.1, forward strand.
TTTCGGCCGTGCGTGCGCCGTAAGCGTCGCTCGTCGTCAACAACGTCTCATCCGAGGGAAGTTCACCATGAAGATCTCCAAGGCCGCTGCGGCCGCGGCCGTAGCCGTAGCCCTTGCCCTGACCGCGACCGCCTGTGGCGGCAGCAGCGACAAGAGCAGTGACACCGGTGCGACCGGTGGCGGCAAGGACAAGATCGTTGTCGGCATCAAGTTCGACCAGCCGGGCCTGGGCCTGAAGACCCCGGACGGCAAGTACACCGGCTTCGACGTCGACGTCGCGACCTACGTCGCCAAGGAGCTCGGCTACCAGCCCGACCAGATCGAGTTCAAGCAGGCCGTCAGCGCCGAGCGCGAGAACCTGATCTCCAACGGTGACGTGAAGTTCGTCGTCGCGACCTACTCGATCAACGACAAGCGCAAGGAGAAGGTCGACTTCGCCGGCCCGTACTTCCTCGCGCACCAGGACCTGTTGGTCCGCGCCGACGACACGAGCATCACCAAGGCCGAGGACCTGAACAAGAAGAAGCTCTGCTCGGTCACCGGCTCCACCTCGGCGCAGAACGTCAAGACCAAGCTGGCGCCCGAGGCCGACCTGCTGGAGCAGGGTGGCTACTCCGAGTGCCTGACCGGCCTGGAGAACAAGGCCGTGGACGCGCTGACCACGGACAACTCGATCCTGGCGGGCTACGCGGCTCAGGAGAAGAACAAGGGCAAGTTCAAGCTGGTCGGGCTGAGCCTGAGCAACGAGAACTATGGCATCGGTCTGAAGAAGGGCGACAAGGAGCTCCAGACCAAGATCAACGCCGCGCTGAAGAAGATGGTCGAGGACGGCAGCTGGCAGAAGGCCGTGGACAAGAACCTCGGTCCGGCCAACTTCAAGAGCGAGCCTGCCCCGCAGATCACCGAAGGCAGCTGATTCATCGGTGAGGAGCGTCGCCGCCCGCCTGCCGCGGGCGGCGGCGCACCTCACCGGCCATCCTGGGGAGAGCGCAGGGCATCGTGTTCGATTTTCTTGATTCCGGGCAGTACGACGTGCTCGGAGCCTTCTGGGTGACGGTTCAGCTCACCCTCTACTCGGCGGTCGGGTCCCTGATCTGGGGCACCGTGCTGGCGGGGATGCGGGTCAGCCCGGTCCCGCTGCTGCGGGGCTTCGGTACCGCGTACGTCAACCTGGTGCGCAACACCCCGCTGACCTTGCTGGTCATCGGCTGCTCGCTGGGACTCAACCAGACCCTCCGCATCGCTCTGGGCGGCAGCACGTTCAAGGAGATCGGCTTCCGGCTCGCGGTCCTCGGACTGATCGCCTACACCGGAACCTTCGTCTGCGAGGCCCTGCGCTCCGGCATCAACACCGTGCCCGTCGGGCAGGCCGAGGCGGCCCGCGCGCTGGGACTGAGCTTCTTCCAGGTACTCACCCTGATCGTGCTCCCCCAGGCCTTCCGGGCGGTCATCGCACCGCTCGCCAACGTACTGATCGCGCTCACCAAGAACACCACGGTGGCGGCGACCATCGGCGTGGCCGAGGCCGCCCTGCTGATGAAGGAAATGCTCGAGAACGAGGCGCAGGCGACCTTCGCGGTCTTCGCGGTCTTCGCCCTCGGCTTCGTCCTGCTGACCCTGCCCACCGGTCTTCTGCTGGGCTGGGTCGCCAAGCGAGTGGCGGTGAAGCGATGACCTCCGTGCTGTACGACACCCCTGGCCCCAAGGCCAAGGCGCGCAACTGGATCTACAGCGGGATCTTCGTCGTCCTGTTCGGGCTCGTCCTGTGGTGGATGCTGTCGCTCATGGGCGAGAAGGGCCAGCTCGACGCCGACAAGTGGTCCCCCTTCGTCACCGACAGCCGGGTGTGGACCACGTACCTCATCCCCGGCCTGATGGAGACCCTCAAAGCCGGGGCGCTCTCCATGGTGATCGCCCTCCCGCTGGGCGCGCTGCTCGGCATCGGCCGCCTGTCGGACCACGCGTGGGTGCGGGGTCCGGTCGGCGCGTGGGTCGAGTTCTTCCGTGCCATCCCGGTGCTGATGCTGATGCTGTTCGGCAACGCGCTGATGGCGCCGCGGTTCTTGGACGTTCCCTCCGACACCCGGCCGTTCTGGGCCGTGGTCACGGGCCTGGTCCTCTACAACTCGGCCGTCATCGCCGAGATCGTCCGGGCGGGAGTGCTCTCCCTGCCCCGCGGCCAGACCGACGCGGCCAAGGCGATCGGCATGCGCAAGGGCCAGACGATGTTCTACGTGCTGATCCCGCAGGCCGTCACGGCGATGCTGCCGGCCCTGGTCAGCCAGCTCGTGGTGATCCTCAAGGACACCGCGCTCGGCGGCGCACTGCTGGGCTTCGCGGAGCTGCTCTCCACGAACCGGCAGATCTCGGCCAACTACAGCAACACCATTGCCACCCTCTTCGTGATCGCGCTGATCTACATCGTGGTCAACTTCGCCCTCACCACCTTCGCCTCCTGGCTGGAGGGCCGGCTGCGGAAGTCGACCAAGGGCACCGGCGCGGTCGTGGCCGGCGACGTGGCCGAGGTCGACGCGGGCGGCGCCGCGGGTGTGGGCGAGGCTCCCTGACACCCGGTCAGTACACTGGCGTGACACGTGTGGTGCGGCGGGAGTCATCCGTCGCACCACACGGCGTTGTCCCGACCTGTGTCACTTGACGCAGGCACCTCCAGTGGGTTGCATACGTTCTGTGATCACATACCGGACACCGGGAGCCACATCATGGACCCGGTGATCGTCGTCGGCGCGGGGCCCGTCGGACTCTCCCTGTCCCTCGCCCTGGCCGGCCAGGGCGTGCCCGCCATCGTGCTCGACGAAGGGCCCGGCAAGGAGGAGGCCCGCCCCGCCCGTACCGTCGTCCTGCACGCCGACACGGCTGCCATGGCACACCGGCTGGGCTGTACGACCCTGCGCTACGAGGGGGCGTACTTCGCCGCCTGGCGCACCATGCGGCGCAGCCGGCCCGCACAGCGCAGCACCTTCGACGACGGCCCGGCCCCGCTGCACCTGCCGCAGCACGCCCTGACGCGCGGGCTGCGCGAGGCCGCCACCGCGCACCCTCTCGTCCAGCTGGTCACCGACACCAGGCTGGACTCCGTGGAGCAGGACGGTCACGGGGTCACCGCGCACACCCGGGGCGCCGAGACCACGTGGTGGCGCGGGAGTTACCTGGTCGGCTGCGACGGCGCCCGCTCCACCGTGCGCAAGCTGCTCGGCATCCGCTTCCCCGGCCGCACCGCCGTGGAACGGTACGCCGTGGCCGCCCTGCGCACCGAACTGCCGTGGCCCGGCGAGGCCTTGCTGCACCGCAACGCGCCGTCCGGCCCCGAGGAGGTCACGTCCCGGCCGCTGCCCGACGGGGTGTGGCGCCTCGACTGGCTGCTCCCGGCGCGCGGAGATCTCGTCACTCCCGACGCGCTGGTGACCCTGGTCCGGGACACCCTCGCGGGGTGGTGCGGGGGCACGACTCCCCCGTACGACCTCATCGACACCGGGGTGTACACGCTGCACCACCGCCTCGCGCGGCGCTGGCGCGACGGACGCGCTTTCCTCGCCGGGGACGCCGCGCACCTGCTGGGGGCCCTCGGCACCCAAGGGGTCGAGGAGGGGCTCCGGGACGCCGAGAACCTCGCGTGGAAACTGTCCCTGGCCTGGCACCAGGGAGCTTCGGAGGAACTGCTCGACAGCTACGAGGGCGAGCGGCGCACCGCGGTCGCCGCCCGGCTGCGCGCGGCCGATCAGGCGATGCCGGCGCTGCGGGCCGGGGGCGGGCTGCGCACCTACCTGCCCGGCGCCTCGCGGTCCGCCGAATCCCTGCTCACCGACGGCCACCTGGGGCGGGGACCGCTGGGCGCGGCGCCGGCGTACGCCCCGCCGATGGCCGTACGCGAGGTCCCGACGGCCACGGAACCGGGGGGTGCGGTGGCGAACGTACCGGTGACCGCGCCCGACGGGGCGACGGTGCCGCTGCGCGACCTGCTGGGGCAGGGCCGGCTGCTGGTGGTCCTGGTCGCGCCGGGCACCGGGGTCTGGGACCGGCGGCACTGGCTCGGCGCCGGGCTGATGCCCCGCCTCGCGGCGGCGGTGAGCGCGTTGCCGGTCCGCACCGATCTGCTGGTCGCGGACCGCTACCCGGGTGCCCCGGCCCACACCGTGCTCCTGATCCGCCCGGACGGGCACCTGGCGGCGACGTTCGCGGGCGTGCGGCCGGCGGAACTGTACGAGGCGGCAGACGCGGTCCGAGCGGGCGCACCCGCGTCCCGGGTACCGGCGCCCTCGTCCGCCACGACACCGACGGCGGTGATCGATTGACCGTTTTGCGATCCCGTGGTTCACTCGCGAACATGACCGGCAACGACGTACGCCTGTGGCGGAGGGTCCACATGGACCTGCTCCGCTACGCGGGCTGCGTGTGTCGCCCTTCCTGCTGATTCGCCTTTTCCCCTGCGCGCGCCGTGCCGTCACCGGCCCGCGCGCACTTCCGCGAACCCCAGGAACGGTCCACTTCCATGTCTGCACCCGCGTACACCCCTGAGCCCGTGCTGGCCGGGGGCCCCGGCCCCACGGCCGCCGAACTCCTCGACTTCGCCCTGCGCACCGCGGCCGACGCCGAGGTCGTCGCCTCGCTGCCGCTCGACCCGGAAGGCCGCACCTGGGTCCGGCTGGACGGCCCCTCCGGCAGCGAGGCCTGGCTGATCGGCTGGCCGCCCGGCACCGGCACCGGCTGGCACGACCACGCCGAGTCGCGGGGCGCGTTCGCCACCGCGCGGGGCCGTCTCACCGAGCACTCGCTGGCCGTACGCCTGCCCTCGGAGGGCTGGCAGGCGCTGCACCTCGCCCCGGATGTGGACCGCAGCCGCAGCCTGGACGCGGGTACCGGACGGGACTTCGGCGAGCACCACGTGCACGAGGTGCTCAACGAGTCCCCGACCGAGCACGCCATCTCCGTGCACACCTACTACCCGCCGCTCCCCCTGATCCGCCGCTACAGCCGCACCGGCCCGCTGCTGACCCTGGAGCTCGTCGAGCGTCCGGAGGACTGGCAGTGAGCGGCCCGACCGGCATCGACGAGCTGCTGGAGCGGGTCCGCGAGGGCTACGCCCGGATCGACCCGCAGGAGGCCTACGCCGCCTCCCGCTCCGGCGCGCTCCTGGTGGACATCCGCTACCAGGCCCTGCGGGACCGCGACGGCCTGATCCCGGGCGCGCTGGTGGTCGAGCGAAACGAACTGGAGTGGCGCCTGGACCCCCGGGGCAGCCACCGCGTCCCTGAGGCCACGGGTCACGACCTCCAGGTGGTGGTGATCTGCAACGAGGGCTACGCCTCCAGCCTCGCGGCGGCCTCCCTCCACGCCCTGGGCCTCCACCGCGCCACGGACCTGACCGGCGGTTTCCAGGCCTGGAGGTCGGCCGGCCTCCCGGTGACCGCGCCGTCCTGAGACGCCGGCTCCGTTCCCGGCCCGCTCGGGCCGGGAACGGAGCCCCGCGGTCCGGGCCGGGATCAGCCCTTGGCCGTGGCCACATCCACCGGCGGGACCCGGAGCGCGACCCGGCCCGGGAGGGCAGTGGCCGCCAGGGCCAGTAGCCCCGCCAGCCCCACGACCACCGCGTACGCCACCGGCAGGACGGCCGGCGCCGCCGCCCCCGTCATGCCCACGCTGAACGCGGTCAGGACGGCCAGCGCGATCCCCGACCCCAGCACGACCCCGATCAGTACCACCGCCACCGCCTCGGCACGCAGCATCCGCAGCACCTGCCTCCGCTTCGCCCCGGCCAGCCGCAGCATCGCGAACTCCCGGGCCCGCTCGGCCGTCGACATCGCGAGGGTGTTCACCACGGCGACGGCGGTGAAGGCCAGTACGAGTCCCATCGCCAGCAGGTTGTTCTCCGCCCCGGCGTCCTGCCGCTCCGCCCGTACCTCGTCGGCGTCGCGCGCGGACAGCACCGCCACCCCGGGGTAGCCCCGTACCGCCGCGGCCAGTTGCTCCCGCCCGGCTCCCGGCGCCGCCACCAGGACGCTGCCCGCCAGCGGATTGTCCACGTGCGCGGCCACCAGCCCGTGCGGCAGCGTCAGGTCCCCGAAGCCCAGGCCCCGCGCGTAGACGGCCGAGACCGTCAGGGTGACCGGTGTCCCGTCGCCCAGTGTCAGCCGCAGCGGGCTGCCTGGCTCCAGCCCCAGCTGGTCGGCGGCGAGTTCGCTGACCGCCGCGTTGTCCTCGCCGAAGCCGGCCAGGCTCCCGCCGGTGACCCGGGGGTCCCACGTCCGGGTCAGCCCGGCCGGGGTCACGCCCTGGGCGGCGTACTTCACCAGCCCCACCCGTACCGAGGTGTGCACGACCTCGGTGGCCGCCTCGACCCCGGGGGTCCGGCGGATCCGCTCGGCGGCTTCCGCCGTGATGCCCGGTCCCTGTGCGGTCAGCACCCATCCGGCCCGGATCCCGTCGCGGGACTGTGCCCGGGCGGCGTCCCCGAGGGCCGGGGTGATGAAGAGCACGGTGCACGTCATGCCGACCAGCAGTGCGAGCGGGGTGACGGCGGAGGCCATCCGGGTGGCGTTGCCGCGCAGGTTCGCGGTGGCGAGGTGGCCTCCCGCCCCGGCGAGCCGCAGCGGACCGGCGAGGAGCGCGGTGGCGCCCCGTACCAGCAGCGGGCCCAGCAGCGAGACCGCACCGGCCAGCACCACCACGGCGAGGAACGTGACCGGGGTCGACGCCGGCTCGGTGCGCAGCGAGGCGAGCACCACGACCAGCACCGCCCCGCCGGCGAGCAGCAGCATCCCGAGCGCGGTGCGGGTCCAGGAGGGCCGGCGCGGTTCGAGCGCGGCTTCGGCGAGCGCCTCGGCGGGACGGATCCGGGCGATCCGCCGCCCGGTGATCCGCGCGGCGGCCCAGGCTCCGAGCAGGCTCGCGCCGACGGCGGCGAACATGGGGAAGATGCCGGCGGTGCGTTCCAGGGCCGTGGGAACGACCCCGCTGCCGACGAACCGGCCGTACAGCCAGGCGGCGAGCGGCAGCCCCGCGAACGCCCCGGCGATCCCGGCGGCCAGGCCGACGAGCAGCGCCTCACGGCCGATCATGCGCCGCAGTTGCCCGGGGGTGGCGGCGATGGCCCGCAGCAGGGCGAGTTCGCGGTGGCGCTGCTGGACGGAGAGGGCGAAGGTGCCGACGACCACGAGGATCGCGACGAGCAGCGAGGTGCCGCCCATCGCGCCGCCCATGGAGACCAGCTTGATCCGGGCCCCGGCAGCGTCGAGGAACTCCACCGGGCCGCGCTCGTCACCCGTCGCGACCTGCGCCGTGGCCGCAGGGGTGCCCTTCAGTGCCTGCCCGATGCGCCCGGCCAGTTCCCCGGGGGCGACACCGGGCCGGGGCAGCACCCCGATCGCGCTGACCTGCCCTTCGCGTGCGGCGAGCCGCTGGGCCTCGGCGTCGCTGAAGAAGAGGGAGCTCTGCTGGGCGAGGTCCCCGTGAGGGGGCGTCGCGACTCCGCTGACGCGGTACGTCTTCGGCTCGCCGGTGGACTGCACGGCGAGCTCGGACCCGGGCTTCAGCGCGGCGCGGGCTGCCAGCGCGCGGTCGACGACGACCTCGTCACCGTCCCGCGGGGCGCGGCCTTCGGCGAGCGTGAAGGGGGTGAGGGCGGCGGAGGTCCAGGCGTGCCCGTACGTGGGCTTCGGGCCGCCGGCGGCCTTGACGAGCGGGACGGCCTGGAAGGTCAGCTCGGGCACGGCCCGCTCGACTCCGGGCAGGGACCGTACGGTGTCCAGGGCGGCGGCTGGGAGCCAGGCTCGCTCGGCTACGGGCTTGGCCTTGTGCTTCGTCTTGGTCTTGCCCTTCTTCTCCTTGACCGTGGTCTCGTGGACGTTCTGGTCGGCGGAGACGAGGACCGGCGTGGCCGCGTAGCGCTCGGTGCCGATCTTGCCGCGGAGTCCTGTTTCCAGGAGCGTCCCGCACGCGGTGACGAGGGCGGCCGCGCACAGCAACGCGACGAAGGCGCCGAGGAAGCCGGCCTTGCGGTCTCTCACGGTCTGGAGGGCGTAACGCAGCATCATGCGGCCAACTCTGTTGCCGGGCACGCCTCTTGGCATTGGCGTACCCCGGCGTGTGCGCCCGGGGGCTAGCCCTACCCCATGTACCCCAGGTCTTCGGCGTCCTCGCCCTCCGCCTCCAGCGCGCGGCGGACCACCCGCAGGGCCATGCCCTCCGGGTAACCCTTGCGGGCGAGCATCCCGGCGAGCCTCCGGATCCGCTTGTCGCGTTCCAGGCCCCGGGTGGCGCGGAGCTTGCGCTCCACGAGCTCCCGGGCGGTCTGCTCCTCCTGGTCGGAGTCCAGCTGCTCCAGGGCCTCCGCCACCAGGGTGGCGTGCACCCCCTTGGTCCGGAGCTCCTGGGCGAGTGCCCGTCGGGCCAGGCCCCGGCCACGGTGCCGGGACTCGACCCAGGCCCCGGCGAAGGCGGCGTCGTCGATCAGGCCCACTTCCTCGTACCGGGAGAGGACCTGCTGCGACACCTCGTCGGGGATGCCCCGCTTGGCCAGTGCGTCCGCGAGCTGCCGCCGGGTGCGCGGCATCCCCGTGAGCAGGCGCAGGCAGATCGCCCGCGCCTGCTCCTCGGGGCTCTGGGGCGGCAGTTCCTGGCGGCGCTCACGGCCGCTCCGGTCCTCACCGCCCCCTTCCTGCTCCCGCACGGGTCAGCTCTTGGCCGCGGCGGTCTTGGCCGTCGTCTTGGCCTTCGACGCCGGGGCGGGCACGGCGGCGGCCGTGGCGTCGGCCGCTGCGGCACCGGCTTCGGCGGTGGCCGTATCGGCGTCCTTGCGGACCCCCACGCCCAGCTTCTCCTTGATCTTCCGCTCGATCTCGTCGGAGAGGGCGGGGTTGTCGCAGAGGAACTTCCGCGCGTTCTCCTTGCCCTGGCCGAGCTGGTCGCCCTCGTACGTGTACCAGGCGCCGGCCTTGCGCACGAAGCCGTGCTCGACACCCATGTCGATCAGACCGCCCTCGCGGCTGATGCCCTGGCCGTAGAGGATGTCGAACTCGGCCTGCTTGAACGGCGGCGCGACCTTGTTCTTGACCACCTTGACGCGGGTGCGGTTGCCGACCGCGTCCGTGCCGTCCTTGAGGGTCTCGATGCGGCGGATGTCCAGACGCACGGAGGCGTAGAACTTCAGCGCGCGGCCACCGGTGGTGGTCTCCGGCGAGCCGAACATCACACCGATCTTCTCGCGGAGCTGGTTGATGAAGATCGCGGTGGTCTTGGACTGGTTGAGCGCACCGGTGATCTTCCGGAGCGCCTGGCTCATCAGGCGGGCCTGGAGGCCCACGTGCGAGTCGCCCATCTCACCCTCGATCTCGGCGCGCGGCACCAGGGCCGCCACGGAGTCGATGACGATCAGGTCGAGGGCACCGGAGCGGACGAGCATGTCCACGATCTCCAGCGCCTGCTCGCCGGTGTCCGGCTGCGACAGGATGAGGTTGTCGGTGTCGACGCCGAGGGCCTTCGCGTACTCGGGGTCGAGCGCGTGCTCGGCGTCCACGAAGGCGACGGTGCCGCCGGCCTTCTGCGCGTTGGCCACGGCGTGCAGGGTCAGGGTCGTCTTACCGGAGGACTCCGGCCCGTACACCTCGATCACGCGGCCGCGGGGCAGCCCGCCGACGCCGAGGGCGATGTCCAGCGCGGTCGACCCGGTGGGGATGACCTCGATGGGGTCGTTCGGCTTGTCGCCGAGGCGCATGACCGCACCCTTGCCGAATTGCCGTTCAATCTGTGCGAGCGCGGCGTCGAGAGCCTTCTCGCGGTCGGTGCCTGCCATGGGTTCCACCCGGTTTGCTTGAGTCGATCGCTTCACGCCATTGACGCTAATGCCTGCCACTGACAATGCGCCTCCACGACCGGTTCGGCTGTGGATAACCAATCAGAATGGATGTTCGATTTCCGTGTCAAGCGCGCCGCGCCCGGCCCGTCCGTGCCCGATCATGGCTCGACAGCGAACCGGACGAGAGGGCGGTACGTGAACCGGGTGGGGAACAGGAAGGCGCACCGTACGGCGGCAGCCGCGGTCGCCGGTGCGGCACTGCTGGCCGGCGTCACCGCGTGCGGGACGGGCAACGGAGGCGGAGGCGGAGGCGCGGCCACCGCGAGCCCGGGCGCGAGCACGAGTACGAGCCCGAGTACGAGCACCCACGCCGCGACGGGTCCGGGCACGGGCTCGGGCGGCCCGGCGGGACCCGGCGTGGAGCGGCTCAGGGCCCTCGCGCTCGCGCCAGGCGAGAAGGCGGGACGCTACGAGGCCGGCGAGCCCGTCCTCGACGAGCCCATGAGTGAGCTCTACGACACCACCCCCGCGGCCTGCCGCCCGGTGACCAGCCTCGGCAAGGCGGGCCACACGGCCCACGCCTACACCAAGACCGGTGTGCCCGGCGAGTGGCAGGCCGTCGAAACCGAGATCCTGCTGCGCTCCTACAAGGACGGGGGCGCGGCCGCGGCGATGAAGAGCCTGGCCGAGGCGGGGCGGCAGTGCGCGGGCGGCTACACCGAGGACCGCGCGCTCGCCGAGGCCAAGGTCCTCAAGGTGGAGCCGGCCAAGGCACCCGCGCTCGGGGACGAGGCGCTGGCGTTCCGCATCGTCGTGCAGGACGTGAAGGACGAGGACGTCTCGCTGTACAAGTACCTCACGGTGATCCGCTCCGGGCCGGTGACCCTCGCCTTCCGCTCGGACGCCATCGACACCGAGGACTTCGGCGGAGTGCCGCAGGAAGTGGTCACGGCCCAGTGGGAGAAGTTCACGAAGGGCGGCGGCGCGGCGTCGTAGCGGCGCCGGTCCCGGCCGTTCCCACGCCGCCCGGCCGGCCGCATACCCGCGAGCACGGACACACGACACGACACGGGGAACACGCGGGCCGGGGGGTAGCCGTGTGGTCTTCATCCCCCTGGGAGCGGGGGTGCCGCTGCTCGCCGCGACCGCCGTCCGCGTCTTGCAGGTGCAGCGCGGTCAGGGCCGGTTCGGCCACGTACGGCCGGCCGCCCTGCAGGTAGGCGGCCTCGTGCAGGGTGGCGGGCGGGCCGCTCGCCGCCCCCTGCCGGAGTGTGGTGCAGTCCTCGACGGGGACGACGGCGGGGACGCGCACGGCGACGGGAACGGCCCGCCCCGTCCTGCCACGCCCTGTCTGGTGGCCGGGGTCCCGCTCCCGCGGAGGCCGCCGCCACCCTCACCCGCGTGGCCCGCGTGGGCGTCTCGCACCACGACGCTTCCGCCCCCCTGGCCATCCATCCGGCCCCCCGACATGACAACCCAAGGTTGACACCGCCTGGACTGTCAACCTAGGGTTGCACTCATGACGAACCCTTCCGTGGAACCCGTTCGCATGACCAATCCGGTACGCCTCGACGACCTGATCGAGGCCATCAAGAAGGTCCACACCGACACCCTGGAGCAGCTCAGCGACGCCGTCGTCGCCGCAGAGCACCTCGGTGACGTGGCGGACCACCTCATCGGCCACTTCGTCGACCAGGCCCGCCGCTCCGGCGCCTCCTGGACCGACATCGGCCGGAGCATGGGTGTCACCCGTCAGGCCGCCCAGAAGCGCTTCGTCCCCAAGGCCGACAAGGAGGGCGACCCGGGCCTCGACCCCAACCAGGGCTTCGGCCGCTTCACCCCGCGCGCCCGCAACGTCGTCATGTCCGCGCAGAACGAGGCCCGTGCCGCGGGCAGCACCGAAATCCGCACCGAGCACCTCGTGCTGGGCCTGCTGTCCGAGCCCGAGGGCCTCGCGGCGCTCGCCCTCGACGCCCAGGGGGTCGCGGCGGACGACGTACGGGCCGCCGTGGCCGCCGTACTGCCCCCGGGCCAGGCGGAGGTACCCGACCTCATCCCGTTCGACGCGTCCGCGAAGAAGGCCCTGGAGCTCACCTTCCGCGAGGCCCTGCGCCTGGGCCACGGCTACGTCGGCACCGAGCACATCCTGTTCGCGCTCCTGGAACTGGAGAACGGCGAGGGTCTGCTCAGCGGCCTCGGCGCGGACAAGGCCGCCGCCGAGGCGACCGTCAGCGACGCCTTGGCAGCCGTACTCGGCGCCGCGGACGGGAAGTAGAGGAGGCCGCGTCGTCCGTCAGCGCGTACCGCTTCACGTACGCGCCGAGGAACGCCTGCAGCGTGGCGACGGCCGGGATCGCGATGAGCGCCCCGACCGCGCCCAGCAGGGCGGTGCCCGCGATGACCGACCCGAAGGCCACCGCAGGATGGATGTCCACGGTCTTCGACGTCAGCTTGGGCTGGAGGACGTAGTTCTCGAACTGCTGGTAGACCACCACGAATCCGAGGACGTACAGCGCGTACCAGGGATCGACGGTGAAGGCGATCAGGATCGGCAGCGCGCCCGCGAGATAGGTGCCGATGGTGGGGATGAACTGGGAGACCAGCCCCACCCAGACGGCGAGCGCGGGCGCGTACGGCACTCCGAGGACCGCCAGCAGGACGTAGTGAGCGATGCCGGAGATCAGCGCCATCAGCCCGCGCGAGTAGAGGTAGCCGCCCGTCTTGTCGACGGCGATCTCCCAGGCGCGCAGCACCTCGGCCTGCTTGGCGGGCGGCAGTACGGAGCACAGCGCGCGCCGCAGCCGCGGTCCGTCGGCGGCGAAGTAGAAGGAGAACAGCCCGATCGTCAGCAGCTTGAAGAGTCCGCCGAGCACGGTGGCGGACACGTCGAGCACGCCGGACGCGCTGTTCTGCACGTACTTGCGCAGCCAGTCGGAGCGCAGCAGGCTGGCCTGGATGTCCAGCCGGGACAGCTCGGTGTGGAACGTGGAGTTGATCGAGTTGATCACCCTGTCGAGGTAGCCCGGGAACCCTTCCACCATCTCGACGATCTGCCCGGCGAGCATCGAGCCGAGCAGCGCGAGGAAGCCCGCGGTCCCGACGAACACCGCGAGGGTCACCAGGAAGGTGGCGAGCCCGCGGCGCATGCCGTGGGCCGCCATCCGGGACACCGCGGGTTCGATCGCGAGCGCGAGGAAGAACGCGATCAGGATGTTGACGAGCAGCCCGATGAGCTGGTGGAAGGCCCAGCTGCCGAGCTGGAAGCAGGCGACGAGGGCGAGTACGAGGACCACGGCGCGCGGCAGCCAGCGCGGCATCCGCGCGTCCGCCCCGGCGACGGCAGTACCGGTCGGGGGGATGCCGGGCCCGGCGGGCCCTTCGGGGCCTGCCGGCGGGGCAGCGCCTGTGGGGCCGCCGGGCTCGGCGGCCCCGTCCGGCGGCGGCGGGCCCTGGGCGTCCGCGGGCTGGTCTGCCGGCCGGTCCGCGGGCTGGTCGGTCGTCGTCTCATCACTGGCTGCCACGCTGCCAAGTCTGTCCCACCGGAGGCCCGAACCGCGAAGCGGTCCTCCGGGCCCTGCCCGGACCGTCAGCGCGGCGTCATCGCAGCGAGGCCGGCACGTCCATCGCCGAACACACCGCGCGCCACACGTCCTTGGCCTCCCAGCCCGCGTCCAGCGCCTCGTGGACCGTGCGCCCCCCGAGCTCCGTCATGACGTGGTCCCGAGCGAAGGAGTCCGCGTAGGCCGCGCCGAAGTGCTCCGCCATCCGTTCCCAGAAAATCGTCAACCGCATGCATCCAGTATCCCGCCCCGGAGAGTGCACCCGCCCCGTTCGGCCCCCGTCGCGGCACCACGGCGCCCTACGGTTTCTCGCATGCCTGGAGACGAAGCTCCCCCAGCGGCCGCTCCGGCGGCCACGGCCCCGCTGGCCCGCGCCGAGCAGTTCATGTGGCTCACGGCCCGCGTGCTGGAGCAGCGGCGGTTCGCGTTCCACTTCCTGGGCGGGGACGCCGACCCGGTGGACACCGCCCTCGGCTCCTACCTCAACGGCGACGGCGGTTACGGACACGCCCTCGATCCGGATCTGCGCGGCCCGCTCAGCCAGCCCCTGCACACCGCGCACGCACTGCGCGTCCTGGACAGCCTCGGCCGCTGCGCCGGGCAGCGCATCGAGAGGCTCTGCCGCCACCTGACCGGGGTCTCCACGCCGGAGGGCGCCCTTCCGGTGGTCTGGCCGACCCCGCGCGGTTACCCGGCCGCCCCCTACCACCCGGTGTTCGACGACCCGCCGGGCGAACTGCTGACCACGGGCCCGGTCGTCGGCCTGCTGCACCGCAACCGGGTCTGGCACGCCTGGCTCTTCCGGGCCACGGACTTCTGCTGGGACCGGATCGAGAGCCTGCACCACTCGCATCCGTACGAGGTCCAGAGCGCGGTGGCCTTCCTCGACGGCGCCCCCGACCGGGCCCGGGCCGCGGCGGCCGCGGACCGGCTGGGGCGGCTGGTGCGCGAGCGGCGGCTCGCGGTGCTCGATCCGCTGCGGCGGGCGGAGTACCCGGCGGCTCCCGGCTACGCGCCCGGCGAGCAGCTCTTCCCGCACGACTTCGCGCGGCGGCCGGAGTCGCTGGCGCGCGGCTGGTTCACCGACGAGGAGCTGCGCCGCTCGCTGGATTTCCTGGCCGCCGAGCAGCAGCCGGACGGCGGCTGGCCGGTGCGCCGCCGGGCCTGGGCGCCGGGCAGCTCGCTGGAGCGGCGCCCGATCGCCACGCTGGAGGCCCTGCTGACGCTGCGGGCGTACGGGCGCCTGCCGGCCGGGGTCAGCCGCCCAGGGCCCGTACTCCCGCGGTGACGACGACGGCGGCCCCGACCACGACGAGGAACGGCGCCCGCAGCAGCAGCGCGAGCGCGGCGGCCGCGAGCCCGGCCGCGCGGGCGTCGAGGACGAGCTCGTGCCCGGTGCTGAAGGTCTGCTGGGCGGTGAGCGCGGCGAGCAGGGCGACGGGCAGCAGGGCGGACAGCCGGCGCACCAGCGGCCGCTCCAGGGCCCCGGCGGGGACGAGCAGTCCGGCGAGCTTGACGGCGTAGCAGCCGAGGACGGTGAGTCCGATGGCGATCCAGACGTTCACGAGCGGCGTCCCTTCATCCACAGCACGGCGGGCGCGGCCAGCGCGGCGATCAGCACGGGCACCCCGGCGGGCAGCAGGGGCAGGAAGCCCAGTCCGAGGACGAGCGCGAGGCCGGCGACGGCCCGCTCGGTGGAGGTCTTCAGCATCGGCGCGAGGAGGGCCAGGAAGACGGCGGGTCCTGCGGCGTCCAGCCCCCAGGCGGCGGTGTCCCCGATGGCCTCGGCGCCGAGCGCCCCGAGGAGGGTGGTGACGTTCCACAGGACGTAGAGGCTGAGGCCGGTGACGGTGAAGCCGAGCCGGGCCGACCTGCGGTCAGGCTGGGCCAGCGCCACGGCCGTGGTCTCGTCGATGACCCAGTGCGCGGCGAAGGGCCGTACGGCGCGGGGCAGCGCGAGCAGGTGCGACAGCCGTAGTCCGTAGAAGGCGTTGCGCGTCCCGAGGAAGAAGGCCCCGGCGGCGGCGGTGAACGGGTTGCCACCGGCTGCCAAGGCTCCGACCAGCGCGAACTGCGAGGCGCCGGTGAAGACGAGCAGGCTCAGTACGCAGGCCTGCAGCACGCTGATCCCGGCTCCCGCGGCGGTCACCCCGAACGCGAACCCGGACAGCCCGACGGCCACCCCCACCCCGAGTGCGTCCCGCACGACGGCGGCGCGCGGCCGCCCGGCGGCGACCCCCTCGGGGGTCTCCTGTATCACCATCTGATGTTCTCCCACGCCCTGAAACTACGCAGGGGGTGGCGTGCGGGTCTTGTACGTTCTTGCGCGCGTATCGTCGCGCTCCGAACCCGGCTCGCTACGGTGAGCGCATGGAGACTGCTCCGCCACGCGTTGTTGTACGTCCTTCATACGCCGGTTGGGCCGCGTGGTTGTGCTGGTTCGGCCTGATCGCCGGTGGCGTTCTCCTCGGCCTGTACTTCGGCGAGCACAGAGACCTCCCCGAGGAGGTGTCGCTCCAGCTCGCGGGCAGCTGGGACCGCGCCTGCCGGATCATCTACGGGCAGAGTCTGTGGTGTCCGGTCCCCGGCGAGCAGCTCCGGCCGTTCCGCAGGGCCCTCTGGCTGGATTCGTTCCGCTTCGTCCCGGGATACACGCTGGCGCTGCTGGCCGTGTTCGGTCTGGGCAGCTGCTTCCTGTACCGCAAGGTGTCACGGAGGTTGATGTTGCGGGGCCTCGCCGCCACCGGGGTGATGGCCGCGGCGGACATCTGCGAGAACGTCTTCCTCTACCGGGCCATGGACGGGCTCGGCACGGGCGCGGAGGGCGACTGGCGGAGGGCGTCCTGGTGCGCGCTGCTGAAGTGGGCGCTCGCCGGGCCGCTGACGGTGGCGGCCCTGTGGATCGCCCTCACCCTGGTGGCCCGCTTCTTCCTGCTTCCCAGAGCCGTGGTGAAGACCACCGGGACCGCGCCGCCGGGTACACCACGGCCCGCCACACCTCCGCCCGCCCGGGTCCCCCGCGTACGGAAGGCCCACGAGCTGGCGAACCGCGGTGTGGTTGAGGACGACCCGGACATCATCACCCCGCCCGCCGCGCCGCACGCGATGACCCCCGTGAGCGAGTGGTCGGATCCCTCCGTCTCGGCGGAGCCGCCGGACAGCGTCAGAGAACGCTGGCGCACCCGTGCGCTCGAACTGCCCGGCCGGAAAGCGGCGGAGGTGGGCATCTGCGTCTCCGGCGGCGGCATCCGCTCCGCCTCGGTCACCCTGGGCGCGCTGCAGGCCCTGCGCGAGGGTGGTGTGCTGGCCAAGGCCCGCTACCTGGTCTCCGTATCGGGCGGCGGCTACATGTCCGGAGCGTTCCAGCTGGCGCTCACCGGCCGGCGGCCGGCCCATGTCGCGAGCGCCGGACTCGCCACGGTGCGGGACGTGTTCGCGCCCGGCAGCCCGGAGGAGGACCACATCCGCCGGCATGCCAAGTACCTTGCGGACAGCCCGCGGGAGAAACTGCTGGCGGCGGGCATCGTCCTGCGCGGCCTGAGCGTGTCGCTGGGCCTGCTGGCGCTGGCGTTCGTCGTCGTCGGTGTGTATCTCAGCGCGTTCTACCACCTCGTCCCGTTGACGGATCTGGACCGTCTGCGGACGTATCCCGCTGCGTTCCCCGGGTTGTCCGACCAGCTGCACGCAGAGGTGCGTACGCCCCTCGTCGCCCTGGTGGCACTTGCCGCGGTGGTGTCCGTGGCGGCGTCCTTGATCAGGTCGCACAACGGGAAGTCGCGCCCGCTCTGGGTGCGGACCACGGTGAAAGGCCTCCTGGTCCTGGCGGCGGCCGTCGCCGTGTTCGCCCTGATCCTGCCGACCGTACTGTGGTTCTTCGCCTGGCTGGCCAACCGTGAGGACATCTTCCCGGAGGGCCCCCAGGGCATCTCGATCTTCGGTGCGCTGACGGCCGCCGCGACCGGGCTGGGCGGTCTGTTCACGGCCTCCATGAACAGGGTGACGAAGGTGAGACCGGACGGCGACAAGGCGGGTCCGTTCTCGCGGGCCGGCTCGCTCGTGACCCGTACCGGCACCAGCTGCGTCCAGACGCTCGTGGTCTGGCTGGTGCTCACGCTCGTCGCGTTCTTCGGTCTGGCCCTGCTGTCCTGGTCCGCCGTGTACGCGCACAGCTGGAGCGGGTGGTGGCGGTGGGGCCTGGCGGCCCTGCTGCTCTTCTCGGCCCTCGCCGTCGACCAGACCACCTTCAGCCTGCACCCCTTCTACCGGCAGCGGCTGGCCAGTGCGTTCGCGGTGCGCCGGGCCGTACTGCGCGACGGCTCGGTCGGCGCCCTTCCGTACGACTACAACGCCGAGCAGACCAAGCTGTCCACGTACGGCAAGCGCGTGGCCGGCCCGGAAGACAAGGAGGGCGAGCAGCACAAGGGGGACGGGGAAGGCAAGGACGGCAAGGAAGGCACCTTCCCGCAGACCATCTTCGTCGCCTCGGCGGCCCTGTCCCTGCGCAACCGCACCGCGCCGGGACGGCCCGCGGTGCCGTTCACCTTCTCCCACGACTACATCGGCGGTCCCGACACCGGGTGGGTACGGACGACCACGATGGAGAACACGGCGCACCCCCTGGTCAGCCGCGACCTCACCGTGCAGTCCGCCGTCGCGGTGTCCGGCGCCGCGTTCGCCTCCGCGATGGGCACCCAGTCGATGGCCGCGCAGCGGCTGCTCGCCCTGTCCAACCTGCGCCTGGGCACGTGGGTGCCCAACCCTCTCTACCTCGCGGAGGTGGCCCAGCGGGGCCCGGACTGGGTCATGCCGCGGCTCCCGCGGGTACGCCGGCTCCGCTACCAGCTCCAGGAGCTGGTCGGCCGCTACTCGGACAGCAGCCCCATGCTGCTGTGCACCGACGGCGGGCACTTCGACAACCTGGGTCTGGTGGAGCTGCTGCGGCTGCGCTGCCGGACGGTGTACGTGATCGACTCCTCCGGGGACTCGCCTCCGCTGGCCACGACCCTGGCCCAGGCGGTCACGCTCGCCTACGAGGACCTGGGCGTGCAGATCACCTTCGACCAGAAGGAGGTGCTGAAGCTGGTGCCGGGAAGCGCCGAGAAGGTGGAGCCGACGGAACCGATGGCCGCCCTCAACACGAGGTTCTCCGCGAGCTGTCTCGTCAAGGGCGTCATCACGTACCCGGAGGAGGTGGACTTCGAGGACGGCAAGCCGGGCACCAGGCTCGGGACCATCGTCTTCGCGAAGGCCAGCCTGACCCCGGACATGCCGTACGAGCTGCTGAGTTACGCCCTCAGGGAGAAGGCGTTCCCCCGGCAGAGCACCATGGACCAATGGTTCGACCACACCCAGTTCGACGCCTACCGCGAACTGGGGTACCACCTCGGCGCCGCGGCCGTCTGGCCCGCGCCGGTCAAGCGCCGCCGCCTGTTCGACCGCGCCGGTAGGCCCCCGGCGGAACCCCGACGATCCGGGTGAAGTGCCGGTTCAGGTGCGGCTGGTCGGTGAAGCCGACCAGCACGGCCGCCTCCGCCGGCGGGGTGCCCCCGTCCAGCAGGCGGCGGGCCCGGCGGACGCGGGCGTCGGTCAGCCAGGTGTGCGGGGGCATGCCGTAGCGGTCGCGGAAGGCGCGCAGCAGCGCGAACGGGCTGGTGCCCAGTTCGGCCGCGAGCTGCTCCAGTGCCGGCGGGTCCGCGAGGCGTGCCTCCAGGACGGCCCGGGCCCGCTCGGCGTCGGAGGCGCCCGCGCGCCGTACCGTACGGGCGGGCAGCGGGCCCGCGTGGCGGCTCAGCATCCGCGCCACGACGCCCCGCAGCAGCGTGTCGGCCGCCAGTGCGTTCCCCGCCTCGGCGGCCCGGTGGACTTCGGTGATCGCCCGGGAGCCCTGCGGGTCGGCGACCATGTCGGCGGTGAAACCCGGGGTGCCGCGCAGGGTGCCGATCTCGTCGGCGACCTCGGTGATCAGCGCACGGGAGGGGTAGAGGGTCGCGTACGCCCAGCCCTCGGGCACCCCGGCCCGCGCCGTGTGCGCGACCTCGGGGTTGATCAGGACCACGCTGCCCGGCCCGGCCCGTACGGTGCCGCCGGGGAGCCCGATCTCCTCGATGCCGCCGGTGACGGCCGCGATGACGTACCCGTCGTGGGCGTGCCGCGGGAAGGTGTGGCGCACGTAGTGGGCGCGCAGCAGGTCCAGCCCGGGCAGTTCCGGGTACCGCCAGTGCCGGGCCCACTCCCGGCGCCCCTCGTCCGTCCCCATCTCCCCATTCTGCGCCCCGCCGGGGACGGGTGTTCTCGCAGGTCCGGCCCGTTGTCAGTGGCGGGGTGCACGATGGGGGCATGTCCGGCTCCGCGCTCGCCTCGTTCTCCCCCGCGACCCGCTCCTGGTTCACAGGGGCCTTCGTCTCGCCCACCTCCGCGCAGGAGGGTGCCTGGCGGGCCATCGGGGAGGGGTCGGACGTGCTTGTCGTGGCGCCCACCGGCTCGGGCAAGACCCTGGCCGCCTTCCTCGCCGCCCTTGACCAGCTGGCCTCGGTCCCGCCCCCCGCAGAGCCGAGGAAGCGCTGCCGGGTGCTGTACGTGTCTCCGCTGAAGGCCCTGGCCGTGGACGTGGAGCGCAATCTCCGCAGCCCGCTGACGGGTATCCGCCAGGAGTCCGTCCGCCTCGGTCTGCCCGAGCCGGAGATCCGGGTCGGGATCCGCTCCGGCGACACCCCGCCGGCCGAGCGGCGTGCGATGGTCACCCGCCCGCCGGACATCCTCATCACCACGCCCGAGTCGCTGTTCCTGATGCTGACCTCGGCCGCCCGGGACGCCCTCACCGGGATCGAGACCGTGATCCTGGACGAGGTGCACGCGGTGGCCGGGACCAAGCGCGGCGCGCACCTCGCCCTGTCCCTGGAGCGGCTGGACGAGCTGCTGCCGCGTCCGGCCCGCCGGATCGGGCTGTCGGCGACGGTCCGGCCGGTGGACGAAGTGGCCCGGTACCTCGCGCCGCGCGGCCGGGTGGAGATCGTCCAGCCGCCGTCGGCCAAGGAGTTCGACCTGTCGGTGGTCGTCCCGGTGCAGGACATGGGCGAGTTGGGCGGATCCCCCGCCACCGAGGGCCGGGAGGGCGGTGACAAGCCGTCCATCTGGCCGCATGTGGAGGAGCGCATCGCGGACCTGGTGCAGGCGCACCGCTCCACGATCGTGTTCGCCAACTCCCGCCGCCTCGCCGAGCGGCTCTGCAACCGGCTCAACGAGATCGCGTACGAGCGGGCCATGGGCGAGAAGCTGCCCGAGGGCTCTCCCCCGGCGGAGATCATGGCCCAGTCGGGCGCCTCCCACGGCGCGCCGCCGCTGCTGGCCCGCGCCCACCACGGCTCCGTCTCCAAGGAACAGCGGGCCCTGGTGGAGGAGGATCTGAAGGCGGGCCGGCTGCCGGCCGTCGTCGCCACCTCCAGCCTGGAGCTGGGCATCGACATGGGTGCCGTGGACCTGGTGGTGCAGGTGGAGTCCCCGCCGTCGGTGGCCTCCGGGCTCCAGCGGGTGGGACGCGCCGGGCACCAGGTGGGCGCGGTCTCCACCGGTGTGGTCTTCCCCAAGTACCGGGGTGACTTGGTGCAGGCGGCGGTGGTCACCGAGCGGATGCGCACGGGATCGATCGAGTCCCTCCGGATCCCGTCGAACCCGCTGGACGTACTGGCACAGCAGCTGGTCGCGATGGTCGCGATGGACACCTGGCAGCTGGACGACCTGCTGGCCCTGGTGCGCCGGGCGGCGCCCTTCGCCGCGCTGCCCGAGTCGGCGTTCACCGCGGTGCTGGACATGCTGGCGGGCCGCTACCCCTCGGACGCGTTCGCCGAGCTCAGACCGCGCGTCGTCTGGGACCGCGTCGCCGGGACGATCACCGGCCGGCCGGGGGCCCAGCGCCTCGCGGTGACCTCCGGCGGCACCATCCCCGACCGCGGCCTCTTCGGCGTCTTCCTCGCGGGCTCGGACCCGAAGAAGGGCGGCGGCCGCGTCGGCGAGCTCGACGAGGAGATGGTCTACGAGTCGCGCGTCGGGGACGTCTTCACCCTGGGCACCACCTCCTGGCGGATCGAGGACATCACCCGCGACCGCGTCCTGGTCACCCCCGCGCCCGGCGTGCCGGGCCGGCTGCCGTTCTGGAAGGGCGACCAGCTGGGCCGCCCCCTCGAACTGGGCCGCGCGGTCGGCGCGTTCCTCCGTGAGCTGGGCGGCCTGACCGACGAGGACGCCCGGCTGCGGCTGCTGGCGGCCGGCCTGGACGCCTGGGCCGCCGAGAACGTCCTGGCGTACCTCGCCGAGCAGCGGGAGGCCTGCGGCCACGTGCCGGACGACCGGACCAT
Organism: Streptomyces sp. NPDC048269; assembly: GCF_040652395.1. Lineage (NCBI taxonomy): Bacteria > Bacillati > Actinomycetota > Actinomycetes > Kitasatosporales > Streptomycetaceae > Streptomyces > Streptomyces sp. NPDC048269. The sequence continues at coordinate 356,692 of NZ_JBEZLW010000003.1, forward strand.
CCTGGTCGAGCGCTTCCGCGACGAGCTCGGCGACTGGCGGGTCGTCGTCCACTCGCCCTTCGGCGCGCAGGTGCACGCCCCGTGGGCGCTGGCGCTCGGCGCCCGCCTCGCCGAGAAGTACGGCATGGACGCGCAGGTCATGCACGCCGACGACGGGATCGTGCTCCGCCTCCCGGACGCCGACCTGCTGTCCATGGACCTCCTCGACCACGACCCCTCCCAGCCCGCCGGCTTCGAGTTCGACGACGAGCAGGCCCCGCTGGGCGCGGCCGACGTCGCCTTCGACCACGGCGACATCAACCAGCTCGTGACCGACCAGGTCGGCGGCTCGGCGCTGTTCGCCTCCCGCTTCCGCGAGTGCGCGGCCCGCGCCCTGTTGCTGCCGCGGCGCAGTCCGGGCAAGCGCACCCCGTTGTGGCAGCAGCGTCAGCGCGCCTCCCAACTGCTGCAGGTGGCCTCGGAGTTCGGTTCCTTCCCGATCGTGCTGGAAGCCGTACGCGAGTGCCTCCAGGACGTCTTCGACGTGCCCGGCCTGACCGAGCTGATGGGCGACATCGAGGCGCGCCGCGTCCGCCTGGTCGAGGTCACCACTCCCGAACCCTCGCCGTTCGCCCGGTCGTTGCTCTTCGGGTACGTCGCCCAGTTCCTCTACGAGGGCGACTCGCCCCTGGCCGAGCGCAGGGCGGCCGCGCTGTCGCTGGACTCGCGCCTGCTGGCCGAGCTGCTCGGCCAGGCGGAGCTGCGCGAACTGCTCGACGCGGAGGTACTGGAGGAGCTGGAGCGGGAACTCCAGTGGCTCACCGAGGACCGGCGGGCCAAGGACCCCGAGTCGGTGGCCGACCTGCTGCGCCTGCTGGGGCCGCTGACGGAGGAGGAGCTGGCCGAGCGCGGGGCCGATCCGGCCTGGGCGGGGGAGCTCGCGTCGGCCCGTCGCGCCATCCGGGTCCGGATCGGCGGCGCCGACCACTGGGCCGCGGTCGAGGACGCGGGGCGGCTTCGGGACGCACTGGGCACGGCTCTGCCGGTCGGCGTCCCGGAGGCGTTCACCGAGCCGGTCAAGGACCCGCTGGGCGATCTCCTCGCCCGCTACGCCCGCACCCACGGGCCGTTCACCACGGCGGCCGTCGCCACCCGCTTCGGCCTGGGCACGGCGGTCACCGAGGGTGCCCTGCACCGGCTGGCGGCGGCCGGACGGGTGGTCCAGGGCGAGTTCCACCCGGCGGGCATCGGCCAGGAGTGGTGCGACGCCACGGTGCTGCGCAGGCTCCGGCGCCGTTCGCTGGCCGCACTGCGCCAGGAACTGGAGCCGGTCCCGCCGACCTCCCTGGCCACCTTCCTCCCGCAGTGGCAGCACCTGGGCGGGGCCCTGCGCGGCATCGACGGTCTGGCCCGCGCGGTCGAGCAGTTGCAGGGCGCCCCGGTCCCGGCCTCCGCGCTGGAACGTCTGATCCTCCCGTCGCGGGTGAGCGGCTACTCCCCCGGGCTGCTGGACGAGCTGACCACCGCGGGCGAGGTGGTGTGGGCGGGCGCCGGCGCCCTCCCCGGCAAGGACGGCTGGATCTCCCTCTACCTGGCGGACGCCGCCCCGCTGCTCCTGCCCCCGCCGCACCCCCTGGAGCTGAGCCCCCTGCACCAGGCGGTCCTCGACCGCCTCTCGGGCGGGTACGGCCTGTTCTTCCGCCAGATCGCCGAGTCGGTCCGCGCGGCGTTCCCCGAAGCGTCCGATCTCGCCCTCTCCGAGGCGGTGTGGGACCTCGCCTGGTCGGGCCGGCTCACCAACGACACCCTGGGTCCCCTGCGGGCACTGCTGGGCTCGGGACGCACGGCGGGCTCCACCGCCCACCGGGCCCGGCGGACGGTCCCGCGCGGGCGGTACGGCACGCTCAGCGCGACCGTGTCCCGTACCGGCCCGCCCACGGTCTCGGGCCGCTGGTCGCTCCTGCCGTCCCAGGCCCCGGACCCCACCCACCGGGCCCATGCCCTGGCCCGTACCCTGCTGGACCGGCACGGGGTGGTCACCCGGGGCGCGGTCGCGGCGGAAGGGGTGGAGGGCGGCTTCAGCGCGGTCTACCGCGTCCTGTCGGCCTTCGAGGACAGCGGCCAGGCACGCCGGGGCTATGTGGTCGAGGGGCTCGGCGCGGCCCAGTTCGCGATGGACGGCGCGGTGGACCGCCTGCGGGCCGCCGAGCGGACCCCGCCCCCGCTGGCGGCGGTCGTGCTGGCCGCCGCCGACCCGGCGAACGCGTACGGCGCGGCGCTGGCCTGGCCGGAGCCGCCCGCCGGGGCCACCCACAAGCCCGGCCGGAAGGCGGGCTCCCTGGTGGTCCTGGTCGACGGCGAGCTCACCCTGTATCTGGAGCGCGGCGGCAAGACGCTCCTGGCCTGGCCGGATCCCGGCGACCCCCGCCTCACGGCCGCGGTCGAGGCCCTCGCCGCCGCCTCCCGCACGGGTACCCTCCCCGCCCTCACGGTGGAACGGATCAACACCGCCGCGGCCCTGACCTCACCCCTGGGCCCGGCCCTGGAGGCGGCCGGCTTCCATGCCACCCCGAGGGGTCTGCGCCTGCGCTCCTGACTGGTTCCGTACGGTCTCGACTCCGCCACGTATGTCTTGGGCATGTCACGAAACCGCTGCCGACCCGGGCTGAGCTGGCAGAACTCCTTATCCATGCTTTATCAAGATGATCACAGGCATCGCGCTGGACGATGCGCAGTCATGGGGGAGAAGAAAAGTGAGCACCATCAGCATGCGCAAAACCACCCTGGGCGCGGTCGGTCTGGCGGTCGCCGGAACCCTCGCCCTGACGGGCTGCAAGAACGGCAACGAAGAGCCCGCGGCGCTGCCGTCCTCCCCGGCCTCCCCGTCCGCCCAGCCCTCGCAGCCGGCCCAGCCGAGCAGCTCGGCGAGCCCCTCGTCCGGTGGCTACGGCGACGCCCCCGCCGGGGCTGCGGGAACGGCCAAGTCGGGCCAGACCTTCAAGCTCGGCGAGGCCGCGACGGTCCCGTTCAGCTACGGGAGCAACAAGGGCGGCCAGATAGCCCTCACCGTCACCGCGATCGAGCAGGGCAACCCCTCCGACCTCGACGCGCTGAAGCTCGGCGACAAGGTGAGCGGGAAGGTCCCGTACTACATCCGCTACACGGTCAAGAACACCGGCACCACGGACCTGTCTTTCTCCTCGGTCGGCCACATCAAGGGCCTGCTCGGGGACGGCAGCGAGGCCCAGGGCCTGTCGATCATCGGCAAGTTCGAGAAGTGCCCGAACGAGTCCCTGCCGAAGGGCTTCACCAACGGCCAGACGCAGAACAGCTGCGCGGTGGCGCTGGCCCCGTCGGCCCAGACGAAGGTCTCCGCGGCCGAGTACTGGGGCGAGCCGTACAACTCGCTGAGCAACAACAAGGGCCTCGTCTGGAAGTAGCAGCGGCGGCTGGAAGTAGCAGCGGCGACCACCCCGACCCGCGCTCCAACCCGAGGCACACTCGAAGCCACACCTGAACGAGCCCCCGCGGCGGCACCCCGCCGCGGGGGCTCGTCCCGTACGGCCCCTCGAACCCACGGCCCCCCAACCGCCAGGGCCCGGCGAACCCATGCCCCCCAACGCCACCCCCGACCCCACGGCCCCGGGGTGACAATGGGGCCATGCCCGAAGGTGACAGCATCCGGCGCGCGGCCACCCGCCTCCACACCGCCCTGGCCGGCCGGGAACTCACGCGCTGCGACCTCCGCGTCCCCCGCTTCGCCACCGCCGACCTGACCGGCCGCACCACCCTCGACGTCACCCCCCGCGGCAAACACCTCCTCGCCCGCTTCGAAGGCGGGCTCACCCTGCACAGCCACCTCCGCATGGACGGCGCCTGGCACGTCTTCCCCGCGGGAGCGAAGTGGCACGGCGGCCCCCTCTACGAGATCCGGGCGATCCTCGGCACCACCGACCACACCGCCGTCGGCTACCGCCTCCCCGTCCTGGAGCTGATCCGCACCGCCGACGAGGACCGGGCCGTGGGCCACCTCGGCCCCGACCTCCTCGGCCCCGACTGGGACCCCGACCGGGCGGCCGCCAATCTCCTCGCCGCCCCCGAGCGCCCCCTCGGTGAGGCCCTGCTCGACCAGCGCAACCTCGCCGGGATCGGCAACATCTACAAGGCCGAGCTCTGCTTCCTGGCCCAGGTGACCCCCTGGACCCCGGTCGGCGCGCTCCCCGGGACCACCCTCCCCCGCCTCGCCACCGCCGCCCACCGCCTGCTGTCGGCGAACACCGGCGACAGGCCGGGCCCCCGCAACACCACCGGCAGCCGCCGCCCCGGCCAGGCCCTCTTCGTCTACGGTCGCACCCACCGCCCCTGCCTGCGCTGTGGCACCCCGATCCGCGAGGCCTCCCAGGACGACCGCCCCACGTACTGGTGTCCCCGCTGCCAATCCGGCCCGACACCCTAGTTGACGGACCGTCAGATGCGCTCGTACGGTCCCGCCATGCCCACATCCACAGCCACGGCCCCGTACGACCTCACCGGCCGCACCGCCCTGATAACCGGCGCCGCCAGCGGCATCGGCCGCGCCACCGCCGTCCTCCTCGCCGGAGCGGGCGCGCACGTGCACTGCGCCGACCGCGACGAGCAGGGCCTCGCCGAGACGGCGGCCCTCGTCACCAAGGCCGGCCACGGCGCCGCCACCGTCCATCCCCTCGACGTCACCGATCGGACCGCCCTGCGGGCCGCCGTCACCGCTGCGGGCCCGCTCGACATCGCCGCCGCCATCGCCGGGGTCATGCACACCAGCAGCGTCCTGGAGACCACCGACGAGGACCTCGACCGGATCCTGGACATCAACTTCAAGGGCGTCCTGCGTACCTGCCAGGAAGCCGCCCGGTCCATGATCGCGTCGGGCCGCCCCGGCTCGATCGTCACGATGGCCTCAGGAGCCGTGGACGCCGCCCAGCCCGGCCTGCTCTGCTACAGCGCCGCCAAGGCGGCCGTCGTCCAGCTGACCAAGACGCTCGCCACCGAGACGGGCCCGCACGGCATCCGCGTCAACGCCGTCGCCCCCGGCTGGATCCGCACCCCGATGACCGGCCGCCACAGCCCCGAGGTCCAGGAGCAGACCGAGGCGACGATGGTCCGGATGTCCCCGCTGCGCCGGGTCGGCGAGCCGGAGGACATCGCCCAGGCCGTGCTCTACCTGGCGTCGGACGCCTCGTCCTTCATGACGGGCCAGATCCTCCGCCCCAACGGCGGAGTGTCGATGCCCTGGTAGCTCTGGTGGCCCGGGCGGCCCTGCCGGTCCCACCCCCGGCCGTGTCGGCCCTGCCGGCCCTGTCCGCCCTGCGCACCGGACCCGGGACACAGTGCACCGGGAGCAGCCCCAGCCCCCACCCGCCCACGGCCACGGCGCCCTCCACGGGCCCGGACTCCGCGGGTGCCAGGACCAGCCGCAGTACGGCCCACCACCACAGCACCCCCACCGCAAGCGCGAGCGTCGAAGCCACAGGCATGCGCAGTAACCGCCGCACGGCTACCTCCCTGGGGCCGGGACCCGGACGGCCCCATCCTCCCGCACCCCTCCCGCCCCCGCACCCAGAACAGCCGGGAGCCCCTCCCGCACCCAGAACGGCCGGGAGCCCCGGCCGGTGCTGCACGCACCGGCCGGGGCTCCGGCCACACTCACACGCTCACGTGCTCGCTCACGCGGCTACGACATTCACCGCTTCCGCAGGCGCCTTGATGGTCACCCGCTCCGGCCCCGTGACCGAAGCCATGGAAACCGAATTGAGCATCGGGCGTACCGGCACACTCACCGGTTCGCTTGCCGCGGCCGACTGTGCCAGCTCGGCCAGCGACAGTTCATCGCTGACTTCGCGCATCAGCTCGGACATCCGTACGTCCAACGCGTCGCAGATCGCGGAGAGCAGCTCGGAGGATGCCTCCTTCTGCCCCCGCTCCACCTCGGAGAGATAGCCGAGCGAAACTCGGGCCGACGAGGAGACTTCGCGCAGAGTACGGCCCTGGCGCTGGCGCTGCCGACGCAGCACGTCACCCAGCAGGCGACGGAGCAGAATCATCGGTGGCTCCCTCCTCTGACCGTGTAGCCGCATCCTTCACGCCCCACCGTACCGCCTCGCGCCGCGGCCGTGCGGGGAGCGATGTCGTGTTCACTCAGGGCTGCAAACATCAAATCCCCCCGTTCTGTTCCGTATCCTGCCCCCGCGCATTCCCACGGAGTTGGCCTGAGAGAAGTTCGAGCACTGTCCGTGCACTCTCCCTACGGATTTCCGCCCGGGAGCCGTTCAACCTCAGCTGGACCGTTTTCCTGCCCCGCGGGCCCTCCACAGCGACGAAAACCGTGCCCACCGGCTGCCCGTCCTGCGGGTCCGGGCCGGCCACCCCGGTCGTCGCGATCCCCCACGAAGCGCCCATCACGCGCCGCACCCCGGCTGCCATCTCGGCCGCGACCTGGGCGTTCACCGCGCCTTCGGCGGCCAGCAGCGCGGCGTCCACCCCGAGGACCCGGTGCTTGAGCTCCGTGGCGTACGCAGTGACCGAGCCGCGGAAGGACCGTGAGGCCCCGGGGACGGCGGTGAGCTCGGCGGCCACCATGCCGCCCGTCAGCGATTCGGCGACGGCGAGGGTCTGGCCACTCTCCGTGAGCAGCCGCAACACGTCCGTGGCCGCGGCGGCCAGCGCCGCCGTCCCGGCTGCCCCCTCAGCCACCGGAAAATTCCCCCGCCACATCCGTCACTTCGCAGCCCGCTCCGCGGCGAGACCCTTGCGGCGCAGTACGACCGCCTGCCGGATGTAGTCCAAACCGGTGACGACGGTCAGCACGACGGCGAGCGCCATCACCCAGAAGCGCATGGTCGCCAGCGCGCCGGTCAGCGCGAGCACGTACATGCCCACGGCCGTGCCCTGCACCAGGGTCTTCAGCTTGCCGCCCCGGCTGGCCGGAATCACTCCGTAACGGATGACCCAGAAACGCAGGAGCGTGATGCCGAGCTCCCGCCCGAGGATCACCCCGGTCACCCACCAGGGCAGGTCACCCAGCCAGGAGAGGCAGATCAGAGCCGACCCCATGATCGCCTTGTCGGCGATGGGGTCGGCGATCTTGCCGAAGTCCGTGACCAGGTTGTACGTCCGGGCCAGGTGCCCGTCGAAGATGTCCGTGATCATGGCGACGGCGAACGCCGCCCAGGCCCAGGCCCGCCAGGCCGGGTCGTAGCCGCCCTCGGCGAGCAGCAGGAAGACGAAGCCCGGCACCAGCACGAGCCGGATCATCGTCAGGATGTTGGCGATGTTCCACAGGCTGGCCTGATCGACCGCCGCGGGTCCCAGCTTCGCGCCGGGCGCGGGCCTGCGGCCGGTCCCGCCCGCCGCAGATGCCGGGACTCCGGTCATCCGGCCGCCTCCTCAAATTCCGTACCCAGGGGCTCGGCCACCAGGTCCACACCCAGGGTGCCGACCACCTTCGCCGTGACGATGCGCCCGGGCACCAGTCCCGTGCCGTCCGTGAAGACGACCTGGCCGTCGGTCTCGGGAGCCTGGTGGGCGGCGCGCCCGTAGGCACCCTCGCCGTCCTCCGCCTCGTCCAGCGGAACGACGGTCTCGACGAGTACTTCCAGGGTCTCCCCGATCCGCTCCTCCGCGCGCTGCGAGGTGAGCTCCTCGGCGAGCCGCTGCATGTGCGCGAGCCGCTCGGCGATGGTGTCCTCGTCCAGCTTGTCGTCGTAGCCGGCGGCCTCGGTGCCGTCCTCGTCGGAGTAGCCGAAGACGCCGATGGCGTCGAGGCGCGCGTGGGTGAGGAAACGCTCCAGCTCGGCGAAGTCCGACTCCTTCTCGCCGGGGAAGCCGACGATGAAGTTGGACCGGACGCCGGCTTGCGGGGCCTTGGAGCGGATGGTGTCCAGCAGCTCCAGGAACCGGTCGGTGTCACCGAAGCGGCGCATGGCGCGCAGCACGTCGGGGGCCGAGTGCTGGAAGGACAGGTCGAAGTACGGGACGACCTTCGGGGTCGAGGTCAGTACGTCGATCAGGCCGGGCCGCATCTCGGCCGGCTGGAGGTAGCTGACGCGGACCCGCTCGATGCCGTCCACCTCGGCCAGCTCGGGCAGCAGGGTCTCCAGCAGCCGGATGTCGCCGAGGTCCTTGCCGTACGAGGTGTTGTTCTCGGAGACCAGCATGATCTCCTTGACGCCCTGCTCGGCGAGCCAGCGGGTCTCGCCCAGCACGTCGCTGGGGCGGCGGGAGATGAAGGAGCCGCGGAAGGACGGGATGGCGCAGAACGAGCAGCGCCGGTCGCAGCCGGAGGCCAGCTTGACCGAGGCGACCGGGCTCTTGTCCAGGCGGCGGCGCAGGGGCGCGCGCGGCCCGGAGGCGGGGGCGACGCCCTCGGGCAGGTCCGCGGGGGCGGCCTCGGGCTCCTGCGCGTGGCCGGGAAGTGCCACCTCGGCGTCCTGGCGCGCCGCCGGGCTGATCGGCAGCAGCTTGCGCCGGTCGCGCGGGGTGTGGGAGGCGTGGATGCCGCCGTTCAGGATGGTCTGGAGGCGGTCGGAGATGTCGGCGTAGTCGTCGAAACCGAGGACTCCGTCGGCCTCGGGGAGCGCTTCGGCGAGTTCCTTGCCGTAGCGCTCGGCCATACAGCCGACGGCGACGACGGCCTGGGTCTTGCCGTGATCCTTGAGATCATTGGCTTCCAGCAGGGCGTCTACGGAGTCCTTCTTGGCGGCTTCGACGAAGCCGCAGGTGTTGACGACGGCTACGTCCGCATCGGCGGCGTCCTCGACGAGCTCCCAGCCATCCGCCGCCAAGCGGCCTGCGAGCTCCTCCGAGTCCACCTCGTTACGGGCGCAGCCAAGAGTGACAAGGGCGACGGTACGGCGTTCGGGCATGGACTCAAGACTACTTCGTCCCGGCGGCGGCCCCCGCCTCAAGCCCCCTTACAGCAAGATCCCCGGGGCCGGCGGCAGACACCGCACAGCACCCCGGGGATCCGGATCAAAGCGTTCCGCCCTAGGGCGGCCTCCTGTCAGCCCGCCTGGGGCTGCCCCTGGAGGGGGTCTTCCTTCGTGTATGTGAGACGTTCCACCTGGCCCGGCTGGAAGTCGTCCTTGATCTCCTTGCCGTTCACGAAGAGCTTCACGGCCCCGGCGTCGCCGAGCACGAGGTCGACGGACTCCTTGTCCGTGAAGGTCTTCGACTCACCCTGGATGAGGGTGCCGTCGAAGAGGAGCCGGCCGGTGGAGTCCTTCGCGGAGATCCAGCTCTCGCCGGTGTCGGCCGTCAGGACGACCGTGACGAGGTCCTTGGGCGCGGCGGCGATGGCGCTGTCGGAAGGCTCCGGCTTGGGCGCCTGCGGGGTCTGTGGGGGCTGGGCAGTCGGCTTGCCGCCGGACTGCTTGGGCGCGGGCTTCGGGGCGACGGAACCTTCCGCCACCGGCCGCTTGGCCTTCTCGTCGCCGCCGCCGAAGGCGGTGAAGCCCACGAAGCCGATCACGGCGACGATGGCGGCGACCATCGCGGCGGTCCAGTTGGGCCGCTGCTTCTCCGGGCGGATCCGCTCGGCTTCGAACATCGGCGCGGCGGGGGTGGGTGCCGGCCGGCCGCCGTGGGCCGCGTCGTAGGCCTCGACCAGGGGTTCCGGATCGAGGCGTACGGCGCGGGCGAGCGTACGGATGTGGCCGCGGGCGTAGACATCGCCGCCGCAGCGGGTGAAGTCGTCCTCTTCGATCGCGTGCAGGATCGGGATGCGCACGCGGGTGGTGGAACTGACCTCGTCGACGGTGAGCCCGGCGGCGATCCGGGCCTTCTTGAGGGCCGTCCCGATGGACGGTGCTTCGACGGAACGTTCGACGATGCGGTCCTCGGACCGGTCGTCGGTCGAAGGCCGGTCTTCTTCGGGGGAGTTGGAGTTGCCGATGGACACGAGGGCGCCTTTCGAGCGTGTAGCCACCTGCTGGATGTCCAGTCTAGGGGGGTGACGAAAGGGTGGAGCAACCGGAGGGTGCACTTCCTACGCCATCCGAATGGCGCGGAAGGGTCGCCTCCGGTGCGGCGGCCCTGCGCCCGTGACCATCCCGTGCGCGGTGCCGCCACCTTCCTTCAACTGGACGCGAGCCCAAGGGAAACGGTTGCCCGGCATTTCCTCAAAATTGAAGCATCTTACGGTTGTGCCTCCCCACGGATGACGGCGAGTACTCCGTCCAGCTCATCGGCCTTCAGCAGGACGTCGCGCGCCTTCGAACCCTCGCTCGGGCCGACGATCCCCCGCGATTCCATGAGGTCCATGAGCCGCCCGGCCTTGGCGAAGCCCACCCGCAACTTGCGCTGGAGCATCGAGGTGGAGCCGAACTGGGTGGAGACGACCAGCTCGGCCGCCTGGCACAGCAGGTCCAGGTCGTCGCCGATGTCCTCGTCGATCTCCTTCTTCTGCTTCTGCCCGACCGTGACGTCGTCCCGGAAGACGGGCGCCATCTGGTCCTTGCAGTGCTGCACGATCCCGGCGATCTCGTCCTCGGTGACGAAGGCGCCCTGCAGGCGGACCGGCTTGTTCGCCCCCATCGGCAGGAACAGCCCGTCGCCCTTACCGATCAGCTTCTCCGCGCCCGGCTGGTCCAGGATGACCCGGCTGTCCGCGAGCGAGGAGGTGGCGAAGGCCAGGCGCGAGGGCACGTTCGCCTTGATCAGGCCGGTGACCACGTCCACCGACGGACGCTGGGTCGCCAGCACCAGGTGGATCCCGGCCGCGCGGGCCAGCTGGGTGATGCGGACGATCGAGTCCTCGACGTCGCGCGGGGCCACCATCATCAGGTCGGCGAGCTCGTCGACGATCACCAGGAGGTACGGGTACGGGCTGAGCTCCCGCTCGCTGCCCGGCGGCAGCTTGATCTTGCCGTCCCGGATGGCCTGGTTGAAGTCGTCGATGTGCCGGTAGCCGAAGGCGGCCAGATCGTCGTAGCGCAGGTCCATCTCGCGTACGACCCACTGGAGCGCCTCGGCGGCCCGCTTGGGGTTGGTGATGATCGGCGTGATCAGGTGCGGGATGCCCTCGTACGCGGTCAGCTCCACCCGCTTGGGGTCCACCAGCACCATCCGGACGTCCTCCGGAGTCGCGCGGACCATGACGGAGGTGATCAGGCAGTTGATGCAGGAGGACTTTCCGGAGCCGGTGGCTCCGGCCACCAGCACGTGCGGCATCTTGGCGAGGTTGGCCATGACGTAGCCGCCCTCGACGTCCTTGCCGAGCGCCACCAGCATCGGGTGGTCGTCCTCGGCCGCGTCCGCGAGCCGCAGGACGTCGCCCAGGTTGACCATCTCACGGTCGGTGTTCGGGATCTCGATGCCGACCGCCGACTTGCCCGGGATCGGGCTGATGATCCGCACGTCCGGCGAGGCCACGGCATAGGCGATGTTCTTGGCGAGCGCGGTGATCCGCTCCACCTTCACCGCCGGGCCCAGCTCCACCTCGTACCGGGTGACCGTCGGGCCCCGGGTGAAGCCGGTGACCTTCGCGTCGACCTTGAACTCCATGAAGACGTTGCTGAGCGAGGCGACGACGGCGTCGTTGGCGGCACTGCGGGTCTTGCCCGGCCCGCCCCGCTCCAGCAGGTCCAGCGAAGGCAGCGCGTACGTGATGTCCCCGCGCAGCTGGAGCTGCTCGGCACGCGGCGGCAGGGGCTGGTTCTCCGGCGGAGCCTTGGTCAGGTCCGGCACCGACAGCGTCCCGGAGGCCGCGGCGGTGGTGGCGTGCGGCTGATCGCCGACGGCCGGAGGCTGCGCGGCCGTGGACGGCACGGGGCGCTCCTCGCGCGCGGGCGGCACGGGAGCGGTGTTCTCCCCGGCCTCCCGCGGGGCGGAGATCCCCTGGGTGAGGTCGGCGACGAGCGGGGAGGGCGGCAGCCCCCCGTAGACCACCCCGTCCAGCGCGGCGGCGGCGGCCGCGGCCACGTCGACGGCGTCCATCTCCCGGTCCATGGCCGGCCGGGACGGGACGCGCTTGGGACGGCGCCGACGGGCGAGGGCTTCCTCCTCGGCGGCGTCCACCGGGTCGGCGGTGCCCGTCTCGCCGGCTCCCGTACGGGCCCTCCACCGCTCCGCGTCGTGCCGGTCGGCGGAGACGCCCCCGTCCTCCCCGTAGCCCTCGTCGTACTCGTTCGGGGCGATGATCCCGAGCCTGATCCCGAGCCGCCGCAGCCGCTGCGGAATCGCATTGACCGGGGTCGCGGTGACCACCAGCAGCCCGAAGACCGTGAGCAGCACCAGCATCGGCACGGCCAGCGGCGCGCCCATGGTGAAGATCAGCGGCTTGGAGGCGCCCCAGCCGATGAGCCCGCCCGCGTTCTGCATGGCGGTGGTGCCCTCGTCCCGGCCCGGTGCCCCGCAGGCGATGTGGACCAGGCCCAGGACCCCGATGACGAGGGCGGACAGCCCGATGCCGATCCGGCCGTTGGCGTCGGCCTGCTCGGGATGGCGGATGAAGCGCACCGCCATGACGCCGAGCAGGATCGGCACGAGCAGATCCAGTCGCCCGAAGGCACCGGTGATCAGCATGGTGACGAGATCGCCGACGGGTCCGCTCAGATTCGACCAGGTTCCGGCGGCGACGATCAGCGCGAGGGCGAGCAGGAGCAGCGCGAGGCCGTCCTTGCGGTGGGCGGGGTCGAGGTTCCTGGCACCCTGGCCGATCCCCCGGAAGATCGCGCCGACCGCGTGCGCGCAGCCCAGCCAGAGGGCGCGCACCAGCCGCACCACGCCCCCGGTCGGGGACGGCGCGGGCTTGGGGGCGACCTTCTTGACGGGGGCGCGCCTGGCGGCGGCCTTCTTCGCGGGGGGCTTGCGCACCGGAGCCGCCTTCTTCGCCGGCGCCGACGTACGGCCGGTGCGGCCCTTCGCGGTGCCCGCGGTGCTCTGGGAACCCTTGCCGGACGTACGTGAGGCCATGGGCCCGAGATTACCGGTGTCCCCGGCGGTGGACACGCGTGCCCACCCCTTCACCCGTTCGTGTCGCCCGTCCCGTGGCCGTTTTGACGCACCACCAGACCTGACGCACCGCCAGACCGCTTCCCGCTCAGCCCTGCAGCGGCAGTACGGGCGCTCCCCCGCCGGTTCCGGGCTCCAGCGCGTCGAGCGCCCGCCGCAGTCCGGTCAGCTTGCGTTCCAGATGCGCCGCGGTCGCCACCACCGCCGCCTCGGCCGAGTCCTCGCCGAGCTGCTTGGTCAGCGCCTCTGCCTGCTCCTCGACCGCCGCGAGTCGCGCGGAGAGCTCGGCCAGCAGGCCGGCCGTCTCCTTGCTGCCGTCCACACCGTTCGAACCGCCGCCCTCCAGCTGGAGCCGCAGCAGGGCCGCCTGCTCCCGCAGCTGGCAGTTCTTCGTGTACAGCTCCACGAAGACCGAGACCTTGGCCCGCAGCACCCACGGGTCGAAGGGCTTGGAGATGTAGTCCACCGCTCCCGCCGCGTAACCGCGGAAAGTGTGGTGCGGACCGTGGTTGATCGCGGTCAGGAAGATGATCGGGATGTCCCGGGTCCGCTCCCGCCGCTTGATGTGCGCGGCGGTTTCGAATCCGTCCATTCCCGGCATCTGCACATCCAGCAGGATGACCGCGAAATCGTCCGTCAGCAGCGCCTTGAGCGCTTCCTCCCCGGACGACGCCCGGACCAGTGTCTGATCGAGCGCGGAGAGGATGGCCTCCAGCGCCAGCAGATTCTCCGGCCGGTCGTCGACCAGGAGGATCTTGGCCTTCTGCACCATGCCCTGTCCTCCTCGCCCCGGCATGGGGCCTCCCCGGCTCCTGGCTCCGGCCTGTACGCCGGGCCCCGCCCCAGAGGACGGCATCCTTGCGCCGTCCGTCCTTGTGCCGGTCATCGTAGCCCCAGTCCCGAGATCGCCACACCCTGTCACCAAGATGTCACTGTGCACGAAGCAGAAACGTGTGGGGAGACCAGAAGGTTCCCCGTTTGCCGACCTCCCACACCGCCTCGGGCACGGTCAGTCAGCAACCGGGGTCGATCCGCTCCCCCGGTGATCACTTCCCGCGCATCCACTGCTCCATCACCGACAGCAGATAGTCCGGGTCGACCGGCTTGGTGACGTAGTCGGAAGCACCGGAGTCGATCGCCTTCTCCCGGTCCCCCTTCATCGCCTTCGCCGTCAGCGCGATGATCGGCAGCCCCGCGAACTGCGGCATCCGCCGGATCGCCGAGGTCGTCGCGTAGCCGTCCATCTCCGGCATCATGATGTCCATCAGCACGACCGTCACGTCGTCGTGCTGCTCCAGGACCTCGATGCCCTCCCGCCCGTTCTCCGCGTACAGCACGGCCAGGCCGTGCTGCTCCAGCACGCTGGTCAGCGCGAAGACGTTGCGCACGTCGTCGTCCACGATGAGCACCTTCTCGCTGTGGAAGTCGTACGTCCGGGGCGCAGCCGGAAGCTCCGCCTCCGCGTTACCCCAGGCGTCCTCGGCCCCCACCGCGCCCGGCTGCCACGGGACCGCCGTACGGGGCTCCAGGTCGCTCAGCGCCTTGCGCCGCCGCCGGAACAGCGCGGCGCCGCCCTGGCCCTGTCCGGCCTGCTCGGAGCCCGGCAGAGCCGCCCGCTCGGCCCGGGCCGGCTGAGCCTGTGCCGGAGCCGCCGGTACGGGCGCCACCGGGGCCGGCGGCAGCGCGGGCCTGGCGTCCTCGGCCGGCCTGCGGTACAGCTCGGCGCGCCCGCCGCCGGGCGTGGGCGGCGCGTACCCCTGCGGGGGCAGCTCGCTCGGGTGCAGCGGCAGGTACAGCGTGAAGGTCGATCCGCGGCCGGGCTCGCTGGCCGCGTGGATCTCTCCACCCAGCAGCCGGGCGATCTCCCGGCTGATGGACAGGCCCAGGCCCGTACCCCCGTACTTGCGGCTCGTCGTCCCGTCGGCCTGCTTGAACGCCTCGAAGATCACCAGCATCTTGCTCGCCGCGATCCCGATCCCGGTGTCGGTCACCGAGAAGGCGATCAGGTCCGCGTCGGCCTCCCGCAGCGAACCGGCCTCCAGCAGCTGCTCGCGGATCGCCGTCGGCACATCGGCCCCGGCCGGCCGGATCACCAGCTCCACCGCCCCGGTATCGGTGAACTTCACCGCGTTGGACAGCAGGTTGCGCAGCACCTGGAGCAGCCGCTGCTCGTCGGTGTGCAGCGTGGCCGGCAGCTCCGGAGAGACCCGTACCGAGAAGTCGAGCCCCTTCTCCGCGGTCAGCGGCCGGAAGGTCGCCTCCACGTAGTCCACGAGCTGGACCAGCGCGATCCGCGTCGGCGAGACGTCCATCTTCCCGGCCTCGACCTTCGACAGGTCCAGGATGTCGTTGATCAGCTGGAGCAGGTCCGAGCCCGCGCCGTGGATGGTCTCGGCGAACTCCACCTGCTTCGGCGAGAGGTTCTCGTCCGCGTTGTCGGCGAGCAGCTTGGCCAGGATCAGCAGCGAGTTGAGCGGGGTCCGCAGTTCGTGCGACATGTTCGCCAGGAACTCGGACTTGTAGCGCATCGAGACCGCGAGCTGCTCGGCGCGCTCTTCCAGGACCTGCCGGGCCTCCTCGATCTCGGTGTTCTTCACCTCGATGTCCCGGTTCTGCTGGGCCAGCAGCTCGGCCTTCTCCTCCAGCTCCGCGTTGGCGGCCTGGAGGGCCTTCTGCCGGTTCTCCAACTCGTCGGAGCGCTCGCGCAGCTGCTCGGTCATCTCCTGCGACTGCTTCAGCAGCATCTCCGTCTTGGAGTTGACGCTGATGGTGTTGACGCTCGTACCGATCATCTCGGCGATCTGGCTGAGGAAGTCCTTCTGGATCTGGGTGAAGGGCGTGAAGGACGCCAGCTCGATGACGCCGAGCACCTTCCCCTCGAAGAGCACCGGCAGCACGATCACGTGCGCCGGCGGCGCCTCACCGAGCCCCGAGGAGATCTTCAGGTAACCGGGCGGAGTGTTCTCGACCAGGATCGTCCGCTTCTCTTCGGCGACGGTCCCGATCAGCCCCTCCCCGGGCCGGAAGGAAGTGGGCACCTGGCCTCCGGCGTACGCGTAACTCCCGCGCATCCGCAGCTCGTACGAGCCGTCCGCGCCGCCCTCCGTCCCGAACTCGTTGGTGCCCCCGGCCGGCAGCGCCAGGAAGAAGGCGCCGTGCTGCGCCGAGACCACCGGGGTGAGCTCGCTCATGATCAGCGAGGCCACGTCGTCGAGCTCGCGGCGGCCCTGCATCAACGCGGAGATCCGGGCCAGGTTGCCCTTGAGCCAGTCCTGCTCCTTGTTGGCCAGGGTGGTGTCGCGCAGGTTGACGATCATCGTGTTGATGTTGTCCTGCAGGACCTGGATCTCGCCCGCCGCGTCCACGTCGACCTTCAGGCTCAGGTCGCCGCGGGTCACCGCGGTGGCCACGGCCGCGATCGCGCGCACCTGCCGGGTGAGGTTCCCGGCCATCTCGTTCACGGACTCCGTCAGGTCCCGCCAGGTGCCGTCGACGTCCCGGACGCGCGCCTGGCCGCCCAGGATGCCCTCCGTACCCACCTCGCGGGCCACCCGCGTGACCTGGTCGGCGAAGGACGACAGCTGGTCGACCATCGTGTTGATCGTGGTCTTGAGCTCCAGGATCTCGCCCCGGGCGTCGATGTCGATCTTCTTGGTCATGTCGCCCTTGGCGATGGCGGTCGTGACCATGGCGATCTGCCGCACCTGGCCGGTGAGGTTCGAGGCCATGAAGTTCACCGAGTCGGTGAGGTCCTTCCACGTCCCGGAAACACCCGGTACGTGCGCCTGGCCGCCGAGGCGGCCCTCCGTGCCCACCTCACGGGCCACGCGCGTGACCTCGTCGGCGAAGGACGACAGGGTCTTCACCATCGTGTTGACGGTGTCGGCGAGCTGCGCGACCTCGCCGCGCGCCTCGACGGTGACCTTCTTCGTCAGGTCGCCGTTGGCGACGGCCGACGAGACCTGGGAGATGTTGCGCACCTGGGACGTCAGGTTGTTCGCCATCAGGTTGACGTTGTCGGTGAGGTCCTTCCAGATGCCCGTGACCCCGCGCACCCTGGCCTGACCACCCAGAATGCCCTCGGAACCCACCTCGCGGGCCACTCGCGTCACCTGCTCGGCGAACGAGGACAGCTGGTCGACCATCGTGTTCACGGTGGTGACGAGTTCGAGGATCTCGCCCTTCGCGTCGACGGTGATCTTCTTCGACAGGTCGCCCGTCGCGACCGCCGTCGTCACCTCGGCGATGTTGCGCACCTGCGACGTCAGGTTGTTCGCCATGAAGTTGACGGACTGGGTGAGGTCCTTCCAGGTGCCGGAGACACCCTTCACCTCCGCCTGACCGCCCAGGATGCCCTCGGTACCCACTTCGCGGGCGACCCTCGTCACCTGCTCCGCGAAGTTCGAGAGCTGGTCGACCATCGTGTTGAGGGTGTTCTTCAGCTCCAGGATCTCGCCCCGGGCGTCCACGTCGATCTTCTGCGACAGGTCACCGCGCGCCACCGCCGTGGCGACCTGCGCGATGTTGCGCACCTGCGAGGTCAGGTTCCCGGCCATGCCGTTCACCGAGTCCGTCAGGTCACGCCATACGCCGGCCACCCCGGGCACCTGCGCCTGCCCGCCGAGGCGGCCTTCCGTACCCACGTCCCGGGCCACCCGGGTCACCTGCTCGGCGAAGGCCGAGAGCTGGTCGACCATCGTGTTGATGGTGTTCTTCAGCTCCAGGATCTCGCCCCGGGCGTCCACGTCGATCTTCTGGGAGAGATCACCGCGCGCGACCGCCGTCGTCACCTGGGCGATCTGCCGCACCTGGGAGGTCAGGTTGCCGGCCATGAAGTTGACGGAGTCGGTGAGCTCCTTCCACGTGCCGGACACCCCCTCGACCCGGGCCTGACCGCCGAGCCGGCCCTCCGTACCCACGTCCCGCGCCATGCGCGTGACCTGGTCGGCGAAGGACGACAGCTGGTCCACCATCGTGTTCACGGTGTTCTTCAGCTGGAGCATCTCGCCGGAGACGTCCACGGTGACCTTCTGCGACAGGTCGCCGTTGGCCACCGCCGTCGTCACCTGCGCGATGTTGCGGACCTGACCGGTGAGGTTGCGGAAAGCGGTGTTCACCGAATCGGTGAGGTCCTTCCACGTCCCCGCGGCCCCCGGCACCTGCGCCTGGCCGCCCAGCTCACCCTCGACGCCGACCTCACGGGCCACTCGCGTCACTTCCGCACCGAAGGACTGGAGCTGGTCCACCATCGTGTTGACGGTGTTCTTCAGCTCCAGCATCTCGCCGGCCACATCGACGGTGACCTTCTGCGACAGATCGCCGTTGGCCACCGCCGTCGTCACCGTCGCGATGTCCCGCACCTGCGTGGTGAGGTTGCGGAAGACCGTGTTCACCGAATCGGTGAGGTCCTTCCACGTCCCCGCGGCCCCCGGCACCTGCGCCTGGCCACCGAGTGTTCCCTTGGCCCCGACCTCGCTGGCCACGCGCGTGACCTCGTCCGCGAACGTACGCAGCGTCTCGGTCATCTGGTTGATCGTTTCGGCCAGCTGCGCGACCTCGCCGCGCGCGCTCACCCGGACCTTCTGCGACAGATCGCCGTTCGCGACCGCCGTCGTCACCTGCGCGATCCCGCGCACCTGGGCCGTCAGGTTCCCGGCCATCGTGTTGACGGAGTCGGTCAGGTCCTTCCACACACCCGCGACCCCGGGCACCTTCGCCTGGCCGCCAAGCTCACCCTCCGTACCCACCTCGCGGGCGACGCGGGTCACCTCGGAGGAGAATGAGGACAGCTGGTCCACCATGGTGTTCACGGTGTTCTTCAGCTGGAGCATCTCGCCGGCCACGTGCACCGTGACCTTGCGCGACAGATCACCCTTGGCCACAGCCGTCGTGACGAGAGCGATATCACGCACCTGAGCGGTGAGCCGGTACGCCATCGTGTTGACGGAGTCGGTCAGATCCTTCCAGGAACCGGACATTCCGCGCACCTGGGCCTGACCGCCGAGCTTGCCCTCGGTACCCACCTCCAGCGCCACGCGCGTCACCTCGTCGGTGAACGCGGACAGCTGGTCGACCAGGTTGTTGACCGTGCGCCCGACCTTCAGGAACTCCCCGCGCAGCGGATGCCCGGCCCCCTCCGGGGCCTGCGTCCGCAGGTCCATCCGCTGGTCCAGATCGCCCTCGGCCACCGCCGACAGCACCCGGCCCACCTCGGACACCGGCCGGGCGAGATCGTCCACCAGCTGGTTCGAGGCGTCGATCGCGGCCGCCCAGGAGCCTTCACAGGCACCTGTTTCCAGCCGTTCGCTCAGCTTGCCCTCGCGGCCCACCATCCGCCGTACCCGGGACAGCTCCCCGGTCAGGTGCAGATTGCGGTCGGCGACCTCGTTGTAGACGGCGGCGATCTCCGCCATCACGCCCTCGCCGGACACCGTCAGCCGCTTGCGGAAGTTCCCGTCCCGCATCGACACCAGGGCCGTGAGCAGCCGGTTCAGGGCGGCGGTATCGACCTCTGTCGTACCGCTCCGCCGGGACCGCCCGCCCTTCGGCCGCGTTCCCGTACGTCGCACCGCTGCGCCAGACTCCACCGTGTCCCTCCCGAAAGGGTCGACCGCTGTTCCACCGGGCGTCGAGTGTGCCTGCCCGGCTCTTCAAGCCTGCCCAGTGTTTCACCCTGGCCGAACCCGGCCATAACACTTCGGCACCATCGCACACCGGCCGTACCCTGCGGGTGGATTCCCCGACGACGGCACCATGCCGACCGTGAAGGTAAGTAACCTGGCACTCGATGTCCAACCGCGTCGAAGGAGAATCGTGATCACGGCACGGGCGGCTGCCAGCTTCGATCCCCTCGGGCGCTCGGTCGCCGCTGCCCGCGCGTTCGTCCGCGACACCCTGCAGGGATGGGGCTTCGCGGACATCGTCGACGACGCGGTGGTGCTCACCAGCGAGCTCGTCACCAATGCCGTGGTCCACGCCGGAACCCGGGCCGAGGTCCTGTGCCTGCGCGCCGAGGACGGCGTACGGGTCGAGGTCGCCGACCGTTACCCGGAGCGCGAGCTGCCCCTCCAGCACCCCGGCGAGCGCCCGTACGCCGACCCCGACCGGGAGAACGGCCGCGGCCTGATGCTCTGCGCCGCCCTCGCCACCCGCTGGGGCGTCGAGTACACCTCCACCCACAAACACGTGTGGTTCCGCCTCGACCTCCCGGACCGGCCGGTCGGTACCCGCTCCGCGGGGCCCCTCGTCCCCGACCAGCTGCTTCCCCTCGCCGACAGCCGGGTCCGCGTGGCCGTCCTCCAGATCGACTCCGCCGACACCGTCTCCGCCTGGAACGAGGACGCCGAGCACATCTTCGGCTACCCCGCCGAGAAGGCCGTCGGCCGCCCGCTCGCCGAGCTCGCCGCCTGGCCCCAGACACCCGGCACCGGCACCGGCATCGCCGAGGCCCTGCGCCTGTCGCGCTGGGAGGGCAGCTACGGCATCCGCGGCGCCGACGGCCGCGTCATCCCCGTTTACGCCTCACACCTGCGGGTACGCGATGCCCACGGGGAGCCCTCCATCGTCTGCCTCCTCGTCCACGACGACGAACGCGCCCTGCTCCAGACCCCCGTACGCGTCCCCAGCGACGGCGGCCAGCTCACCGAGCCCCGCCCCGCGGACCCCTTCGAGGTCTTCATCGGCTCCCCCGCCCCCGACGACCTCGACGGCCTCCTGCAGCGCACCGTCGAACGGGCCCGCGACCTCCTCGACGCCGACGCCGCCTTCCTGCTGCTGGCCACCGACGACGAGACCGAGCTGGAGGTCCGCGCGACCACCGGCCTGCCCTCCACCCGCCAGCGCTTCGCCCGCGTCCCCGTCGAAGCCGGCACCAGCCGGTACGGCTCCGCCCGCATGCCCGCCGTCCACGACGACCTCGCCGCCGTCCCCGGAGCCGTCCCGCTCCTGGAGTCCACCGGCATGCGCTCCGTGGTGACCGTGCCCCTCAAGGTCGAAGGCCGCCTGACGGGCTCCCTCGGTGTCGCCGCCGAGGTTCCCGGCCGGTACTCCAACGAGCAGGCACTGCGCCTCCAGTTCGCCGCGGACCGGATCGCCCTCGCCGTCGAGTCCGCCCGCCTCGGCGAGCTGGAACGGCTGCGCCGTGGCTCCCTGTCCTTCCTCGTCGAGGCCTCCGACCTGCTGGCGGGCACCCTGGACCGGGACCAGACCCTGGCGCTCATGGCCCAGATGACCGTCCCCACCCTTGCCACCTGGTGCGCCGTCTACACCATCGCCGACCAGTCCTCGGACCCGTACCTCTCCTACGTCCTCCACGAGGACGAGGAACGCATCGACGGCCTCAAGGACCTGCTCTCCCGGGTCAGCCCGCCCGAGCCGGTCCGGGAAGCCGGCGCCCGTCCCTGGCCGGAGACGGCTCACGCGGTCGGCGGCGAGACGGTGGTCCTCCCCCTCCTCGCCCGCAACCGCGTGATCGGCATGCTCACCCTCGGCAAGCCCAGCGAGGAGCACTTCCGCCAGGAGATCCTCGAACTCGCCGAGGACCTCTCCCGCCGGGCCGCCCTCGCCCTCGACAACGCCCGCCTCTACTCGGAGCGCACGGCCATCAGCCGTTCCCTCCAGCGCAGCCTGCTCCCGCCCGGCTCCCCCGCGATCCCCGGCATGGAGGTCGAGGTCATCTACCGCGCGGCCGGCGAGGGCAACGAGGTGGGCGGCGACTTCTACGACGTCTTCCCGATCCGCGACGGCGCGTACGGCTTCGCCATCGGCGACGTCTGCGGTACGGGCCCCGAGGCGGCCGCCGTCACCGGCCTGGCCCGCCATGCCCTGCGCCTCCTGGCCCGCGAGGGCCTCGGCGGCCCGGCGGTCCTGGAGCGGCTCAACGCGGCCATCCTCGACGAGGGCGCCCGCAGCCGCTTCCTGACGCTCCTCTACGGGGAACTCCACCCCCAGCCCGACGGCGGCGCCCTGATGAAGGTCGTCTGCGCCGGCCACCCGCTGCCGCTGCGCCTGCGCCCGAACGGCGACGTCACCCCGGCCGCCGACCCGCAGCCCCTGCTGGGCGTGATCGACGACCTGGACCTCTACGAGCAGACGCTCACCCTGGACCCCGGCGACGTGCTGCTCTGCGTCACGGACGGCGTGACCGAGCGCCGCGAGGGCACCCGCATGCTCGGCGATGACGGTCTCGCGGAGGTCCTCACGACGTGTACGGGCCTCACGGCGGGCGCGGTCGCCTCCCGTGTCCTGCGCGCGGTGGAACGCTTCGCGGCCGAACCGGCCTCGGACGACATGGCCATCCTGGCCTTCCGCGTCCCGCATCAGCGCGAAGGCGACTAGGTTCCGGCCTCTGGCCATGAGTGTCCACGGTGTGCTCAACTCACCACCGTGGACACAGTCTTGACCAGCGTGGTGGCCGTCGCAGGCACCTTGATCGGCTCCTTGACCACCTACCTGTTCCAGCGCCGCACGGCCGAACGCGCGGAGGCCGTGGCCCGTCGGGAGCGACTGCGCCAGGAGCGGCTCGCCGCGTACAGCGGCTACGCGGCGGCGGTCACGGATCTCAAACGCGCGAAGATCACCTTGTGGTTCCGCCAGCGCCGCTCCCCACGCGACGAAGAATCGTTGCTGGCGGCCCTCCTGGAGAGTGACCGCCTGGGTGCCGCGGCCGAGACAGCCGCGTTCCGCCTCCAGCTGGTGGCCGACGATCCGCAATTGCGTCGGCTGATGGAGGCCGTGTCCGCCAAGGTCGGTGAGATCACCCACGCGGAGGACCGGCAGGCGGTCATCGTGATCGAGTCCGGGTTCGAGCAGGCTGTGCGCACGTTCATCGACGCGGCGGCCGGCCAGCTGCGTGAAGTGAGCCCATGAACGCAAAAAGGCCCCCGCCAATAGGCGGGGGCCTTCTTTGTTGGAGCCCTTTAACGGAATCGAACCGTTGACCTTCTCCTTACCATGGAGACGCTCTACCGACTGAGCTAAAAGGGCGGGTTGTTCGGCGGCGTCCTACTCTCCCACAGGGTCCCCCCTGCAGTACCATCGGCGCTGAAAGGCTTAGCTTCCGGGTTCGGAATGTAACCGGGCGTTTCCCTAACGCTATGACCACCGAAACACTATGAAATTTGAACGCTGGTGTTTTCACAGCTGTTCGTTATTTCAGAACTAACACAGTGGACGCGAGCAACTGAGGACAAGCCCTCGGCCTATTAGTACCAGTCAGCTTCACCCGTTACCGGGCTTCCACATCTGG